>JAIRRI010000055.1 GCA_031256055.1 Bacteroidales bacterium
TAAAGGTCAAGGGTGAAAGGTTTTTTTACCTTTAACCGTTTACCGTTTACCCTTCACCTTGATTCTTTTAGGTGGTACAGTAGAAGGCTTTATGCCCACAGGTTCTAATTTTCTTTCAATTTCCGTCTGCTGACTTTTTCTCAAATATTCCGAAAGTGTTGCCAAATGCTCGGTTTGAAGTTCTTTTAATTCTCTGTTTAGGGCATTTGTTTCACGAACAATTTTTTCGGAAACGTAGTTATTTGCAATTAATAAAATGGCTAAACAAACCAAAAAAATCACGTATGGCCACCGTTGCAAAACCTTGTCCTGCGTGATGATGGAGCCATCTAAAATGTGTCGTATTTTGAATTCATTTCCCATTAGATTTTTTCTGCAATTCTGAGTTTTGCACTGCGTGCACGATTATTTTCTAAAATTTCTGCTTCGCTTGGAACGATGGCTTTTCGCGTGATTAAGCGAAACGGCGTTTGAATATTTCCGTAAAAATCTTTCACCACTTCGCCATTCAAATTGCCTGTTTTCATAAAATTTTTCACCAAACGATCCTCCAACGAATGGTAGGAAATCACCACCAAACGTCCGCCAACGTTCAACATATCTACCGATTGTTGCAATAAAATTTTCAACGCTTCCATTTCCTGATTGACCTCTATTCGCAAGGCTTGGAAAACCATTGATAAAAATTTATGTTCTTGATTTTTCGGAAAAAACGGCGTTAAAGTATTTTTCAAATCACCTGTTGTTTGGATTGGTTTTTCAGTTCTTGCTCGAACTAAAACATTGGCAATTTTTCGAGCGTTTCGCAATTCACCGTAATAAAAAAACAAATCTGCAAGTTGACTTTCATCATAGTTCGAAAGGATTAATGCTGCGGTTAGCGGATTTTTCACATCCATTCGCAAATCCAAAGGCGCATCAAATCGAAACGAAAAACCGCGTTCGGCAACATCGAACTGATGTGACGAAACGCCCAAATCTGCAAGCAGTCCATCAATCGGAAGCGCATTGTAAAGTTGCAAAAAGTTTCTTGCATATTTAAAATTTTGCGGAATGAGTTGAAATCTCGAATCGTCAATTACATTTTTTTGCGCATCCTCGTCTTGATCAAAACCTAATAAACGACCGCCTTTCAACTGTTCTAAAATTTTCTTTGAATGTCCGCCCCCTCCGAATGTAACATCAACATAAACCCCGTTTTCTTTGAGGTTCAAGCCGTTGATACTTTCATTTAATAGGACGGGAGTGTGGTACATTTTTAACTGGTTAATGGTTAGTGATTAATGGTTAATGGTGATTTTTTTAATCATTTATCATTAACCATTAATCATTTTATTCCTCATTTTTAATTCCTCCAAGACGCTCGCTAATCAATGTAGCAAGGTCTGTAGTCAATTTGCTGAGTGCTTCATACGCCGAAACATCCCAAATTTCAATCAAATTAACTTTCGGAATAAGCACAATATCTTTATCAATTTTCTTGGATTTTTTTTGATCGTTCGGAATTAGAATTCTGTCGTTGGCATCTAATTCAACGGGATTTCCTTCAGAAAGTTTGCGGATAATCAAACGATCTTGCGGGTTATAAGGGTTGAGTTTGCTGATGATTTCGCCAGTTTCGCGTTCGAATTCTTTACGGGGCCAAAGTTCCAAACAAGTGTCAAATACGCTTTCGCGAATGATAAAACCTTCCTCAAGAACTGCGGATAATAATTTCTTATGTGCCGACGGAAATTTGAAACGTCCGTTAGCATCTACTTTACAGTATTCTTTGCCGATTAATATGCTCATCTCAATTCGATTTTCAGTTTTACGCCACAAAGTTACAAAAAAAAAATGAAACTTCCCAATTTTTCCCAAAAATTGTTAATAACTTTCCAAAAAATTACATAAAATCCCATTTTAATTTCATCAATATATTGTGAATTAATAACTTAATGTTTTATAATATTTTTTAGAAAAACTTAAGTTTTCAACAAAAGCCGTAAAAATACATGTTTTTTCGAACAAATATTTGTAACTTGCTGATTTACAAAAAAAAAAAACGATTTTTGCAAGAAAAATCGTTTTTTTTTTCGTATCTTTGCATTCATAATAATAACACAAAAACAAATCATTATGAAAAACACACAAATTCTTGTATCGTTAATCCTTATATTAGCGGTATGTTTCAGCGCAACGGCGGCTCAAACCGAAAACACAACAAACACTCCAAATCAAAAATCGAATTATCGTTTGGCTTTTGGTTTTGATTTTCCTGTACTCGTTGGTAATAGCGAGTTTTCAGACTTTATGTCTGAGCATTTTGATATGAAAACACCAAATGCTTTATATGGGGTGAAAATTTTAACCGGTTTTCATTTCACTGAAAGCAAACGCTGGTTTTGGGAATTAGAAGCCACTTTTCGAGGTTCAAATCGCGAAAAAAACAATATAAATCGAGATTGGACTCAAATCCAAACAAGTTTAAAGTTTGCATACGCAATAATTGATAATGAGATATTTCGAATGTCTCCATTTGTAGGTTTTACTTATGGATCACATCAATTGAAATATTCGGATATGCGTTCAATCGGTAATGTGAATAGTATCACACAGGTGTTTGAAACGGACTTTAAATCGTTCGATTTGGCACAATGGTATGTGGGGAGCGAGTTTGGTTTGATATTTGATTTTGACTTAGATCCTCCATCAAATCGAAGACGAAGAACCCCGAGTTTTTCAGCATTCATCAAATGGGAACAACCTTTTCACAACAGTAAATGGCAACTCGGAAAATTCGAAATGCGGGATGTCCCGAAATTTCAAGGCAGTGCTTTAGTTATGGGTTTTACGCTTGGAATATAAGGGTATTCCAATCAAAATTTCCACCGCATTTGAACTCTAATTTCTGCTCTATCCCTTCCCGAAGTTTCCTCTAATCCGCTACCAATTGTGTGTCTATCGGCAATGTTTGTATTGGAATATTTTACCCAAAACGTAAGTTTTCGAACAGGCTGATATTGCAATAACACAAAAAAACGACTGCCTTTATAGTAGTAACTCTGCAACGTTGAACCATACAGCACGTCATTTTCATAAACGAAAATTCGCATATCGTAGTTATCGGTATCGTAAATAGCATATCGAAACACTATAGACATTGGGGGGGTCCGAAATTTACATTGCAAGTCTTGATACATCAAAAACCCTTTTTGTTTGTTTGAAAAACCATATTCCAAACGATTTTTCAATATCATCGTTTCGGAAATTTTATAGTCGAAATGCAAGCGTAAACTTTGTTTGGATAGCATTCCAAAATCATTGATGACATCGGTATTTGAAGTTACACTTTGTCGGGTTTTGTAGCGATAGTGCGCATAACCCGATAGTCGCGAGTTGGGTGTGTAAAATAATTTGAGTTGATATTCTTGTCCGAATAGCGGTTCGTTTGACGAATACGAAAGCCACGG
>JAIRRI010000070.1 GCA_031256055.1 Bacteroidales bacterium
CTTTGCAAAAAATCAAACCCAAAACATTATGGAAAGCACCACCAAAAACGAGCAGTGTGGCGTTTCTGCGTCAAAAAACGATGTAAGAAACGCCGGTCAAGACAAAGGTTTATTCCCAAAAGCATTTTGCAAAATTGTTCCCGATGTATTCGGCGACTTCGCAAAGTTCCTATTTTCCAAGCCTACCGTAAATGTGATGCACACTAATGGTGTCGGCTCAAAGTCCATTTTAGCCCACCACCATTGGAAAGAAACCGGCGATTTCAATGTGTGGAAAAATCTCGCTCAAGACGCCGTTGTAATGAATCTTGACGATTTGATTTGCTCGGGTATCACAACCAATATTCTTCTTTCTTCAACAATTAATCGCAATCAAAACCATATTCCCGAAGAGGTTATTAACACGATCGTTTCCGGAATGGAAGCGTATTTAGAAGAACTTCGTTCGCAACATATCAATATTCGTTTTGGAGGCGAAAAAGTTACTAATGTCGGAGATTTGGTGCAATCCGTAACTGTTGATACCACTACAGCGGTGCGCATTCGTCAAGGAGAAATCATTGCCAACGACCGCATTCAAGACAAAGACGTGATTATCGGTTTGGCATCACACGAGCAACATCTTCTTTCGCCTTTACAAACTTACCTTCCGGTGATAAAAGCAATTTTGGAAAACTTTCGCCCGTCTATTCACGGTTTGGTGCATTGCAGTGACGGCGGACAAACCAAATGCTTGAATTTTGTTAATGATTTACACATTGTAAAAGATCATCTTTTCACCATTCCATCTGTGTTTTCGATGATTCAAAGCGAGTCGAATATGTCTTGGAAAGAGATGTACAAAACATTCAACATGGGGCATCGTTTTGAAGTTTTTACAAAAGAAAAAATTGCGTCTGATATCATCAAAATTACTCAATATTTTAACATTGATGCACAAATCATCGGACATTGCGAAACCGCACCAAACAAGGCGTTAACGATAAAATCCGAGTACGGAACATTTCAATATTAATGGAGAATTCACACCGTCATGTCGAGCGTAGCCGAGACATCCCATTGCTAGGGGATTCCCCGACTACGCTCGGAATGACGACGCTATATCTACCAACGGCATACGCGCCAAACATCACCTATATCTCCGCAATCGCTCATTCAGAGCAGTTTTGCATTAATGTTGAAGAACCATACGTTCGTCAAACATTCCGAAATCGTTGCGAAATTTTAACGTCGCAAGGTGTGCAAAAATTATCCATTCCGATTGATAAAAAATCAACACACTCCAGGAGGATAAAAGATGTAAAAATTGATTATGCCGAAAACTGGCAACGTCAGCATTGGCGTAGCCTTCAAGCATCTTACAACAATTCGCCGTATTTTTTGTATTACCAAGATGAATTGAATGGTTTTTATGAAAAACGGTATGGTTTTTTAGTGGATTTTAACTCGGAAATTCTTAATTTTCTCCTTCGCAAAATGCAAATTGATAATGGACAATTGATAATTGACAATGTTGCTAACGCCCTTAGCAATGAGGCGAAGCCTAATTATCAATTATCAATTATCAATTATCAATTCAAAAACTATCAACAAGTTTTCAGCAATCAAAATTTCATCCAAAATTTAAGCAGTTTCGACCTTTTGTTCAACTGCGGACCCGAAAGCAAATCCTATTTATGCAAGGCGTAGTACATATCACAACAGGCAGCAACTATCGCGTAGAAACCGCGGACGGCAAGAGTTTTGAGTGCAAAATCAAAGGCAATTTTCGCATCAAAGGCATCAAAACTACCAACCCAATTGCGGTTGGCGATGTAGTAGATTTTGAGTTGCTTCCCGATGGAAAAACGGGCTTGATTTCGAACATTCACGAGCGTAAAAATTGCATCATTCGACGATCTATAAATTTGTCGCATCAAAGTCAAATTATTGCAACGAATATTGACCGTGCTTTCCTTGTGGTCAGCCTGTTTCAGCCTCGAACTCCATTTGGATTTATCGACAGATTTTTGGTTACTGCCGAAGCCTATTTTATTCCTGCAACAATCATTTTCAACAAGGTAGATATTTACGATGAAGAGTCCATGAAACTCCTCGAAATGGCAACGAAAATGTACACAACAATAGGCTATGAATGTCGCGTAACTTCTGCTCTTCGCGGAGATGGTGTTGCGGAGTTGAAAAATAGTTTGGCAGGCAAAACTTCTCTTTTTTCAGGAAATTCAGGCGTTGGAAAATCGGCATTAATCAACGCCATTGACTCGAAATTACAACTCAAAACCGGCGATATTTCCGGTTATCATCAAAAAGGCAAACACACCACAACTTTTGCAGAAATGCATCGTTTGAGCAATGGTGGTTTTATTATTGACACGCCCGGCATCAAAGAATTTGGTATGGTCGACTTCTCGAAAGATGAGGTCGCACTGTATTTTCCCGAAATGAAAGCGTTGTTGCACGAATGTAAGTTTTCCAATTGCACGCATGTGCATGAGCCAGGATGTGCAGTAAAGACAGCCGTTTCCGAACATTATATTCATCCACAAAGATACAAAAGTTATCTCAATATTTTAAGCGGAAAAGAGATGGATATTGAGGCTTGGGAGTTGAAGTGATAATACCGTCATTCCGAGCGCAGTCGAGTAATCCCCTTGCTATGGGATGTCTCGATTTCCCTCAACACGGCAACCCTTACTTTTCACTTGTTTTTCTGAGTTTTTTTTCGTAACTTTGCAGTATGCCCAAAATGTTGCTCTGTGAGTGACGGGGCGGAGCCGTAAAATAGGCTATATGACTTGTAAAACATGACCTTTCCGTATCTTATCGAACTTCCGAAAATCATCGATAATCGAGGTAATTTGAGTGTGGTTCAAAATCACAAAGAAATTCCCTTCGATATTCAACGAGTGTATTGGCTTTATGAAGTGCCAACAGGCGAATTACGCGGAGGTCATGCGCACAAAGATTTGCAACAAGTGTTGATTGCCCTTCACGGAAGCCTCGCAGTAACAGTAGATGACGGTCATAGTCGTCAAACATTTATGCTCGACAAACCGAATCAAGGTTTGTATATTGGTAGTAACATTTGGCGTGAAATGTCAGATTTTTCAGAAGGTGCGGTATGTATGGTTTTAGCGTCAAAACCATACGACCCTACAGGATATGTTCGAAATTATGATGAATTCCGTAGAGACACACGGTCGTGCGTCTCTACATGATTTGCAATAAATAAACCATGATTCAATTTTTAGACCTTCAAAAAATTAACGCTCAATACGCCGAACAATTAAAAGCAGCGGCGTCCCGCGTAATCGACAGTGGCTGGTATCTACTCGGTAAAGAAACAGAAAATTTTGAAAAAAAATTAGCATACTATATCGGTGTAGAGCCTTCGCAAACCATTGCAGTTGGCAATGGTTTGGATGCTTTGCGATTGATTTTGAGAGGCTATGTAGAACTTGGTGAAATGCAAGAAGGTGATGAGGTGATTGTTCCTGCAAACACCTACATTGCAACGATAATCGCTATTTCCGACAATCGCTTGACACCAATTTTAGTTGAACCAAATATCGAAACTTACAACATCGACATCGACCTCATCGAGGAAAAAATCACCGAAAAAACCAAAGCTATTTTACTTGTACACCTTTACGGACAAGTGGTTTGGAGCGAAAAACTCGAGCATCTTGCCAAAAAATACAATCTCAAAATCATCGAAGATAATGCGCAAGCCATTGGTGCAACGTGGAACGGCATTCGCACGGGAAACCTTGGCGACGCTGCGGGTTTCAGTTTTTATCCTGCGAAAAATTTGGGCGCTTTAGGGGATAGCGGAACGATTATTACAAAAAATCCAGAACTTGCAAAAACCATTAGAGCCCTTGGCAACTACGGATCCGAGAGAAAAAATCACAATGCGTTTCGAGGCGTAAACAGCCGAATGGATGAAATTCAAGCCGCATTCCTTTCCGTAAAATTGGATTATGTTGATTCCGAAACAGCCATTTTACAAGGCATCGCGGAGCATTATTGTGGGCATATTCAAAACGAAAAAATAATTTTACCATCACTTACTGGTCGTTTCGACTACGCTCAACGACCAGTTTCGGTGGCTGAGCGTGGTCGAAGCCACGTTTGGCATTTGTTTGTTGTCCGCTGCCAACAACGCGACGAACTGCAAGCCCATCTCACCAAACATAACATTCAAACCCAAATCCACTACCCTATCCCACCTCACAAACAAGCCTGTTATGCCAACACACCATTGGCAAAATTGCACCTTCCCATCACCGAGCAAATTCATCGCGAAGTGCTGAGTTTACCGATTAGTCCGGTGATGACCATGTACGAGGTACAAGCGGTGGTTGAGGCTGTGAATTCATTCTGAAAATCCTAAAATATTTTGTCATGAAAACTATTCTTTCCTTAATTGTTTTGACGGTTGCTTTGAGTTTTAATGGCTCTGCACAACAACCTATTCAAAACCTGCGTTACGATTTTACTCCCGAAGAACGAATGCAAATGCAGGTCAGGATGACGCAACAACAAACTCGAGAAATGGCTACACGTCTTGGTCTCGACAAAGAACAAGAGCAAGCCATTGGTGAAATCAATTTGAAATATACTTTGCTTCGCATTCAAATTATGGAATTGGCACAAACCGAAGAAGTTCTTGACATTCGCGCGCTCATGGACGAATTGGAAGAAAAACGAGAAAAGGAAATTTTACCTTTCTTGGAGGAACATCAAATGGAGGTGTACTACGTAGTCAAAGAAGAACAACAAAAACGCAGGCAACAAATGCAACAACAACGTGGAGAACAGAGACAACGAGGCGACGGACAACGCAGACAACGTGAGTAAATTTTATCGGGACGTATTGCATACATCCCAACAAACAAAATAATATGAATAAACAACTTACACCCGAACAAGCGGTATCGAAAATCAAAAACGGAATGACGCTGATGGTTGGCGGATTTTTAGCAAACGGAAGTGCTTTAAAAATTTTAGAATTGCTCTGCCAAAGCGATGTCAAAGATTTGACGCTGATTTGTAACGATTCTGCATTTCCCGACAAAGCGTATGGCAAATTGCTTGCCAACGGACAAGTGCGCAAACTAATCGCTTCACACATCGGAACAAACCCTGTTGCTATTGACTTGATGAACGCAGGGACTCTCGAAGTAGAGTTTGTTCCGCAAGGCACTTTAGCGGAGCGCATTCGTTCAGCAGGAGCAGGTTTGGGAGGTGTGCTTACGCCAACAGGATTGGGCACATTAGTCGAAAATGGAAAGCAAAAACTAACGATTGACGGCAAAGAATTTTTGTTCGAAAAACCATTGCGTGCCGATGTTGCACTGCTCGGCGCATCGCTCGGCGACAAAAGCGGAAACCTCATCTACAAAGGAACTTCGCAAAATATGAATCCGCTGATGGCAACTGCTGCCGACATCGTTATTGCAGAAGTCGGCGAGTTAGTTGAGACAGGCACATTCTCGCCCGAAAGTGTGCATACACCGAATATTTTCGTGGATTTTATAGTAAAATAATTAACCACAAAGGACACAAAGGAACACGGAGTTTGTGTGTTTTTATAGAATTTTCTTTGTGTTTCTCTGTGTTCTCTGTGGTTAAGAATCATAATAAATTTATGAAAGAAAATCTATTTTTTGCAACTATTTGCTGTTTGCTACTTATTACTTGTAAAGGCCCTTCAAAACTCAGCAATACTATCTCCATTGATACAAGTGAGATTTTGAACGAAGGTAATTTACTTTATAAATATGAGAAATCAGCGTGGGTTGCAGGTGATTTGGCACTTAAAAATCCAATTGTAGCAGCAGAATATGGTGATTATTTTACATACGAGGAAAATGGAGTAATCAAAACAATAATTTTAGATGAAAGCCGACAGACTTGTATTGCCGAATATACTTTTGAGAATAATTTCGAAAATCCTAAATCTGTAAAAATTGAAAAAAGAGAGTTGTCAGAAAAAGAAAAAATATTAATTGATGTTCAAGATAAAATATCAAAAAATATATTAGAAGGCAAGTATGAAATTACAACTTCGGAAGGCTACGGTCTAAATGGAGTATTACTTCCATTTGCAGATAAATACAAATTTTACATAATCACAGGAACATCACTGCCTAATATAATTCCATTTGGAAATGATTACATCTTTATTGCAGACCTAGATGGAAAAATAGAGAGTTGGCAAAAATTTCCGCCTCGATTTCGAGTACTTCCCGAAGGAATGAAAGTTGAAGAAATGACCCGTACTCACATAACTGATGATCCATTAATAACAGCAGCAGATATATGTACATTTATGTTATATGCTCCGTTGTATGACATAGATGCGTTTTCTGTTATTTCTCAGACAGGACTAAAAATGAGGTATAGTTTGAAAGAAAATACAATAATGGTAGATAATATATTTAAATAGACAAAAAAATGAAAACAACTTCAATGATCAGACTCCGCATGAGCAGTGCAGATGCACACTACGGCGGAAATTTAGTAGACGGTGCAAAAATGTTGCAACTTTTTGGCGATGTTGCCACCGAATTATTAATTATTAACGACGGTGACGAAGGTCTTTTTGTTGCTTACGACAATGTTGAGTTTTTAGCACCTGTCTACGCAGGCGATTATATCGAAGCTGTTGGTGAAATTACAAATATCGGAAACTCGTCTCGAAAAATGACGTTTGAAGCGCGGAAAGTGATTGTACCGCGTCCTGATATTTCGGCCTCTGCGGCGGATGTTCTTGCCGAACCTATTGTGGTTTGCAAAGCAAGCGGAACGTGTGTGGTTCCGAAGAATTGTCAACGGAAATAAATAGTGATTAGTTGGTGGGGGTAAATGAACACTAAAAATTATACTGTGCTAAGCAATATTTATCCAATTAACCATCATGCAATTTTAAAAATTGTTGAATTGCTTAAACTAAAGGGGTATAGTGAAAACACTATAAAAACCTATAAGAACGAGTTTGTACAATTTTTGATTGCATTGAAGAACAAGCATGTAGATAGTTGCGATGAGCAAAAAATCAGAAGCTACATGCTTTATTGCCATGAGCGTCTCAAACTGACAGAAAACACGTTGCACAGTCGATTAAATGCCTTAAAATTTTACTTTGAACAAGTACTGCACAGAGATAAATTTTTTGTTAACATCCCTCGACCTAACAAACACTCGAAACTTCCGAAAACCATTCATCAAAGCGACATCAAAAAAATGTTAGAGGCAACCGTTAATTTGAAACACAATACAGTGCTTAAATTGTGCTATGGAATGGGATTACGACTTTCGGAGATTGTTAATCTGAAAATCACGGACATTGACAGCAAGAACATGCAGGTATTTATTGAGAAAGGAAAAGGAAAAAAAGACCGATATGTCAATTTACCTCAATCCATATTAGAGCAATTAAGAACATATTACAAGGAATATCGCCCTAAAAAATATTTTTTTGAAGGACAGAATGGCGGTCAGTATTCGATGCGCAGCGCACAGCAAGTTTTTAAAAATGCTTTGCGGAAAGTGGGAGTAAATAAAGCTGTTGGCATTCACAGTCTGCGACATAGTTATGCAACCCATTTACTGGAGCAAGGAACGGATATTCGTTTCATTCAAGAATTGTTGGGGCATAAAGATCTAAAAACAACGTTGATTTACACCGATGTAACAAACAATAGCATCAGAAGAATAGTAAGTCCGTTGGACAAGTTATAACACGCGTTTTTCGTATTGTCAAATTTGCATTTACGCACTAAAAACAATACAAAAAACGCAACAAAAACATTTTATAATTATTTAGAAAACAATCATAAAGAAAAATATTTTGCAAGTATAAAAAAATCGTATCTTGCGTATATTTAAGAGTTAGGCGTCAGCAGCAGGCGACAGTGCGTAGACGACAACGAAATAAATAAATGAGGAGCTGAAACCTCTTGAAAAACGGGCAAGACCTGTAAAGCCGTAAGAGCAGGACAAATTTAATATAGGAGGATTTTTTATGTTAACTGAAAAATTAATGAAAGCATTAAAAAGTATACAAGACAGTATACCTTTAGAAGTTGGAAAACAGTGTGAATATCTATACATCGCTGAAGATGGAGATGGTGCTTGTCGTGGAGGAGGTTGCGACCATTGGATGGAGTGTAACCAATAATTAACTTGAACAGATAAGAAAACGATGGCTTATTCACATGTTAATAAGAAGAACAATTCTTGGTTTATAAGAATTTGTCTGACACATAGTTGCAACTTGAATTGTGTTTATTGCTACCAGAAACACCGTGACAGCCTATCTATGACACTTGATACAGCAAAAACAGTTGTTGATAGGATATTTCATCATATAAATGATGAAACAGATAGGATTGAAATCGGTTTTTTTGGTGGCGAACCTTTGTTGGAATTTGATTTAATTAAAGAAATTTTTGCATACATTCGCTCAAAAAAGAGGAAGGTTGAATATACTTTTTTTGCCACAACCAATGGAACTTTACTTACGGATGAAATGAAAAACTGGTTTATTGCTAATAAAGAACATTTCACCTTAGCCTTAAGTCTTGATGGGACAAGAGAAACGCAGAACCACAACCGTTGCAATTCATTTGACAAAATTGACTTAGATTTTTTTATAAAAAACTGGCCAAATCAAGGAGTAAAAATGACAGTTTCTGAATATTCGTTACCTAGCTTTGCAAAAGATATAAAGTTTCTTCATTCATGCGGATTCAAAAAAATAAATGGTGCCAATTTGGCAGCAGGAGATTTTGATTGGAATAATGATAACTATGTAGAACTATTGGCACCACAATTCAAAAAACTGGTTGATTTCTACTTAAATAACGACAATCTGAAAAACCATTTGTTTGATAGAAATCTTGCTCTTTGTGAGGTTAAAAAAAACAAAAAACACAGACGGTGTGGTGTTGGAAATAGAGTGATGTTTTTTGACGTTGATGGTAAAAAATATCCATGTGCATATATTACGCCAATGACATTTTCAGAAGAAGATTTGTCCAATATTATGAAGATGAATTTTGCTGAAGATGAAAATTTTATAGATGAATATTGCTTAATAAATTGCTATATTTATCCCATTTGCAATACCTGTATCGCTGAAAATTATCTTAATAACAAATGCTTAAAAGAGCGAGTTAAAAGCCGTTGCAGAATACTAAAACTAACAACTCTTTTCGTTGCTGATTTGCAAGCAAAGCGGATTGAAAGGAATCCGAAAATCTTTGACGATAATACATTGTATCATACCATAGAGACAATCAAAAAAATACGGGAACTATATCTTCCTGAATTTGAAAAGTATTTAGACATGCCGAACGCCTAACTTGCGGTTTGGCGCAATGGCTACTTGTCTCCGCTGACACTTCACGGAGATAAAAAACATCACGCTGGACAGCGTTGCCGCAATAGAAACACCGCCACTTCGCCAAGCCGCCGGTCGTTAGGCGCAACCGCCGAAAGCGCAGTGGAAAATGAAGTAGAAAATTTCCGAGAAGCGAAAAAAAAGAATAAAACGAATGAGTTATAAATGAAAAGAATAACATTACAATCAGATGCCCCAAATTCTGTAAAAGTTTGGGAAATTGCGCAGGAACTTTTAGAATTTTCAGAAATAATAGAAAGTAAATATAGTATGTGTTAAAATTGTATAATGAATGATTATGGATTATATTGTAAAAACTGAAAAAGACAATGAAGCCCTTTCTGAAATAATAAAGGGTTGGGGATACGATTTTTTTGTTTCTAGAGGCAAATGTCATAAAACCCTAGATTTAGATGGAATATTGGCATATGACAATAAAAAAATTATCGGATTAGGGCTTTATTACATAAAAAACAATGAATGTGAAATTGTTCTAATGGAAACTTTTGATCAAAATAAAGGAATTGGAACAAAAATAATTGACAAAATCATTAATATTGCAAAACAAAATAAATGTAATAGAATATGGTTAATAACAACAAATGACAATATAAATGCTATTAAATTTTATCAAAAAAGAGGTTTTTGCATAGTAAATATTCATATAAATGCAATTGTAGAATCAAGAAAAATAACACCTAATATACCACTTATTGGAGAATACGGAATTCCGATAAGAGATGAGATAGAATTTGAAATAAGATTTTAAAAAAATGGAGTACGGCTTCGCAACGTAAAATTATGGGTAAGTATTTTTATCCGTTTTTCAAAGAAACGATAATGAAATACTCCAAAAAAATTCCAACATTGAAACCTGTTGCGGAAGATTTGGTAAAAGATATGGAGTTGTTTTTAAGCGAGAAAAGTTGGTTGTAAAAGTAATTAAATGGCAGCGCCTAACTGGCGGTTTGGCGCAAGGGGGGGCTGAAGTGCGAAATTGAAAGGTAGTGTGGAAATCCCCCCCCCCTGCGCCAAGCCGCTCTGGCGTTAGCCGCGAACAGCGAACAACATAGCAAACAATTAAAACTATAAAATTATGAAAAAACTTCTCATGTCATTTTTCGCATTAACCTTGTCGTTTGGCGGTTTTGCACAACAATTTAATCTTGGCAAAGTTTCTTTTGCTACCGACAGCGTTTGGACCATTTCGGGAAACGGCATCACGCAAATCTGGTCTGATGCTGTGCAAACCGACAGTTGCAGTCATAAAACATCTTTCGATGGTGGCACTTGGCAGACTTTGATTTTCAATATTGACTGTCGTTCCAATCCCGACTATAAAGGTGATTTATTTTCTTGGCGTGCTGTAAATGAACTCAAAGATAAATTTTGTCCACATCCTTGGCGTGTTCCTACAAGACAAGATTTTGTCAATTTAGATATTGTCTTGGGTGGTAACGGACAAAATCGTTTTCAACAACTTGTAAATGCTGATTCCGGACAAACTCCGCTTGACAACTATATCAATCGTTGGGATGGTGCCTATGGTGGCAACATTGGTGTTGGAGGCTCTTTGATTGCTCAGGGTTTATGGGCGAACTACTGGTCGCAGACGGAAGACGACGCTACGAGTGTACGTATCTTGATCTTTTCTGCGAATGGTTACATCAACCCACAGGGAGCGTTCTTCAAAAACAACGGGTTTTCACTACGGTGCGTTCGAGATAATTAAAACAAAAAATTATGAAAAGACAAAAAATACATTAAGAAAAATGCCTGCGGCTAACTTGCGGTTTGGTGCAATGCAGGACAGCACGTAACTATACAGAAACAATAAAAAAAATTGCAAGCATAAACAAAACTTAAAACTATGGAAAAATTGATTATCACTGCGGCCATCTGCGGCGCAGAAGTGACAAAAGAACAAAATCCCGCCGTGCCTTACACGGTGGAAGAAATCGTTAGAGAAGCGAAATCGGCTTATGATGCGGGTGCGGCTATCGTGCACTTGCACGTTCGCAAAGATGATGGCACGCCTACGCAAGACAAAGCGCGTTTCAAAGAGTGCATTGACGCGATTTTGAAAGTCATTCCCGATGTGATTTTAATTCCATCGACAGGCGGTGCTGTGGGAATGACGGCAGCTGAACGTTTACAACCAACAGAATTGCCAATAGAAATGGCTACTTTAGATTGCGGCACCTGCAATTTCGGCGACGAAGTTTTTGAAAACACCATGCCGATGATGCGCGATTTTGGAAAACGCATGATGGAAAACAACATCAAACCCGAATACGAATGTTTTGAAATGGGACATTTGGATACCGCTTTGGCCATGGTTAAAAAAGGTCAAATGCCGGGGCATCCGATGCAAATCAATTTCGTGTTAGGCGTGCCGGGTTGCACGGCTGCGACGATTCCGAATTTGTGTTGGTTAGTGCAAAATATTCCGAGCGATGCCACTTGGACAGCTACCGGCGTAGGGCGTTCTGAATTTCCATTGGCAGCAGCGGCAATCGCTATGGGTGGACATGTGCGTGTCGGTTTTGAGGATAATCTCTATATCGAAAAAGGCGTTTTGGCAAAATCTAATGGTGAGTCGGTGGCAAAAGTTGTTCGCATGGCGAAAGAATTAGGTCGCGAAATCGCTACACCCGACGAGGCTCGTAGGATTTTGGGGCTGAAAAAATAATTTAGTAAACCAACCACAGAGAATACAAAGAATTTATAACGTTTTTCCTCTGTGTTTCTCCGTGTTCTCTGTGGTTAAATAAAACAAAACTATGAAAAAACAATGGTACGAAGCCCTATTCGAAAACTACGGGCAAAAATACGATAACGAAAGTTTTACCCAAGGAACCATCGGAGAATGTGATTTTTTGGAAAAAGAATTCAATTCAAACAAGTCTTTAAAAATACTGGATGTTGGCTGTGGAACAGGTCGTCATGCAATTGAACTGACAAAACGCGGATACAATGTAGTTGGAGTCGATTTGTCGGAATCTCAATTGGAATGGGCAAGAAAGAAAGCAAAAGCGGAGAATTTGGTTATCGATTTTCAACGTCAAGATGCAAGAAATCTGCCTTTTAATAGCGAATTTGATGTTGCGATTATGATTTGCGAAGGCGGTTTTTCGTTAATGGAAACCGATGAAATGAATTTTGAAATCCTCAAAAGCGTTACAAAATCACTCAAATCTGGTGCGAAATTGATCTTTACCTTACCGAATGGACTTTTTCCGGTATTTAATTCCGTGAATGAATTTTATGCATCCACAGAAGAGGATGGCACCTCAGTTTGTAGAAGCAAAGGTTTTGATTTCATGACTTTGCGCGATTATAATACTCTTGAATTTGAGGATGATTCCGGAGTAAAAAAAACGCTCGAATGCAACGAAAGGTATTACATGCCGAGCGAAGTAACCTGGTTGCTGAAATCATTAGGTTATCAACCCATAGATATTTTCGGCGCAAAACTCGGCGAGTTTTCGAGAGAACATCAATTAACTACGAAAGATTTTGAAATGCTTGTTGTTGCGAGTTTGGGTAAAAGGTGAAGGATAAAAGGTACGAGGTATACCACAAAGCCGTTACTCCGCGCTTGACGCGGAATCCCCTTGCTAAAGGAATTTGTTATGAAAAAATAAAATTGTGGAACTAAACATAAATTTATTAAAAGAAGAAAGTAAAAAACTATCAATCATTAGGGTTGTATGCGCAATAATTTTTTTATTGCTTGTTTGTAGCTATCTCTTTACAGCAATAGAAAGTGAAAGTTCGAGAACTAAAGGCTGGGTTTTATTTAGCGGTTGGTTACTAGTGGCTGCACTTCATTTGGCTGAAGGATTTGGATATTCGTATGGATACGCAACCGTAAAGAAAATCAAAGAAACGATAGGTCATTATGCAAAAGAAAAAAACATACAAATCAAAATGCTGAAATCCAATTAAGTAAATTCAGTTTTTAATATGAGAAAATTTATTTATTTTAGTGTGCTTATCTTTCTTACCATATGGGCATTAATGGTTTGGTGGCGCTGTGTCGCTGATAATTTTCGAGGACGCGAGGTTGATTTAATTCAAAATATAGTTGTGACAATTCCTTTAGCAATAGGATCAAATTCCATTTTGTTTTTTTCCTTGTTTTCTATGTTTCCGAAATTGAAATATTTGGAAAGCAACAAAACCGAAAAACCAACATTTAAAGCAATGTGTTCGTCTATAATTGATGTGCCGAAAGACTTTGATTTTGATCGTCTGAAAACCGAAATTGCCGAAAAATGGTTGATTACATTTTCCGATGATACCAACCGTGTGTTGAAATTTCGAGATAAATGGAGTTTTTCCACAACTTGGGGTGCAAGTGCGTGGATGAAATACCACGATGATACAAGAAAACTTCATTTGGAGTGTTTTCCAACAGCAGGAAACCATTTCGAATTATCCCAAAAAATGCAAAAAGAAATTGAAAACTGCATAGAACTTAACGACCTGTTTGCGTTGACTCTCGCACAATACGACCACCTCGCACCCAGTACCCCGCAACCCCGCACCAATTCTATAAGACTATCGAACTATTAAACTATCAAACTAAAATGAAGCAAGGAAACAAATACGGCTTACACCGCGTAATCGAACCTAAAGGCGTGCTACCACAGCCCGCAAACAAAATAGACAACAACATGGACGAAATCTACGACAACGAGATTTTGATTGATGTGCAAACCTTGAATATTGATTCGGCAAGTTTCACACAAATCAAAGAGCAAGCCGGTGGCGATAAGAAAAAAATCGGCGAAATCATGTTGGATATCGTTGCCAAACAAGGCAAGCATCGCAATCCTGTGACCGGTTCGGGCGGTATGTTGCTCGGCACAGTGGAAAAAATCGGCGATGCGCTCAAAGGAAAAATAGATTTGAAAGAAGGCGATAAAATCGCGACATTAGTTTCGCTTTCGCTGACTCCGCTAAGGATTGATAAAATCAAAGACATTCGCGAAGATATTGACCAAGTAGATATCGACGGAAAAGCCATCTTGTTTGAAAGTGGAATTTATGCTAAAATCCCTGCGGATTTACCTGAAAATTTGGTTTTGTCGGCATTAGATGTTGCCGGTGCACCTGCGCAAACAGCGAAATTGGTGAAGGAAGGCGACACAGTACTTGTTATCGGTGCAGGCGGAAAATCCGGAATGCTTTGTTGTTATGAAGCCAAAAAATGTGCAGGAAAAAACGGAAAAGTTATCGGTATCGAATACAGCGAAAAAAGTGCGGAACGCCTACAGAAACTCGGTTTTTGCGATGTTGTATTTGCAGCGGACGCCACAAAACCTGTGGAAGTTTTGCAAAAAATCGAAGAACTAACCGACGGCAAACTTTGCGATGTAACCATCAACAACGTGAACGTTCCCGATACGGAAATGACCAGCATTTTGTGTACCAAAAACGACGGTGTGGTCTATTTCTTTTCAATGGCAACAAGTTTCACGAAAGCCGCTTTGGGCGCAGAAGGCGTGGGCAGCGATGTAACGATGATTGTCGGCAATGGCTACACCAAAGGTCATGCTGAATTGACGTTGCAACTATTCCGCGAAAGCGAGAAATTAAAAAATATTTTTACAGAATTATACGCATAAAATTTTACAAATATGAACACAAAATCAAACCGCAAAACCATGTTCCCCAACGCAACAGATGAGCAATGGAACGACTGGAAATGGCAAGTCAAAAATCGTATCGAAACACTCGACGAACTGAAAGAGCACATTATGTTAACCCCCGCAGAAGAAAACGGAGTTAGAGAGTCATTAAAAACCTTGCGAATGGCGATTACGCCATATTATTTGAGTTTAATTAATACCGAAGATCCCGAATGCACCATTCGAAAACAAGCCATTCCCACTATTCACGAACTACATCATGCGGAAGGCGATTTAAAAGACCCTTTGCACGAAGATGAAGATTCGCCAACACCAGGATTGACACACCGTTACCCGGATCGCGTGTTGTTTTTGATAACCGATCAATGTGCGATGTATTGCCGTCATTGCACGCGCCGTCGTTTCGCCGGTCAGACCGATTGCGAATCGACGTCGGATCGCATTGATAAGGGTATCGAATACATTGCCAAAACGCCGCAAGTGCGTGATGTGGTGCTGTCAGGAGGAGATGCGCTGTTGATTAGTGATGCGAAATTGGAAAATATTATTCAACGTCTACGGGCTATTCCGCACGTTGACATTATCCGTGTCGGAACGCGCGTGCCGGTGGTTTGCCCACAACGGATTACGCCCGAATTGGTCAATATGTTGAAAAAATACCATCCGGTTTGGGTGAATACGCACTTTAATCACGCCAACGAAATCACGCCCGACTCACGTGCTGCATGCGAACGTATGGCTGATGCAGGAATTCCGTTGGGTAATCAATCGGTGTTGTTACGTGGAATAAACGATTGTTCGCAAATTATGAAGCGTTTGGTATTGGAATTGGTGAAAATGCGAGTGCGTCCGTACTACATTTACCAATGCGATTTATCTCAAGGTTTGGGGCACTTCCGTACACCAATTTCCGAGGGTATTGAAATTATTGAGAATTTACGTGGACATATATCAGGTTATGCTGTTCCGACGTTTGTTGTGGATGCGCCGGGTGGTGGTGGAAAAATCCCTGTGATGCCGACGTATTTGATTTCACAAGGTCCGTACAGAGCAGTGTTGCGAAATTTTGAAGGCGTGATTACAACCTATACACAGCCTATGGATTATACGGAAACCGTATGTGATTGCACAGATTGCGATCACATTCCGCAATCCAAAGGTGTTGCCGGTTTGATGCATGGTCAGAAATTAGCCTTAGAGCCTCACGACTTGGAACGTAAGCAGAGGAAGTTGTCGAAATAAAAAGTTGTCAGTTTTCAGAAGTGGAAGAACTGTTGAATAATTCTTAACTCTTAACTCAAAAATTATGGAAACAAGCAAAGGCGAAATCATTGTACCCGAAGAATTAATTGCTGAAATGCAAAAAGATAACGAGGCTAAAGAATTCTTTTATAGCCTTTCAAATGGTTATAAACGAGGTTATTGCGATTGGGTTGGCGGAGCAAAACAACAAGCCACAAGGACAACAAGAGCCCAAAAAGCACTCATAATGCTTCAAAACAAACAAAAAACATTAAAAACTTAAATTAAAATAGTATGCAATTAGAATTATTTGTCAATTTTGACGGGAATTGCCGCGAAGCGGTGGAATTTTATGCGAAGGTTTTCAAATCGGAAGTGAAAAACCTAATGACTTACGGACAGGCGCCTCCTGACCCAAATTATCCGGTGCCGGAAGCAGACACAAACAAAATAATGTATGCCGACGTTCAGATTGGCGGAGTAACCGTAATGTTCATGGATATGCCATCCAGCCATCCGTTGATTGTTGGAAATAACATTAATCCAACCGTGAGCATGGCAGACATGCAAGAAGTTGAAAGAATATTCAACGAGTTAAAAGTCGGCGGCGAAGTGTACATGGAACTTCAAAAGACATTCTTTAGCGAGAAATATGGTATGCTGAAAGATAAATTTGGCGTGATTTGGCAGATTTTATATTACAATCGCGAAACCTGTAGTTCTTAACTCTAAAAATAAACCGTTCCGAAAGGAACATAAAAAACGAAAAAATGAAAACAATAATTTATTTATGTGGAGCTTACAGTTTAATATTCGCTGTATTCCATATGGGATTTTGGAAAATGTTCAAATGGGCTGAGGAACTGAAAAAATTAGACATTGTTAACAAGGCAGTGATGGAAGTTCTTAATGTTCAAATCATTTTTGTCTTCCTCTTTGTATCAGCTGTCTGCTTTGTGTTTCCAAACGAATTGCGAAACACAAAAATGGGGCATATTGTGTTGTTGGGCTGTTCCTTATTTTGGTTGATCAGAATCGTGAACCAATTTATTTTCTTCGAAATAAATGTCGGAACTTACGTTTTAACTGCAATTTTTGTAGTTGGAGTTGTTATATTTGCTTTGCCAGTTTTTATGAAACAATCCACTATGTAGAATGATTAATGGTTAGTGATTATTGATGCAAAAACTATTAATCATTAATCACTAACCATTAACCACTAAAATATACAAATGCCCTTCATTAAAGAAATACAAAAATTTCGCAGCGTCTCAATCGTTGGAATGGCAAAGAACACAGGCAAAACCACGTGTTTAAACTATGTCATTCGTCGTTTGCAGGAAGAAAGCAAAAAAATCGCTTTAACCTCAATTGGTGTGGACGGTGAAGAACGCGATATTTTGTATGATACGCCTAAACCGAGAATTGTACTGCACGAAGGCATGGTATTTGTAACTTCGGAACAAGATTTTGAGCAATGCGAATTTCCAACAGAAATATTGTCTGTTTCCGACCGTTCAACCGCCCTCGGACGTTTGATTACCGCACAAGCCAAAGGTTCGGGAAAGGTCGTGCTTTCAGGTCCTTCAGATTCCGCTTGGCTGCAAACAACTTTAATGGAATTGCCAAACTATGGCGTAGAATTAACATTAGTTGATGGTGCGCTTTCGCGAATGAGTTTGGCGTCGCCTGCGGTGACGGATGCTATGATTTTATGTACGGGAGCAGCGTGTTCGCCACAATTACCGGAATTAATTCGCCGAACAAGATTTCGTTGCAGTTTGATTGATTTGGAGCAAGCGGATGATGTTTTGCAAAAACAATTGCAAACGTTGGAAAATGGGATATGGGTGGAAAATCCGACGAACAGGGAATGGGGGAAAATTGGGAATTCAGTGTTTACGTTCGATAACGACAACGCACCTGTACGGGCGTTGCGCGCAACGCCCCAACGGATATATATCACCGGTGCGATTACCGACCATTTTTTCAAATCCCTAAACGCCCAAAAAAAACACAACACCCATCTCATCATCACCGATTTCACTAAACTCTTTATCACACCCCTAACCTACGATAATTTCCTACGCAACGGCGGACAAATCAACGTTCTGCAAAAAGCCAAATTGCTTGCCGTTTGCACCAATCCCACTTCGCCCGAAGGCGCACATCTCAATCCGATTGCATTGAGAGAGCAGATGCAGGAGGCATTGGGGGTGAATGTTTATGATGTGGTGAATGAAGAATTGAAAATGGAGAATTGAGAATGTAGGGGCGAACCCACGCGTTCGCCC
>JAIRRI010000071.1 GCA_031256055.1 Bacteroidales bacterium
TCCAAGCGTTTGTAAAAAGCGTTTCGGATTTGGCAATCACAAATAAACCGAAATCTTTGGACGAAGCCAAAGCGATGAAAATGGCTGATGGTCGCACGGTTGAAGAGCATGTTACCGACCTCGTTGGAAAAATCGGCGAAAAAATCGAATTGGCACAATTCGAATGTTTGGAAGATGCAAAAGTGGTTGCTTACAACCACCACGGAAACCGCTTGGCGACTATCGTTTCGTTCAACGGCGACATTCCGCAAGAAGCAGCCAATGATGTGGCAATGCAAGCCGCCGCTATGGCGCCTGTTGCTCTCGACCAATCGGCAGTTTCACAAGAGGAAATCGACCGCGAATTGGACGTGGCTCGTGATCAAGCGCGTCAAGAAGGCAAATCCGAAGACAAAATCGAAATGATTGCACAAGGTCGCTTGAACAAATTCTTCAAAGAATCCACATTGGTAAACCAAGAATTCATCAAAGACAATAAGCAAACCGTTGCGCAATACGTTAAATCCAAAGCGGGAGATACTGTGATTACAGGCTTCCGCCGTGTGATGTTAGGTGCATAATTTTTATGGATTTGTAATTAAAAAAAAGAAATGCTTACGCATTTCTTTTTTTTATGGGTTAGGAGTCCATTCCGCAAAAGATGCATTAGTTTCGTACATTCGCAAGCAAACCAAAGTAATATCTGTCGGCAAAGCCGATTGAATACGTTGGGCAAAATCTACCAACAAATTTTCGTTGGTTGGCTGATAATCCACAAAAATAATATTTCCGAATTGGTTTTGTAGAAACGCACGGCCGTGCGTCTCTACAACCATCGCCGAATTTAACACCAGCGCATGATCAAATTGATTCAAAACGGTGTTCTGAACAATCTGTTTCAAATCTCCAAAATCTATGATCATCCCACATTTGGGGTTCATAGCGTCGGTGATGACGGGACCTGTTACGGTAACTTCCAAACGGTACGAATGTCCGTGGATATTGGCACAAGCGCCATCGTAGCGATGTAAGGCATGTGCCATTTCGTAGTGGAATATTTTTGTGATGGTTATCATTGGTTCACAGCGATTAAGTGGCGTTTTATATTTAGGTGCAAAGATACGAAAATAAAAGAAAAGAACAAATAAATTAACTTTTTTTTGCAATTTTTCTGTTAAAGATACGGAAAAATTTGCATAATTGCGATTTTTTTTGTATCTTTGCACCCCCTTTTTAGAATACAAAAATATTAATATATAACTGTCATGAGTAAACGTACATTCCAGCCTTCTGTCAGAAAACGCAAAAACAAACATGGTTTCCGCGAACGTATGGCTACGGCAAACGGTCGTAAAGTATTGGCGCGTCGTCGCGCTAAAGGTCGCAAAAAACTAACGGTTTCCGACGAATTCTAAACTAATAATTAGTGATTAACGGTTAATGATTAGCAAAAAAACATTAACCACTAACCACTAATCATTAATCACTAAATTATGGATTTAAAAGAATACTACTCCATCCCAGGTAAGTCAGGCGTTTTCAAAATGATTTCCCAATCGAAAAACGGTGCCGTTGTGGAATCGTTGATTGACGGGAAACGTTTGCCGGTATTTACATCTGATAAAATTTCTTCGTTGGAAGAAATCAGCATGTTTACCACCGGAGAAGATATTCCGTTAAAAACCGTTTTTCAAACTATTTTTCGTAAAGAAGACGGCAAAGAAGCGGCTGTTTCGCCAAAAGCCGACAATAAAGCCCTTCAGGCTTGGTTTTCCGAAGTTTTGCCCGAATGGGACAAAGACCGCGTATATGCTTCAGACATCAAAAAAGTGGTGGCTTGGTATAATCTTTTGGTGTCCAAAAATTTGATTTCGCTCGAAGAAGAACCTGTTGAAGAAACAGCCCATGAAGAAAGTTAATCGCCAACTCCATGTTATTGAAAATCGTCCGCTCTCGTCGGACATTTTTGTTTTGACATTGGGTGACGAACAGCCGCTTCCGGAAATCAAACCCGGTCAATTCGCCAACATTTTAATCGAACCCGCCAACGGCGCTTTGTTGCGACGTCCGTTTTCCATTCATGATATTGATTTCACACAGCGTTTCATCAAATTTTATATTCAAAAGAAAGGAAAAGGCACGCAACAGCTCGCCAAACTCACACATGGCGATTTGGTGGATGTGATTTTTCCGTTGGGAAATGGTTTTACGGTCAAAGGTCAAAGGTCAAAGGTCAAAGGTGAAGAGCCTTTAACCCTTTTGGTAGGTGGTGGTTGCGGTGTCGCACCTTTGTTATATTTGGCAAAAACTTTAAATCAAAACGGACTTCGTCCTACAATTTTAATTGGAGGGCGTTCTAAAAAAAACATCCATAATCTTGAAGATTATGTCAAATACGGTAATGTCTTAATTATGACAGAAGATGGCAGCATAGGCGATAAAGGTTTGGTGACCGAGCATTCGGTTTTTAACCAACAAAAAATCGACCAAATTTATTGCTGTGGTCCCGAACCGATGATGAATGCCGTTTCAAAAATCGCGAAAGAAAAAAATATTTCTTGCCAAATTTCATTGGAAAACATGATGGCTTGCGGGATTGGCGCGTGTTTGTGTTGTGTTACAAAAACAACTGAAGGGCACAAATGTGTGTGCACGGAAGGTCCGGTTTTTGACGTAAAAGGATTGATTATGAATGATGAATTATAAATTATGGGTTGAATAAATGCAATTAGGTGAAATAACTCATAACTCATCATTTATAACTCATAGCTAAAAAAATGAAACGGATGTTTCATTTTTTTTTCGTATATTTGCAAAATGCAAAAACGAATTCTATTCATTTTATGTTTGTGTGCAACATTTGTCGCACATGCCCAAATTCCCGATGGAAAGGGCGGTTTTATTGTGCGTGCCGTCGTGATCAATGGCGATACAATTCCATATTTGGGGCTTCCGGAAGTTGAAATTTTCGCAAAACGAATTTTCAAATCCAAACGCGACGAAGAACTTTATCGACGATTAGTGCATAATGTGAGGAAAGTTTATCCTTACGCCAAACTCGCAGGTGAAACCTATAAATACTACGATTCCATTCTCGCCCAAGAAGCTAACGAACGCAAAAGATCGCAGTTGATGAAGCAAGCCGAAAAAGACATTAAAAAACAATTTGAAAAAGAGCTCAGAAATTTGACCGTTACACAAGGCAAAATCTTGGTGAAATTATTGGATCGCGAAACATCGCATTCGGCGTTTAACCTTGTTAAAGATTTGCGAAATTCATTTCAAGCCTATTTGTATCAAGGTATCGGGCGATTATTTGGATATAATTTGAGGACAAAATATGACCCCGAAGGGAGAGATCGAGATATTGAAACCATTGTAAGGCTTATTGAACAAGGTATATTGACTCCTATACCAATTAAGAATTAACTGCGTTGAGGGTTTTGCCGTTGAAAATAGAAAATGGAGAATTTTTTAATTGTTGCCATTAGTTATTAAAACGTTCATTCTCAACTCTCAATTCTCAATTCTCAATTAAAAATTTGACGTTGTCAAATTTTTTTGTATCTTTGCAAAAAATCAAAC
>JAIRRI010000084.1 GCA_031256055.1 Bacteroidales bacterium
TGACACATAAACGGCTCTTTGAAATTCAAAAACGTATAGCCGTAACGCACCGCACGACGTAGAATTCGACGAATCACATAACCTGCTTTATTGTTCGACGGCAACTGACCATCGGCAATCGCAAAACTCACAGCACGCAAGTGATCCGCAATCACACGCATCGCAATATCCGACTTCAAGTCTTTACCATAAGTTTGCTTGCAAAGCTTTGCAAGATACTGAATAATCGGTTGAAAAACATCCGTATCATAATTCGATTGTTTGCCTTGAACGACCATACACAAACGCTCAAAGCCCATACCTGTATCCACGTGTTTGGCAGGCAATTCAACGAGTGAACCATTGGCCATGCGATTGAATTGCATGAATACCAAATTCCAAATTTCAATCACCTGCGGATGATCTTTATTCACCAAATCACGACCTGAAGTTTTAGATTTTTCTTCCGCAGAACGAATATCCACATGGATTTCCGAACACGGCCCACATGGACCTGTTTCGCCCATTTCCCAAAAATTATCTTTTTTACTTCCAAATAAAATATGATCTTCGGACAAAATATTTTTCCACAAATCATAAGCCTCAATATCCTTGGACGTACCGTCCTTTTGATCGCCTTCGAAAACCGTTACATACAAATTTTCTTTGGGGATTTTGTAAACTTCAGTCAATAATTCCCAAGCATATTCAATCGCTTCCTTTTTGAAATAATCGCCAAACGACCAATTGCCAAGCATTTCGAACATCGTGTGATGATACGTATCGTGTCCAACTTCCTCCAAATCGTTGTGTTTCCCCGACACACGCAAACATTTTTGCGTATCGGCAACGCGCAGATATTTTACGGGCGAATGCCCGATAAAAATATCTTTAAATTGATTCATTCCTGCGTTGGTAAACATCAACGTAGGATCATTTTTTATCACCATTGGTGCAGAATCCACAATGTGGTGCTGTTTGCTTGCAAAGAAATCTAAAAATGTTTTTCGAATTTGTGCGGAAGTCATATTTTTTTTGATTTAATAAAACTTGCAAAGATACAATTTTTTTTTCATTTTTTTTGCAAAATTGCATTTTTTTTTGTATCTTTGTAAGTTTGTATGAACAAAGAATATGGCAAAAGGCACTAAATACGTTTTCGATCCGCATTCGCTTTCGGTAAAAAAAGTGACGGTGAGTAAAAAAGAAGTCTTCAATAAAATTCTCTTTTACTTATCGTTTACTATTGTTCTGTTTGCTTCTGCAGTCGCGTTTACGGTTTATGTTTTTGACTCTCCAAAAGAACGCAAACTAAGGCGCGATTTGGAACAATCTCGATTTCAATATCGTCAATTGGACAGAAGGGTTGATCTACTTTCGCACGTTCTCAAAGATATCCAAACGCGAGATGAAAATTTGTATCGCATTATTTTCGAAGCCGAACCTCCCAAGAAAGATGCGCGTTTATTGGGAAATGAAACTTACGAAGAGTTTCGAGTCAATTCAAGTGCTGATTTAATCATTAATACGTCGTTAAGGGTAGATGAATTGACCAAACGGATGTATACGCAGTCTACATCATTCGATGACGTTTACAAAATGGCAAGAAGTAAGCAAGAAATGTTGGCAGCTATGCCCGCTATTTTTCCAGTGAATAAAGAAACGGCACAAGTCCATTCGGGGTTTGGTACGCGAATGCACCCTATTTACCGAGTATATCAACCGCACACAGGAGTTGATATCATTGGGCCTCACGGTACACCAATTTATGCAACAGGCGATGGAACTGTTACTCGGTCGGGCGATGGTTATGGTGGCTATGGGATTGTAGTTGTGATTGATCATGGTTTTGGATTTCAAACGTTGTACGGACATTTAAGTAAAAGAGACGTTCAAGTCGGGCAAAAAGTCAAACGTGGCGACATCATCGGACGTATGGGAAATACAGGGCGATCAGTTGGTACACACTTACATTATGAGGTAATTCTTCACGGCAAACATGTTAATCCCGTGCATTATTTTTTCAACGATGTAACACCTGAAGAATATCTAAAAATTCTTGAAAAAGCTAACGAGACTAATCAAAGTATGTCGTAACATGGAATCCGTAAAAATGTTTTATACCATTGGCGAAGTAGCTGATATGTTCAAGGTCAACACATCGCTCATTCGCTTTTGGGAAAAGGAGTTTGACGTGATCAAACCACAACGGAACAAAAAAGGCAATCGTTTGTTTACGGCTTCGGATGTGGATTATTTTCATCAAATTTATCATTTGGTGAAAGAGCAGGGCTTTACATTGCAAGGTGCCAAAGAACGCTTGAAAATAAAGACAACAGGCGAAACAGACCCAAAATTTGAAGCCGTAAAAACGCTAAAAAGTGTAAAAATATTTTTGTTGAACTTAAAAGAAAATTTGTAATATGCTTCTTAACTATATCACTTGGAATGTTGACCCTGTGGCGTTTTCCATAGGTGGGCTTGAAATTCGTTGGTATGGATTGATGTTCGCTTTATCATTTGCATGCACATTTTATTTGTGTTTGTGGATGATGAAAAAAGAAAAAAGCGATTTGACCATTCCTGACACATTGTTGTTTTACTTGGCGATTGGCACAATGGTCGGCGCACGTTTAGGACATTGTTTTTTCTACGAGCCGACTTATTATTTGGCAAATCCCCTCCAAATATTTGCTATTCGCGATGGCGGATTAGCCAGTCATGGCGCAGCTATCGGGATTTTGATTGCCTTGTATTTTGCGGCAAGAAAACACAAAACAACGTTTTGGTATATGACGGACCGCGTAGTGATTTTTGTAGCATTTACAGGTATTTTAGTACGTCTTGGAAATTTATTTAATTCCGAAATTTATGGTCATGCAACCACACTGCCATGGGGATTTATATTCGTGAACAATGGTGAAGTGCTCCCCAAACATCCTACACAACTTTACGAAGCATTGAGTTATCTCGCTATTTTCGCAGGTTTGCTGTGGTATTACATCAAACAAAACTATAAGCCCGAAGAAGGTATTCTTTTCGGAAGTTTTCTGATTTTATTATTTGGCGCGCGTTTTGCAATTGAGTCCATCAAAGAAGTGCAAGTCGGTTTTGAGGAAAATATGTGGTTGAATATGGGGCAAATTCTCAGTATTCCCTTTATTTTAGCTGGAGTTGTGATTTTGTGGATGGCAATAAAAAATAAATTACCGAATTTTCCGAAACCTCGTACGGGCATTGTCTGCAACGCCCCAACACAGCACTCGACAGGCAATACTCCAACAAAAAAAACATGAGAAATCTATTATCGAAACTAAAAAGCATGCCATACGTCAGACATTTGACCAATGTCTACGTCATCACGCTGATTGCGTTTAGCGTTTGGGTGCTCTTTTTCAGTTCGAATAATTTGCTTTCACAACGTAAACTGCGCAAACAACTTAAAGATCTCAAAATTGAACGCGAGTATTACATCCGCGAAATAGAAGCCAACAAGCGCAGCATTTACTTATTGGATAACGATTTGGAGCATTTGGAAAAAATCGCCCGCGAAAAATTCCTCATGAAACGGGATAATGAGGATATTTTTATTTTTGTGGAGGACTAGCCCCTATTGCCGTTATGTCGAGTATAGCGAGACATCCCCTTGCTATTTTCAACTTTTTTTTGTATCTTTGCAGTCATAAAAAAACTTTAAAAAATAATAATTATGAGTACAATTCTTGACGTTTACGCTCGTCAAATCTTAGATTCACGCGGAAATCCGACAGTTGAAGTTGAAGTATTAACCGAAGATGGCTATTTTGGTCGCGCTGCTGTTCCTTCGGGAGCATCGACAGGCATTCACGAAGCCGTAGAACTTCGTGATGGTGACAAATCCAAATATTTGGGCAAAGGTGTTTTGAAAGCCGTTAACAATGTAAATACCGAAATTGCTGACGCTTTGGAAGGTATTGACGTAACCGATCAAAACGAAATTGACAAAATCATGATTGAGTTGGATGGCACGCCAAACAAAGGTCGTTTGGGCGCTAACGCGATTTTAGGCGTTTCATTAGCTTGTGCACACGCTGCAGCCGAATTCACCAATCAACCGCTGTATCGCTACATTGGCGGAACAAATGCTAACACGTTGCCCATTCCGATGATGAACATCATCAATGGTGGTTCGCACGCAGACAATAGCGTGGATTTCCAAGAATTCATGATTATGCCTGTTGGTGCGCCTACATTTGCAGAGGCCTTCAGAATGGGTGCAGAGATTTTTCACACGTTGAAAAATGTTCTTCACAAACAAGGTATGAGTACTGCAGTTGGCGATGAAGGCGGTTTTGCACCAAACTTAAAATCGAACGAAGACGCTCTCAAAGTGATTATGGAAGCTATCGAAAAAGCAGGCTACAAACCGGGTGAGGATATTTTTATTGCTTTAGATCCTGCCGCGTCTGAATTTTATATCGAAGAAGAAAAAGTTTACCACTTCAAAAAATCGAGTGGCGAAAAGTTGACTTCAACGCAAATGGCTGATTTTTGGGCTGATTGGCACAAACGCTATCCGATTATTTCTCTCGAAGATGGTATGTGGGAAGACGATTGGGACGGCTGGAAATATCTCACAGACAAAATTGGAAAAACCTGTAATTTAGTGGGTGACGACTTGTTCGTTACTAACGAAAAACGTTTGAAAATGGGTATCGACAAAGGTGTTGCAAATTCAATTTTGGTAAAAGTAAATCAAAT
>JAIRRI010000096.1 GCA_031256055.1 Bacteroidales bacterium
CTATCAATTAAATTACTTAGGTCCAATCACTACAGCAGCTTCACATGCACTTACATATGCGTCAATTAACACATCTAACATTTCGTTATTAAGAGCGCATATAGGTATTGTACCACAATTTCCCGTAATGAGATTCGTGCCGACCCAGCCTTTGGGGCAAGCGCCTGTAGATGTAGTCATAAATGCAGTAGCAACAAATATAGCAACGCATGCTATATATTTATGTAGTTTTTTCATGATTTTTGATTTTTTTAGTTTATAATTTTTTGTTTTTTTCATTTTGCCGAAACTCGTAGAAAATCATATCATATCAGATACTGTAACTACTCAGTTTTTTGGCGATCGTTAAACCTCATAGTTCTGCAATTGTCGGTTATTCAATTTGCAAATTTCAACTTTTCTTTGTACCTTTGTTACGCCTTTCTTTGTGGTTTTAGTTATAGACTTGGTTGACTTCCTACTTCATCTTGCGTTTATAGCCTGCAAAAAAGGCTTTTTGTTTTGGAAGCTTGCGAAACTTCGAACCCGACCACAAAGATACAAATAATTTTTTAAAAATCATCATTTTGGGCGAAAAGCTCAAAACAGATACTCTCTTGTGAAAAATCGTGCTCAGAAACAAATAAACGGCATTTTCAACTTGGGCGTTTCGCCCAAAACATAGTTTATGCCAAAATAAATACTAATTCAGAGTTTCGATATGGTTGTATTCAAAAGGCAGATAAGGATTTTTAAAGCCTTCTGTTTTTAGTTTGATGAATTCTTTTTTTGGCATGTTCCGATAGATGTTGTTTTCATCTTTTACGATGGGTCTGTTGGTTGAACGGCTAACAGAAGTTGCTGTTAACGAAAATTCACCATCGGCTGTTTCGGCTTTAAGAATCAATCCGGGCAATCCTCGAAGTTTCCAAGGCCCTTCACTAACCGGAATTTCGTGCGTGAACCATACAATCCAATCACGTCCACCATAGCGAGTGATGGCTTTTTGACTACGATAACCTGCGATTTGATCTGTTTCTGTGCTGATTTTCCATACCGGTTTCTTAAGAATTTCCGTGTAGCTAATGTAATGAGTTTGCGCGTTTGGCAAAGCTCGAAGATCAACAATGTGCTCCATACATATAACTTCTGTGGACTTTCTGTTAGTTAGGTATTGCGCACGGTTGAGTGGAGCAGTGGATGGCATGTTGCGAGGCGGAATAATAGTTGAGGTTCCGGATAGTCCTCCTCTAGCTGCCGCTGCATCAAAATCTTCGCCGGCTCTCACTGCTACAAACCTACCTTCGCTATCCATAAGTTGAAGTCCATACTCCGCACGATTCGTCCTCCGAAGTGAATCCGCAACATAGTTTTTCCAACTGAAATATCCGGTATACTTGCTACCAATAAGCAGAATAACCTCGTCTGTAGTTCTTTTTTCGGGCTCTAATGTATTGTTAACGTTTTCGTAACGATACATAACTTCCAATTGAGCATGATCTATGGTTTGCGAATAACAGAAAAAACTTGTCATTAACAAAATAGTGATAAGTGATTTTTTCATTGTGGTTGTCATATTATTTCCTCCTTTCACTGAAAAATCAGCACAGTTTGTGTCAAAAATAAATACTAATTCAGAATTTCGATATGGTTGAATTCAAAAGGGCGATAAGGATTTTTCCAACCTTCTATTTTCTGTTTGATGAATTCTCTTTTTGATACATTTCTATAGATGTTTTTCTCATCTTTTACGATGGGCATGTTGGTTGAACGGCTAACCGAAGTTGCTGTTAACGAAAATTCGCCATCGGCTGTTTCGGCTTTAAGAATCAATCCGGGCAATCCACGAAGTTTCCAAGGACCTTCGTTAACCGGAATTTCGTGCGTGAACCACACAATCCAATCACGTCCACCATAGCGAGTGGTGGCTTTTTGACTACGATAACCGGCAACGTTAGCGGTTTCTGTACTGATTTTCCATACAGGCTTTTTTAGAATTTCTGTATAGCTAATATAATAAGCTTGTGCGCTTGGCAAAGCTCGCAGGTCAACAACATGTTCCATGCATATAACTTCTCCGGATGTTCTGTTAATGAAGTATCGTGAATCGTTGAATGGGTTGTTGGGAGGATTGTTGCGAGGCTGGATAATGGTTGTAGTTCCGGATAGTCCTCCTCTGGCTGCTGCCGCGTCAAAAGATTCGCCTGATCTTATTGTTACAAGTCTGCCGTCGCTATCCATAAGCTGAGTCCCATACTCCGCAAGATTTGTCCTCCGAAGTGAATCCGCAACATAGTTTTTCCAACTGAAATATCCGATATGCTTGCTACCAATAAGTAAAATAACCTCGTCAGTAGTTCTTTTTTCGGGTTCTAATTTATTGCTAACAGTTTCATAACGATACATAACTTCCAGCTGAGCATGATCTACTGTCTGCGAATAGCACAGATAACCTATTATTAGTAAGGCAAAGGTAAATATTTTTTTCATAGTGTTCTTTTTTATCACGTTTACACATGATAGCCATGAGCTGTTCGATAATTTGTTACAAACAGCTCATAACTATCAATTAAATTACTTAGGCCCAATCACTGCAGCAGCTTCACATGTTGACAGAATTCCGTCAACTGCTTTTAACCAGCTTTCCAGATTTTCAGCACATACGTATATAGTGCCACACTTTCCAGTAGCGACAGTCCCTCCGTAGCCACTACAAGCAGCTGTAGGAACTGTCATAAACGCAGTAGCAACAAATATAGCAACGCATGCTATATATTTATGTAATTTTTTCATGATTTTTGATTTTTTTAGTTTATAATTTTTTGTTTTTTTCATTTTGCCGAAACTCGTAGAAAAATCATATCCTATTAGATACTGTGACTACTCAGTTTTTTGGCGATCGTTAAACCTCATAGTTCTGCAATTATCGGTTATTCAATTTGCAAATTTCAACTTTTCTTTGTACCTTTGTTACGCCTTTCTTTGTGGTTTTAGTTATAGACCTGGTTGACTTCCTACTTCATCTTGCGTTTATAGCCTGCAAGAAAGGCTTTTTGTTTTGGAAGCTTGCGAGGCTTCGAAACCGACCACAAAGATACAAATAAATTTTTAAAAATCATCATTTTGGGCGAAAAGCTCAAAATGGATACGTTCTTATCAAAAATCGTGCTCAGAAGCAAATAAACGGCGTTTTCAACTTGGGCGTTTCGCCCAAAACATAGTTTATGCAAAAAAAATGTAATGACCCAAAAATTAGGACGGCGGGTTAAGCATAAATTCAAAAAAAATCTATCATTTTTTAACCAACAATTGTAAATATACGAAAAAAATTGTAATTTTGCAAAAAAAATCGGACTTTTATTATATTATGGCAAAAACATTAACTGAAAAATTATGTAAAAACGACTGGAAATATACTTTAACTCGTATGTTTTGGGCAAAACCGAATTTCAAACGCTATTATCGCCATTTTCACGTTATTGGGAAAGAAAATATTCCTGCAAAAGGACCTTTGATTTACGCCGGCAATCATCAAGGTGCGCTCATGGATGCGATGGCTGTTGTGAGCACTCAAAAACACCAGACCGTGTTTATAGCGCGTGGCGATATTTTCAAAAAACCGTTAATCAGAAAAATTCTGCATTTTATGCGAATTTTACCGATTTACCGCAAACGCGACGGATGCGGCAATAACTACGATAACAATCAAGAAACGTTTGAAATCGTTGATAAAGTGCTTCGTGCAGGCATGGTGCACGGTGTTTTTCCGGAAGGTGCATTTAATCCGCGTAAGCGTTTAGCGACACTTCAAAAAGCAGCTTTCCGAACCGCTTTGAAAGCTCAGGAAATGTATGGAAGTACAGGTGGTGTGCAGATTGTACCCCTTGGATTAAATTGGCAAAATCAAAAAGAATTTTTTAAAGATGTAACAATTGTTTACGGAAAACCGATTGCTGTTGCCGAATATTTCTCGCTTTATCAGGAAAATCCGGCAAAAGCATATTTAAAAATGCAAGAACGATTAGCCGAGGAATTGCGAAAATTGATGATCGATATTCATAGCGAGACGCATTACACAACGATTGAAAATTTTCGAGAAGCCTTCGGTTACGACTACGCCAAAGCCACACAGCGCAACCCTGACAATCCGAAAGAACGCCTGGAAGCCGATCAAGAATTGGTAAAAAAATTAGATGATATAGCAGAAAAAAATGAACCGAAAATTCAAGACTTAGAACAAACGTTTTCTCAATACCAAAACGGATTACAGAAGTTGAATATTCGTTCGCGGTTGTTGCGATATTCAAAAGTCCCGTGGTATGAATTGCTTGAAGATTTTGGTGTTTTGTTACTTGGATTTCCGATTGCTGTAATCGGCGCTATTCTTGGGTTTTTACCGTTATCTTTGGCAAAAAAATACGAGAAAATGATTAAAGATCCACAGTTTTTAAGCTCGACACGATATGTTGTAGCTATGACTGTTCGCGGATTACAGAATTTTATTTTGATTATAATTTTGTTATTGACGTGTTATAACAAAATCATTCTATTCGTGTTCTTTCTTGCGTTGATTTTGTATGCCGAACGATTGATGTTGTTTTACGTTGAGCATTACAAGCGAACGATTGGGAAATGGCGCTATGTCCGGCTTTTGAGAAAAAATGATGCACTGTTGAATGAACTGAAAAGGCAGAGGGAAGAGATGTTATCCGAACTATGGTAGGTCGATTATATTGCTACCAATTTATCAACATCAAATAAACCATTACCGCAGGTGCAGCAAATAAAATACTGTCCAATCGGTCCAATAATCCACCGTGTCCGGGCAAAATCGTTCCTGAATCTTTGACATTCAAACTACGTTTTAAATACGATTCAAACAGGTCGCCGATGGTTCCAAAAATCACAACCACAATCGCTAATCCAATCCATTGTCCAATAGAAAGTGTTTCAAATTTTGGAGAACGAGTGAAAATTTTAAAAAACATTATACTGAATGCTATTGTCGCTATAAGCCCTCCGAAAAAACCTTCCCATGTTTTTTTAGGTGAAATGCGTTCGAATAATTTATGTTTTCCGAATGTAATTCCAAACAAATAGGCGAATGTATCGTTCACCCAAACGAAAGCGAACAATGCCAAGGCATACAGCGGATTTTTAGAGTAAACGGTAATCAAACAAAAAAACGGCAAAATGATGTAAAAATAAGCCAAAAACGAATATCCAAAACTTCGAATTTGACTTGGCTTTCCGTTTTCTTTGAGTAACTTTCCGTATTCAAAAATCATTAGACTCCATAAAATGCACATCACAACGAAAAAACTCCAAAAATTCAGCATTGATGCGAGAATAACGATTACAAAAACACTTCCTGTAATTGTTCGCATAACGAAATTTGATTGCGCTTTCATGATTTTTGCTCTGTTGTGGTGTCAATCAAAAAAAGAAAAAGTTGTTTTGCGCCCAGCCCTTGTTCCTCTTCGCCATCAATATCTTTAATTTTACTCAAGCCATTTACGATGGAAAACATCGACGGCATTTTTGCAGCATATTTTTCCTTAATCAATTGAAACGCAGATTTCAAATCCGGCTGTATTTGCGCCACTGTTCCGATAACGATTTGCGTATCTAACACACTCAAAATTCGTCGTCCTGATGCAGGTTGTGAACTGAACAGGATGCTTCCCGTTCGCGCAATCAAAAACTCGCAGCTCATCATGCCTACTTTTCGAACAATCAATTCTTTCGGATTATCTGTGAATGGAAGTCCTGCGAGGGTTAGAATACGTTGTAGTGTTTCTTCGGCGCAATAAATTTTGTCCCAATTTTCTTGTTGTGTAAAAAATCGAATGCTGTCAACTGCTTCCTGAACATCTTCGCAATACACAAATTTTCCTCCGGTTCGAATAAAATTTTCAGCAAATTCAATATCCAAAGCATTTTTGGAATCGTGATAAACCGACGTTTTCAAATCTAAGTCATGAAACGTGTCCGGAGCACGCTCAATGAGCGCATCCCGAATGCTTTTTAGCATTTTTTCTTTGGCGCTGGCACTGTTCATTCGTTGCTAAGTTCTTTTTCTGCATCAGCAGGACGCGGTCCGAAAATATGTTCCAAATCATCTCTGAACAGGACTTCTCGTTTCATTAACGTTTCCGCTAAAATGTTCAATTTATCACGATTTTCAATCAAAATATCTTTTGCTTTTTGATACGCAGACTCAACCAAATTGTGAACTTCTTTATCAATAATTTCTGCTGTTTTTTCGCTGTATGGTTTGGAAAACGTGATGTCTTGTGCGCCTTGCGAATCGTAATAACTGATGTTTCCGACTTTCTCATTCATACCGAAATACGCCACCATTGCGTAAGCCTGTTTAGTTACTTTTTCCAAATCGTTCATGGCACCTGTCGAAATTTTTCCAAATACAACATCTTCTGCGGCGCGTCCGCCAAGGGTTGCCATCATTTCGTCGAACATTTGTTCGCGAGTGGTGATTTGTCGCTCTTCGGGCAAATACCACGCTGCACCGAGCGATCGTCCACGCGGAACAATCGTTACTTTGATCAACGGATGTGCGTATTTCAACAGCCAACTTACCGAAGCATGACCCGCTTCGTGGTACGCAATCGTTTTCTTTTCTTCAGGCGAAATAAATTTACTGCGACGTTCCAAACCGCCTACAATCCGGTCGATTGCATCCAAAAAATCTTGTTTATCAACTTCTTTTTTTCCATTTCGAGCAGCAATCAAAGCCGCTTCATTACACACATTGGCAATATCTGCACCCGAAAATCCGGGCGTTTGTTTGGCTAAAAACTCAATGTCTAATGACGGCGATTTTTTGATATTTCTCAAGTGTACATTGAAAATGGCTCTACGCTCTTCAAGTTCGGGCAATTCTACATGAATCTCGCGATCGAAGCGCCCTGCGCGCATTAGCGCTTTATCTAAAATATCTGCACGGTTGGTTGCAGCAAGAATAATCACACCGCTGTTTGTGCCAAAACCGTCCATTTCTGTGAGAAGTTGGTTGAGTGTGTTTTCACGCTCGTCGTTACCTCCTGTAAAGGCGTTTTTCCCGCGAGCACGGCCGATTGCATCAATTTCGTCAATGAAAATGATACATGGCGCTTTTTCTTTGGCATTTCTAAACAAATCTCGAACGCGCGACGCGCCAACGCCCACAAACATTTCCACAAAATCCGATCCTGAAATTGAGAAAAACGGCACTTTTGCTTCGCCTGCAACAGCCTTTGCTAACAAGGTTTTCCCCGTTCCCGGAGGACCAACCAACAACGCGCCTTTCGGAATTTTTCCACCTAAATCGGTATATTTTTTCGGATTTTTCAGAAAATCCACAATTTCCATCACTTCCACTTTGGCTTCGGCTAATCCGGCAACATCGTTGAATGTGATTTGTGCATTTTTTCCGTCAAATAGTTGGGCTTTTGATTTACCGAAATTAAAAATTCCGCCCATTCCTCCTCCGCCACCGGGACCACCCATACCGCCACCCATCATTCGACTGAACAACATAATCATCAGCAAAATGATAAGAAAGGGCCAGAAAAATCCTCCGATTCCTTCCCAAAAACTTCGACGAGTTTGTGGAACGGGTTCTAACCATGGACGTGGTGTGTAATTCTCCAATTCCTCGGGCGTCATACGCGAGCGTTCAAGTTCTTCGGTGTTTAATTGCACTTGACGAACATCGTTTTGAAACGCCTCTAAAGTTAAAAATGGATATACAAAAAATCTATTCGGTTTCGACAAGTCGTCTGATCTCAAACGAGCGTAGAGCGTGTCATTAGCGATACGATCCGATTTTATGAAAATTTCGGCAAATTCCTTGTTGACCACAACGATTTTTTCCACATCGCGACGTTCGAGTATGCCTTGCAACTCGCCCCAAGTGATGTCGTACGATTTGGTGTCCCACTGGTTTCCAAAAATATTCAGTCCCAAAATCACTGCAATAATAATGAACCAAATCCAATTCAAATTGAATTTAGGCTTTTTTTGAGGATTTTGTCGATTTGGATTTGGGGGTTGATTTCGCTGTTGATTTTGTTGTTGTTGATTTTGTTGTTGTTGATTTCCGTTCATGGTTTTTTGCTGTCTTCTTTGTTGAGACGCGTTGCAATGCGTCTTTACTGTCTTTCTTTATGGTTTTCTTTGCAATTTCTTTTTTGATAACTTCTTTCGTTGTTGGTTCTTTTTTTACAACTGTTTTTCTGACTGGAATTTCTTCCTCAATCGGTGTAATTATCGCATCTGCCCAGAGATTTTCGAGTTGGTAATGGTCTCTAACTTCCTGTTGGAATATATGAACCACCACATCCAAATAGTCTAACAAAATCCATTCGGCATTTGCAAATCCTTCGGCATGCGCGGGATTCAGGTGACAAACTGTTTTTACTTTTCGACGTACTTCTTCGGCAATTGCATTGACTTGTGAAGTCGAATTTCCGTGTGTAATCACAAAATAATCGAAGTTTGTGCCTTTGATTTTCGACAAGTCGAGTAAGAGAATGTTTTCAGCCTTTTTCTCGTGCATAGCCTCGAAAATCGTATCAAAAAGGAGTTCTGCGGTGTTTCGCACTTTGGGTTTTGGCATAAGGATAAATTTGAGTTGCAAAGATACGAAAAAATTACGAATTATGAATTATGAATTACGAATTTTCCATTTTTACAAA
>JAIRRI010000117.1 GCA_031256055.1 Bacteroidales bacterium
GGTGGCAATATTCACTTTTTCATCTGGTGAATGCAAACCGAGAATGGTTGGTCCGAATGAAATGATGTCCCAATTCGGATAAGCAGCGCTCAAAATTCCGCACTCCAAACCGGCGTGAACGGCTTTGATTTCAGGAACTTTACCCCATTTTTCTTTGTAAACATCTTGTGCAACTTTCAAAATCGGCGAATTCATGTTGGGTTTCCAACCCGGATAACTGCCCGAAAGCTCGATTTTCACACCTGCCAAATCGCAAATCGCCACCATCATATCAGCCAAACTATCTTTGGCTGTATCCACTGACGAGCGGAGCAAACAGTAAATTTCCGCAACGCCGTTTTCCGATTTCACAATCGCCAAATTGGTTGAAGTTTCTACCAAACCCGGCAAATCATTGCTCATGCGCATCACGCCGTTTGGCAAGCCACGAACGAGATCAACCAATTTATGCTGATCTGCTAATTTGAAAACTTGGTCGGCTTTTCCGGCTTCAACCAAGAATTGAAAACCAGGATCTGCCGTTGCCAATTCAGATTTAATAATCGCTGCAAATTTCTCTGCAAACGTTTTAAATTCGGCAACTTTGTCTTTTGGAACAACTACAATAGCATTGGCTTCGCGAGGAATCGCATTACGCATATCACCACCGCTGATAGAGGCTAAACGAACGCCAAGGTCTTGTGCTTTTTGCAAAAATCTAAAGAAAATTTTGTTTGCATTTCCAAGTCCCAAATGAATATCCAAGCCGGAATGCCCGCCTTTCAAACCTTTCACTGAAATGTTGAAAGCCTCGCCATTTGCAGGTTCTGTAGAATAGTTCATAGCAATAGACGCATCGATACCACCGGCACAACCTACATAAATTTGTCCTTCGTTACTCGAATCCAAATTCAATAAGATATCGCCTTTCAAAATACCAGGTTTTAGAGCTTTTGCACCAACCATACCTACTTCTTCGGTTGCTGTTAAAAGGGCTTCGATTGGTCCGTGAACCAAATCTTTGCTTTCAAAAACCGTCATAATTGCAGCAACGCCCATACCGTTGTCGGCGCCAAGTGTAGTACCGTCGGCTTTTACCCATTCGCCGTCGATATAGGCTTTGATCGGGTCGTTTACAAAATCGTGTTTGGTGTCGTTGTTGGCTTGCGGAACCATGTCGGGATGGGCTTGTAAAACCACACCTTTGCAATTTTCCATGCCCGGAGTTGCCGGCTTGGAAACCATGATGTTACCTACTTCGTCTTTCATGGGGTTGTAGCCCAAATCTTGAAAGAATTTCATCAACAAGTTTTGAATTTTTTCTTCGTGATGCGAAGGATGAGGAACGCTGCAAATTAATTGAAAATTTTTCCAAAATGCGGAAGGGTTTAGGGATTCGAGGTTTGTGTTCATAATTTTAGGTTTTTTGTGATTATTTTTGCAAAGATACAAAAAAAAATGAAAATGGGAAATTAAGAATTGAGAATGAAAAAAAATAATTTTTAATTTCCCATTTTCATTTTTTTTTGTATCTTTGTAGTATGAAATTGTTGTTCACTGTTTTGGCGATATGGATTTCCGCTATGCTCGTGGCGCAGACGGATGATTTCGTATTTACACAATTCAAGCACAGAAACGGCGTAGTTTCGAGCGAAGGTTATCTGCGAAAGGGAAAACCCGATGGCTATTGGAAAACCTATAACGAACAAGGGCAACTCGTCAGCGAAGGTAATCGGGAAAACTATTTGCTTGATGGTATTTGGAGATTTTATGCCGATGAAAAATTAACGTCTGAAATTTCTTACAAAGATGGAAAGCGCAATGGTATTAGCAAAACTTATACCGCCAACGAAATCATCATCACACCTTATACAGCAGATTTAATTTCGGGAATACGAGAAATTTTTTACAAAAACGGCGCTATCAAACAACGCACGCCGTTTGATAAAGGCGTGGAACAAGGTGTTGAATATGATTTTGCGGAAGATGGCGTCATTACAGGCATTACCGAATATCGCAGAGGGTTTATCACGAGCCGTCAACGCATTAATCGTCGCGATAAAAACGGATGGAAACAGGGCGCGTGGAAATTTTTCTATCCCGATTTGATGGTGCAAATGGAAGGCACTTACCTCAACGACAAAAAAAATGGCTATTTCAAATATTACGATACACTTGGAAATTTGACCGAAGTTAAGAAATTTACCAACGGCGAATTAGAGCAAAGCACGCAAGACCTTGCACAAGTCGAAGTAAGAACAGAATATCACCCTAATGGAACACCAAAACTCATGCTAACATACAAAAACGGGCAATTGGAAGGTGTTGCGCGCGAGTACGACGAAGAGGGAAAAATCATAAAAGGCGTCGTATTCAAAGAAGGCAAGCCTATTGCTACAGGAATTGTAGACGATAGAGGATTGTTTCAAAATCAATGGAAAGAATTTTATTCCCATGGAGCCGTTAAAGCCGAAGGTCGCTACCGCAACGGCAAACGCGTTGGAAAATGGCAATTTTATTTTCCAACAGGCGAATTGGAACAAGTCGGACATTTCAGCAACAACGGCGAATATGATGGCGAATGGACTTGGTATCATCCAAACGGTCAACTCCACATCATTCAAACTTACATGAACGGTTTGGCAGACGGCAGATTTAGCGAGTTTTCAAGCAATGGAGAACCAATTGCTGAAGGCGATTATATCGAAGGCGAACGTCATGGAAATTGGTTCATCAACACGGGTTTTGAACGTTCTGAAGGTCGCTACAAAAACGGCGAACGCCACGGCAAATGGAAAAACTTTTCTCTAAAAGACAAAAAATTAACGTTCGAAGGTTCTTATGTGGATGGACTTCCTAACGGAAAACACGTGTATTATAAAGAAAACGGCAAGATTTTGGAAGAAGGGTCTTACACCATGGGCAGACTCAACGGCGTTTGGAAAAAATACGACGAACGTGGACAGATTTATGTGACCGTTACCTATAAAAATGATGATGAAATTAAATATGATAATGTTCGAACCGAAGCACACATCAGGCGATAAATGGAGAATTGAAAATGGAAAATTGAAAATTACGCTTCGCCTCATTGCTAAAGGCGTAAGCAACATTCTCAATTCTCAATTCTCAATTCTCAATTAGGTATGATATTCGCTTCAATAGACATAGGATCGAATGCCATACGCTTGTTGCTCGTCAATATTTTTGAAGACAGCAAGGGTGCGCTAACAACGGTGCGTACAGCGTTTATACGTGTGCCTATCCGATTGGGAAATGATGTGTTTTCGAATGGACAAATCACGTTCGAACGTGAACAAAGATTGCTCAAAACCTTGTCGGCATTCAAAACAATGATCGAAGTGAATGATGCTGTTGCCTATGATGCTGTTGCAACATCGGCTATGCGCGAGGCTTCGAACGGGGCGCAAATCATCACTCGCATAGAAAAAGAAATTGGTATTCGTGTGCGAATTATTGATGGACAAGAGGAAGCAGAAATCATTCGCGAAGCAGGCGAAACCAGCACAAATAGCGCATTTCCGATGACCATGTTTATTGATGTCGGCGGTGGAAGTACGGAAATTTCGGTACAAAAAAATGATAGTTTCATCAACTCACAATCCTTTAATCTCGGCACATTGCGCCTGTTGAGCGGAACAACAGATCTCGGAGAATGGACACGATTAAACGATTGGTTAATGCAATTTGAACCGCATTTCGGACAAATCGAATGCGTGGGATCGGGCGGAAACATTAATAAAATCGTGAAATTATTCGGTGATAAAGAAAAAAAAATCATTACACTCAAGCAATTTGAAAATGCGTATAAAAATCTTTCTAAATTAAGTGTTTCCGAACGCATGAAAGTCTATAATTTACGGGAAGATCGCGCCGATGTAATTGTTCCGGCTTCGGAAATTTATTTAAACATCATGAACACTATACAATCTAACTACATCGTTGCACCGAAAATCGGATTAGCTGATGGTTTAGTGATAAATTTGTATAAAAAATATCAAAACCAACACGCTTCAAAATGAAGATTTATACTAAAACCGGAGATAATGGAACTACGTCAATCTTAGGCGGCACGCAGGTTTCCAAAGCTGACATACGCGTGGAAGTGTATGGCACCATCGATGAACTCAACGCGCAAATCGGTGTAGTGATTGAGCATTGCACCGATGAAAATGATCGAAATTTTTTGTCGAAAATTCAAGACGAATTATTTCAGGTCGGACTTGTGTTTGCAACGGATTGGGACAAATACGATGCGTCATCGCATGTGATTTCGAAAGACGAAATTATCGCTTTGGAAAAGGAAATAGATAAAACTTCTGCAACTTTACCGTCGCTTAAAGAATTTATAATGCCACGCGGTTCTGTTGTTTCAGCGTTTACGCACGTGGCACGAACTGTATGTCGAAGAACCGAACGTTTGGCGGTTGCATTAGTCGAAAACAGTTCGCTCGAATATCGTCCCGAAAGAGACCAAATCAATGAACTTTATATGGCTCGAACTTACAAAAAGAAAATTGATCCTGAACCGTTTTTTCATCGCAACATTCAATATTTAAACCGTTTATCGGATTATTTATTTGTATTAGCGAGAAAAAACAGCGATAAAATATCGTAGGAACAAAAAATTTTCTGCCTCACATAGATTTTTTTTTGTATCTTTGCAAAAACAACAAACACAAAAAACCATGAAAAAAATTATTATTCTCGTTATTGCTGTTGCATATTCAACAGTTACAATTGCACAGGAAACAACCGAGCAGGAACCACGAAGAACTATTGGTATGGTCACCGCAGGTGGAAACATATCACAATTTACCGGTGAAGATAAAATTAGACCCGCAGGTACTAAATTAGGTTATCAAGTTGGGTTTACGACGTATTCAACCAGAATGTTTACAATTCAACCCGGTATTTTTCTGGCTAATAAAGGTGGTAAAGAAGACGGAAATACTGTGAATTTGAATTATCTGCAGGCTCCGGTTAACATGGTGTTTAATTTCAGAGTTGACGATGAGTGGCGTGTCATTTTAGGTGCCGGACTTTATGCCAGTCTTGGGCTTTGGGGTAATTGGCATGATGGAACCAACCAAACACCAATCAAGTTTTTCGACAAAGAAGACCCACACAGAGCCTATGATTTCGGTTGGCAAATATTTGGTGGTGCTCAATGGGGTCGCTATATTGCAACTTTAGGTATTCAGCCCGGTCTCGCAAGAATTAAGGCTATTCAGCAGAACGGAGAAAACACAAACAAAGGGCAGAAAGTTCACAACAACTCGTTTACTTTCAGCGTAGCGTATCTACTTGCAAATCCTCAAAACAGATAATTTTGTAAAAAATATTTTTTAAGGGCGTATTCATACGTCCTTTTTTATTTCTTAATCAGTGAATTAAACTATTTTTACAAAAAACTATAAAAATAGTTGTAAAACTAAGAAATTAGTTGTATCTTTGTGCCGTGAAATTATAAATTGTAGGGACGTTGCGCGCAACGTCCCTACCAAAAATAAAAACGATGGCAAAAAAATTCGATGAAACCCTAACCCTAACCCTAACCAAAGCCGAAGAACAAATCATGCAATTGCTTTGGGAAAAAGAACGCGCATTTGTAAACGATCTTTTGGAAATGATGCCTGAGCCAAAACCAGCCTATAACACCGTATCAACCATTATCCGAATTTTAGAGCAAAAAGGTTTTGTCGGACACAAAAAATTTGGAAATACACACCAATATTTTCCATTAGTGTCACAATCCGAATATGTGTCGAATTCGCTAACGCGATTGAGCAGCACGTATTTTCAAAATTCATACGCTAATATTGTGAATTTTTTCGCGGAAGAAGGGAAACTCCGACGGAAAGATATTGAGGAAATAGAAAAACTTTTGCAGACGTTGAAAACAAGCAATAAATGATTAATTATTAATGGTTAATGATAAAAACAACTATTAATCATTAACCACTAACCATTAAAAAACACAACTATGAGCACATTCTTTTCTATAGATTTTTGGACCACCTACATACTCCCTTCCGCTGTGTCTTTGGCGTTGTTTTACCTATTGTATAAAGGTTTGGTGCGAAACGACACACATTTCAAAAGTCGTCGGTTTGCGATTTTGGGTGGATTGGTGTTTGCGATGGTGTTGCCGTTTTTGAATGTTCAATTGCCGACTGTTGGGGCGTTGCGCGCAACGCCCGTACTGAATTTTACGCTCTTACAAAATTTTATTTACGAATTACCAATTTTTACCATTTTTGCGGAAGGAAATACGGTTATCGGCGTAGAGACGCACGACCGTGCGTCTCTACAAATATTTAATATTATCGGTTGGATTTATTTGGCAGTTGTCCTGTTTTTAATTGGTCGCATATTCATCGGATTTCTGCGTTTATCAACGCTTTCGCGGAATGGCAAACGCTTGCAAACAAATGGTGCAACGATTATTTCAAGCCCGAATATTCCAACGGCATTTTCGTTTTTCAAAACCGTTTTTATTCCTGAAATGTGGGAAAATAGTGATGAAAAAGATTTAGTGCTGACTCACGAGCGCGTGCACGTGAAGCAAAAACACAGTTGGGATTTGATGCTCATGGAAGTGATTTGCGCAGTGCAGTTTTTCAATCCGTTTGTATGGCTATTGAAACGCGAAATGCGCCTAAATCACGAATATTTAGCCGATAAAGGAGCATTAAAAAACAACGAAAATCCTGAACACTATTTTCAACTCTTACTTCGAGAAATCGTCGGCAAACAACCGATTTTAGTCCATTCGTTCCATTATTCACCCCCTAAAATAAAACAAAGAATTATGATGCAAATTTCAAAACCAGCCAAAATGCTGAACCAAGTTCGGTATTTGGCGTTTATCCCTGTCGCTTTGGCACTGACGATTTTGTTCGCTTGCCAAGGAAAATCTACAACTTCGCAAGATTCGGAGTACATTTTTTTGAATGCGGAACAACTCAAATCTTTAAACATTCATTTGTCTGACGAAGGGCTTGCTTTTCTGAATTTTAACAAAAATACAGACGAACGGTATCCGTTTGTGGCTATTTATACCACAGGAGGTGGCATATCAAATTCATTGAGTTTCGAACTTCCTACTAATCCCGAGAAGTGGGACCCTATTCTCCAAGGTAAAGAAATTACATCGTTTGATTTTGTTGTGAGAAGGGTTTCAAATCCGCACACAGGCAGTGTTGGACTTGGCAGAGTAGATCCAACCGATGAACTGTTAGTTCCGATTGCGATTCGTTGGAACGAAGTTAATTTTCGGAATCGAACCGATACGACTATTTTTTGGTTCAAACCCACCGAAGATTTGCAAAAAGCGTTGCCGAAAGGCATTAACATGAATGATTTTTTGAAAATTCCGCCTGCTTACGCTGGTAACCTTCCAACAGAAGCCGACGACGAAGATGAAGTTTTCATAATTGTTGAAGTTAATGCAGGATTTCCGGGCGGCGATGAAGCACGTATGAAATTTCTTGCGGATAACATCAGATTCCCTGCAGAGGCTCGCAAAAAAGGCATTCAAGGAACAGTTCATACTTCATTTGTTGTTGAAAAAGATGGCAGTCTTTCCAATGTTAGAATTATTCGCGGAATCGGTGGCGGTTGCGATGAGGAAGTTATTCGTGTCATAGAAAGTATGCCCAAGTGGATTCCGGGACAACAACGTGGCAAAAATGTTCGTGTGCAGTTTAATTTGCCCGTTAGGTTTTTGCTTGCGGACGAAACTCCTTCTGCAAATGAATAGCGAGAAGTTGCATTTTTAACAAGAAATATTTGGTCAATTCAAAAAAATGTTGTAACTTTGCAGCAAATTTGGTCCGCGGTACGTCCAAGGACCCCGACTCAGGCGACTTGAATAAAGTCGCCTGTTTTATTCTACAATGACCAACCTATTTGTAAAATTTGTTCTCTGAAATAATAGTGAAAAGTGTTATTTCTTATGATTATAACACTTTCTATGTTTAGAGTTCTTGCTACTCTGTCATGAATATAATTTCGTAAATCGCCATCAGAAATTTTGCTTTGAATTTCTAAAACAATATGATTTGCCTGTTTTGCTGCCTTTCTTAACACATTGTCAATAGACGATTGAGTTGATGTCTTACTGATTTTGTATTCTTGAAGAATATCTAATGTTACATTTTTTGAATCAGCACATTTCAAATTCGTAGAACGAGCGAGCAAAACTATCGAGTGTCCCAATTTGTCTGCTAAAAAGCAAGCAATCCTGATATTTTCGACCATTTCATTTTTACCATGTAGATTTGAGATTTGAACGTGTCCAAATCGTGTTTGGATAATTCGCCAAGTTTCGCGTTTTTTCATAATGTGATTTTTTTGTTCACACCTATAACGCTCAACTTTCGATTTTCGTATATTTTTTCTTGAAAAAATGTCAAAATGTTAATAAATTCCCAAGTTATTAACATTTTTAAGATAGTTAAAACTAAAAATCAAAAATAATTCTCAATTCTCAATTTTCAATTCTCAATTAAATTTCGTATCTTTGCAGGTTAAAACGAAAGATTATGTTAGGATTCATCAAAAAATTATTTGGCGACAAATCATCACGAGATTTGAAAGAAATCAATCCGTTGGTAGAAGCCGCGTTGAGCGCATTTGAAGAGGTTGAAAAATTGTCGAACGACGAACTTCGCGCAAAAACTCAGGAACTCAAAAACCGCATCAACACGTATCTTCAAGAGGATTTAGACGAAATTTTACATCTTAGAGAACGTGCCGATGAGGAAAATAGCACGGTTGAAGAAAAAGAAGAAATTTTCGACCAAATTGATCGGCTCGAAAAAGAATTAAACAAAAAAATTGAAGAAATTCTACTCGAAATTCTGCCCGAAGCCTTTGCAGTTGTGAAATCTACGGCAAAACGTTTCAACGATAACGCCGAAGTCGAAGTCAGCATTATGCCTTGGGACGAAAACCTCGCTGCCAAGCGCGACAGCGTGAATATTCGCAACGGAAAAGCCTACTACGCCAACGAGTGGATGGCTGGCGGAAACCTCATCAAATGGGAAATGGTGCACTACGATGTGCAGATTATCGGCGGTATTGCGCTTCATCAAGGAAAAATCGCTGAAATGGCAACGGGAGAAGGAAAAACGCTTGTGGCGACGTTTCCTGTTTATCTCAATGCCCTTTCAGGACGCGGTGTTCACGTGGTTACGGTGAATGATTATCTTGCGAAACGTGACTCGGAATGGATGGGGATGTTGTTCGAATTTCACGGCATGAAAGTGGATTGCATTGATAAGCATGAACCTAATTCTGACGAACGCCGAAACGCTTATCTGGCAGATGTTACCTACGGAACAAACAACGAATTCGGTTTCGATTATTTGCGCGATAACATGTGCCGAAATACATCGGAATTGGTGCAACGCAAACACCATTTTGCGATTGTGGATGAGGTCGATTCAGTATTAATTGACGACGCACGTACACCGTTGATTATCTCAGGTCCGACAAGCAAAGGTGGCGATCAGGAATTCGAAGTTTATCGTCCGCAAATCGAAAAATTGTACAACGCACAGCGAAATTTAGCGACACAGATGTTGGCGGAAGTGAAAAAATTGATGTCGGGAACGCCTACAGATGCCCAAGAAAAAGAAGCCGGAAAATTATTGTTGCGCTGTCATCGCGGATTGCCGAAAAATAAGGCGTTAATCAAGTTTTTGAGTGAGCCCGGTATGAAAAGTTTGCTCCTCAAAACCGAAAATTTTTACATGCAAGAGCAAAATAAACACATGCCGGAAGTGGATCAGGAATTGTTTTTCGTAACCGATGAAAAGCAGCACACGAGCGACCTTACGGAAAAAGGGATTAACTATTTGACGGGTGGTGGCGAGGCTGCAAAACAATACATGCTTACCGATGTCGGCGCAGAATTAGCCGAATTGGAAAAACAAAATCTAACCGATCTTCAAAAAGCAGAGAAAAAAGCGGAAATCTTACGGGATTACGCTATTCAGAGCGACCGTGTTCATACCATCAACCAACTTTTGAAAGCCTACACGATGTTCGAGCGCGATGTGGAATATGTGGTGATGGACAACAAAATTAAAATCGTTGACGAACAAACAGGTCGTATCTTAGACGGACGCCGTTATTCCGACGGTTTACACCAAGCCATCGAAGCCAAAGAAAACGTAAAAGTCGAGGCTGCAACGCAAACGTATGCCACGATTACGCTGCAAAATTATTTCCGCATGTACCATAAACTCGCAGGTATGACGGGTACTGCGGAAACCGAAGCGGGCGAATTTTGGAAAATTTACAAATTGGATGTGGTTACAATTCCTACGAACAGAGCCATTATCCGCGATGACAGAAACGATTTGGTGTATAAAACCAAACGCGAAAAATACAACGCGGTGATTGATGAAATCAACCAATTGGTGGACGAAGGACGTCCTGTTTTGGTGGGTACAACGAGCGTTGAGATTTCCGAATTGTTGAGCCGAATGCTCAAACAACGCAACATCAAACACAATGTGTTGAACGCGAAATTGCATCAAAAAGAAGCTGACATCGTTGCAGAAGCAGGTCGCACGGGCGTTGTAACGATTGCAACCAATATGGCAGGTCGTGGAACGGACATTAAACTTACAACGGATGTGAAAGGTGCAGGCGGTTTGGCAATTATCGGAACGGAACGTCACGATTCGCGACGTGTGGACAGGCAGTTGCGTGGTCGTTCAGGACGACAAGGAGATCCTGGAAGTTCGAAGTTTTTTGTTTCTCTCGAAGATGATTTGATGCGACTTTTCGCCTCCGAGCGAATTGCTTCGATGATGGACAGATTAGGTCATAAGGAAGGCGATGTGCTCGAAGCGGGAATGATTACCAAATCTATCGAACGCGCGCAGCGCAAGGTTGAGGAAAACAATTTTGGCATTCGTAAACGCCTTTTGGAATACGATGATGTGATGAATTCGCAACGCGAAGTGATTTACAAAAAACGCCGAAACGCCTTATACGGCGACCGTTTGAATATCGACATCGCCAACATGTTTTACGACACAAGCGAACAAATGATTGCCGAACACCGCGAAAATCGCGACTTTGAAGCCTTCACAATGGACGCCATTCGCACGTTTGGTATCGAGCCGCAAATCAGCGATACCGAACTTTGGAATGATAAAACAGGCGACCTTACGGAAACCTTGTATCAACAAGCCTTTGCAGCTTATCATCTCAAAAATGACATGCTTGCTGAACAAGCGTTTCCCGTGCTCAAAGATGTGTACGAAAATCAAGGTGGAAATTTCGAAAATATTTTAATTCCGATTACAGACGGCAAAAAAACGCTGAACGTGGTTGCGAATGTGAAAAAATCCTACGAAACACAAGGAAAAGAGGTTCCTCTCGCAGCCGAAAAAGGGATTACTTTAGCAATTATTGATGACGCTTGGAAAGAACACTTGCGTGAAATGGACGATTTGAAACAATCCGTTCAAACCGCGTCATACGAGCAAAAAGATCCGCTGTTGATTTACAAATTCGAGTCGTTTAATTTGTTCAAAAATCTGATTTTAAAAATCAACAAAGACATTTGTTCATTTTTGAGTTTGGGTAAACTTCCTGCCCAAAACCCCGATTCCGTGAGAGAAGCCAAAATGCAACGCACCGATACATCGCGCATGCGCACGTCTCGTGAAGAGTATTTGGGCAATCGCACGTCTGCCCCACAAAAAGTCGCACCTGTTCACGTTGAGAAAAAAATCGGCAGAAATGATCCGTGTCCTTGCGGAAGTGGGAAAAAATATAAGCAATGCCATGGCGCAATGGCGAATGCGTAACGTGTAGGGGCGTTGCGCGCAACGCCAAATGTCCGCACCAATAAAAAAACTCGCATTTAATGCGAGTTTTTTGTTTCGAAAAATTGAAAATTGTCTTTTCTTTCTATCGTTTTTTTGTAGCTTTCTCTTGAGCTCTTTCCTTAGCAGTTGGTTCAGCTACCTCTTCAGCAACAGGTGCTTCTTCGGCTGGTTTTACAGCAGGCTTCGCAGTAGGTTTCGCAGCAGGTACTTCAACTACTTCTTCAACTTCGACTTCTTCAACAGCTACAGGAATTTCACATTCTTTAACTTCAGGAGTTGCCGGATTGTTGCAAGCAAACATAAATGTTGCTAACGCGAGGATTGCAAATAATTGTTTCATGTTTTTTGTTTTTTTTAATGGTTAAATGTTTGAATTGATTTAATTTTTTGCAAAAATACAACTTTTTTTTCAATAAAAAAAATTTTTTTTTTGAATATTACAATTGTTTTTTGTATCTTTGCGGTTTATTTGTAAACCTATAAAAAAATTATAAACAAAAAAAACAAAAAACATGAAAAAATTATTTTATTCAGCTGCGATGCTTGCAGCATTGTCGTTCACATTTGTAAGTTGTAAAGATGAGGATGATCCGAAACCACAAGAGCCTGTTTATCAATCTATTACAGTTGCTGCTGCTGTAACTGAATTGCCATCAGGCTTACCTACTATCGCACGTGTACGTGCACAAGCTCCAGTACAAACAATTGCTTCTACTCTTTGGAGCAGCGGTTTCTCGTTAAAACTTGAAGATGCTGCTACTTCTACTTTTCTTAAAGCTTTTGATCAAATTTTTGTTAGCACTTTTCCTTGGCTTACTGCAGCACAAGCACCTACACCTTCTTTATCAACCGCAAGATTTCAGGGAGTTGAAATAGAGGCGTTTGCTTCTACTGAAGGAGAGACTGGTTGGATTGGTGATTTCTTTTTTGAGGGAGAGAATGAAACCAATGACAGTTATACACTCTTAGAAGAAGTTTATTTCTTTGCAAACGAAGATGTAACAATTACCGGCACTTCAAGTGGTATAGACTTAGATGAAGATCCTTTTGATATGACTTGGAACGTAACCTTAAAAAAAGGTTGGAACAAATTTTACTCTTCAATGACGTTTGTTGATGAAGTAGAAAAATACACAATGAGTTTTACAAGCACTAAGCCTGCCGGAGATTGGGGCTGGAAACTTGAGGATTATGTAAGTAAAAATTCTTCAGAAAAGATGACTATGAAACAAAGAGCTAATTTGAGAAAAAAATAATTCTTTTGTTTTTAAACTAAAAAAGCGGGATTTTAATCTCGCTTTTTTAATTTTTAAGCCTAAGATTTGGTAGATTGAGAAAATAATTGTAACTTCGCATTCTCAAACGTAATTTTATACCATGACTACTGTACACCATCCTCACAAAAAACCCATGCCACCAACCTATTTATGGCAATCCATTGTTGTTACAATTTTTTGTTGTTTGCCGTTGGGCATACTCGCCATTTTTTTCGCATCGCAGGTTGCAAGTCGTTGGCGTAATCACGACTATGATGGCGCTATGTATTCTTCAAAAATCGCAAGAAATGTTGCATTTTGGTCGTTTGTGATCGGATTAATCGTGCATATTGCGATGTTGGTTTATTTTGTCTTTGTTGTAGGGCTCTTGTCTGGAGGGATTTTGACGCATTTTTTTGGATGATAAAAACTAAAGTCCGAATAAGGAGTGGACGTTAAGCAAAAATATTATGAAAAAAATCTTAGTTTTTTGTATGCTTGCAAGCATCATATTCATGTCATGTAAAAAAGACTCTAATGATTCCAAACCTATAGATCTTAGTAAAAACGGAACTGCCAATTGTTATTTGATAACGAGTTCCGGTACATATTCTTTCAATGCTAAAATTATTGGAAATGGTACATCAGGTATAATCAGCAGTGATTTTCACACTTCTAATCCAACAATTTCACCTGTATCGGTAAAGCTTGTTTGGCAAGATTATTACTATAATGGTAAAGGTCTTATTACTGAATTAACCTTAAATGAAGACAAAACAAAAGTAATTTTCACAATAAGCGAGGCGTTTGGCAATGCGGTTATCGCCGTATGTGACGTTAATGAGAACATTTTGTGGAGTTGGCACATTTGGAAGCCTGCCTCAACAGTAAAACACCTTAGCTCCTCAACAGGCTACGACATTATGAACATGAATGTGGGTGCTACTTTAGACATAAGTTTGAGTGGTGCAATAATTAATGACACAAAAAGTTACGGTATGCTATACCAATGGGGACGCAAAGACCCGCTTCCGGCATCGGCAACACTGACCGGAACAACAACAACGGTAAGTGCTCCAATGTACGATATGGAAGGCAACCCTGTTACCATACAAAACTCAAGTTGGACGGACGTATCGAATAATACACTTTTGTATGCTATACAAAATCCTACAATTTGCTTTTCAAGATGGGGGCAATTGGCAACATCAGGCGACTGGTTGACAGCGACCAACAGTGTTGATGCTTTGTGGGGCAATCCAAAAGGCTATGAAAGGGATGAAAATCTCACATATATTAACAAAGGTAAAAAATCCATATATGATCCTTGTCCTGTTGGTTGGCGCGTTCCGCCATCAGATGTATTCAGAAATTTTGTAGCCGAAGATGCTGTACTTGGTACTATATCTTTCGATATTAGCGAATTTCAAGTACAGGATTTAAACGGCGATGGAGAAATAACTATAGACGACTATAGTTACGGTTGGTTTTTTAAACTTAATGAAAATGTGTATTCTTATTTTCCGTCAGCTTCTCGTTTTGATGGTCAATATGGCATGCTTATGGGAAGTATGAGTGGAATTTGGGGAACGTATTGGAGTAACTCACCTGATGGTTCTGCTGACAATCCGGGAAGAGCTTATAGCCCTCTATCGTTTGGAACAAGCCCTATTATGGTTACAACTTTAGCAAACGCTGGTCGTGCAGATGCTTATTCCATAAGGTGTATAAAAGAATAGAAACATTTTTCTATTAAACAAAAAAATGAATTTACAAAATATTTTGTAAATTCATTTTTTTTTCGTATCTTTGCACCCCCGAAATATGGTGATTGTAGCTCAGTTGGTTAGAGCATCAGATTGTGGTTCTGAGGGTCGTGGGTTCGAATCCCATCATTCACCCGAGAAAGTCCTGAAAAGGACTTTTTTTATTTTCCGTAACATCAATGTAATGAAATTTGTTATAAAGACTATTGACTTAGTAAAAACAAATAGGGGCGATGCATGCATCGCCCCTACAAATACAATTAGTGTTTGAGGTGTTTTATGCTACTTCTGCAGAAGCACTTTTAATTTTCAACCAGCCCATTATCACCATAATGAAAGCTACAACGCTAATGATGATGTTGAGAATGCCACCAATAAAAGGAATCCAATTGAGAACCGCAGCACACAACAAAAGGATCATGGCTACAAACAACATACCGGCTCCGGCACGTGCTACTGTCGGGAACGTTGACGAAGTTTTCAATCCGCTGAAAGCAAGCAACATCAAGATGTAAGCTACGATATTCAAAATACCGCCAATCCATTTGCCAACCCATCCTGCGAAAGGTACAAAGCCAAAAAGGAAAACTAAGCCCCAACCAATTAATACCAAAATGGTAGCTGTGCGTAGGCTTTTTACGTTTTTGCTATCTGCCGGTTCCGTAACTTTTTCAAAATCGGTTAACCCTTTCAAATACAAATAATAACCAAAAATGATAGCTGCTAACAAAAGATAGGTAATAATAGCAATTGGCGTAGTGTCAACTTTCCCTTGGAGGGCAGATGCAAGTTTGGTAAACGATTTGAAAAAACTAAAAATGGGATAAATCGCCCCTGCAATGGAGTACAATAATACGCCGATGAAGACTGAGTTGATCGAATTCGACCACATTTGTGCTTTTTGTGTCATGATAAATAGTTTTTAATTAATAATTTGGGTTTATTTGGTTTGTTTCAAGTGCAAAGGTAATCATTTTTTTTATTCCGGCCAAAAAAAGTTTCAACATTTTATTCACAACACAGATTTTCACTTCTGTAAATGGTTTCTAAACGGTTAGGACCTGTTGATACAATGCTGATTCTTGTGTCTGTGCTTTTTTCAACAAAATCCAAATAGTGTTTGGCTTGTTTGGGCAATTCTTCGTAGGTTTTTACGTTTGCTAACGAATGATTCCAACCTTCGAATGACATCAAATGGGTTTTGATGTCATCTAAATTTATGCTTGGAAATTCCACTGTTTTTTGACCATTAACCGCATACGTTTCAGCTAATTCAATCGTTGAAAAATCATTCAATACATCAATTTTTGTAACAATCAAATTGGTTACGCCGTTAATCATAATTGCATAGTTTAGAGCGGGTAAATCTAACCATCCGCAACGTCTCGGGCGCCCTGTTGTAGAACCGAATTCATTGCCGTTTTTGCGCAATTTTTCGCCGATTTCATCATGCAACTCCGTTGGAAACGGTCCGGAACCTACTCGCGTGCAGTAGGCTTTAAAAACGCCATATACTTTTCCGATTTTGTTCGGTGCAACGCCCAAGCCCGTGCAAACTCCTGCCGTTGTGGTGTTTGACGAAGTTACAAACGGATACGATCCAAAATCCACATCCAACAACGTGCCTTGTGCGCCTTCTGCCAACACGTTTTTGCCCTCGTTCAACGCTTGATTGATGAAATATTCACTCGAAATAATGTCGAATTTTTTGATTTCTTCCAAAGCCGAAAACCATTTTTGTTCGTATTCATCAAGCGATAGTTGTTCGATCTTGTAATTTTTCCAATCGAAATTCAAGCTCTCAAACTGTTTGATATGCGTGGCTTTCAGAGCTTCATAGCGCGTTTTGAAATTGGAATCTAAACTATCACCCAAACGCAATCCATGACGTGCGGTTTTATCGGTGTAAGTAGGTCCGATTCCTTTTAAGGTTGAGCCGATTTTTTCCTTCCCTTTAAATTGTTCCAAAGCCGCATCCATCATGCGATGCGTAGGTAAAATCAAATGTGCTTTTTGTGATATTTTCAGGTTTTTCGAGGGTTCGTAACCATTAGCGCGAATCATCGCTATTTCTTTCATGAAAATGTGAGCATCAATCAACACACCATTCCCGATAACATTGGTAATGTGGTTGTGGAAAATCCCGGAAGGAATAGTGTGTAACACATATTTATGTCCGTCGAATTCCAACGTGTGCCCGGCATTCGGCCCTCCTTGAAAACGCGCAATAATATCGTAATTGGGCGCTAACGCATCCACAATTTTTCCTTTACCTTCGTCGCCCCATTGGAGGCCTAAAATAACATCAATTTTTTTCATTATTTGTTTCGTTTGTTTTTCGTTTGCCGTAAAAAATTAGCGAATGATCGTATATTTCGACATCGAATAATTTTTCAATGCGTTTTTTAATTTTTGAAAGTTGGTCGTCGGAAAATTCCAAAACCTCTTTGGTATCTATCAAAACGAGATAGTCATTTAATTGGGTATTTTTCGTTTTTTCGTATCGCGTTCGGTTTCCTTCTAATTGGTATCGTTTGACTAATCCGCAATCCAAAAGCAAGTCCACCGTATTATAAAGTGTGCCACGACTGACAAAAAAACGTTTTTTATTCAATCGGTCGCCAAGCGATTGCAAACTGAAATGCGTATCCGACAAATAAATCTCCGAAAGGATGGCAAACCGTTCGGGCGTTTGTCGAAGCCCTTTGGATTTGAGATACTTTGAAAAAATCAAAGACACATTTTCGGAAGGTTTTTTTTTTGTTTTCATACTGAACTACAAAGATACGAATTTTTTTTTGAAACCACCAAAAAAATCAATAAATATCAAAAACTTTTGTATCTTTACAAAAAGCTCAATCTATTATGGAAATAAAATTGTTCTACTGCAAAATTTGACTCTGTTCTTTGTGTCCGGAATTACTTGGTAAGTCCACATCGCCTATGGAAAATGGCGAGTTAAAATAATTTGGAATTGGTGGCTCATTCACTTTCATACGGTGGCCACTGCTTAACATCTCTCATCTCCTCTGTTGGTGGATAAGTTATTCTCCAATTCAACCGTTGCAAATCCTCCAATGTTAAATGATAACGTTTCAAAAACAACTGGTCTCTAACCACAATATCCCACGACGTATTTTCTATAACGGCAGCATCAAAAACGAACAAATATAATGTATCAAGAAATCCATCAGATCTGTTAAAAGTGTTCTCTATGCAATCTCTGTTATTTAGGGCTCTTGTATTATTCTGTTCTCCACTGTTTACTTTATACATCTCGTGTTTGGCTGTATATGAAAGCGTTCTTAATATAGAAATAGGATCAGGGTAGTGCCAAGGATGAAGAACCTGATAATTGACACGTACACTTGTTGCCAAGTTATTAGAAAATCTAATTGAGGTGTGGCAGTTTTCATTCTCTTCTTGTTTTTTGCAAGTACTCGCTGTGCAAATACACAGCATTAATAAAAATTTAATCACATTTTTCATAACGTTTGAGTTTTTATTTGTATAATAATAAAAGATTTCTCAATCTATCAGAAGGAGTTCTTCTACGACCTGGTCGATAGTCGTCAATTTCTTGAAGTGGCCAATCCAGGTGATTGGAAATAACAGGATTTATTATAGGATTGTACATTGGTTGCATTGGATTTCTTCGACTATACATATTTTGTACTTTATTTACCCAATCCTCGTTCAGTATTGGATTACTTCTAAAATTCCAATCCACAGTTCCACCGGTCTTTTTATAGAAGTACTCGTAGGCTCTCTCATTGGCATCCTGTTCCGTCCATGTGCGAATATAGTCGTCATAAGACATATTCTTATCCCGAACATTCCTCAGGCTTACGAGCCCGACCTTAGTCAGATATTTCCACCCATACGCTTGGCTTTGCAAATAATGTCCGTACTCATGTTGGAACAATGGGTTGTTTGGGTCAGCTGATAGATTTCTACTGCCCGATATAAAACTTCCCAAAGCTATGGCTCCACCATTTCCAAAATTCCTTCCGCTTGATACGGTTGCTCCGTCATAATACTCTACTTTATCCACTTGTCCTAAGAGGTTTGAAGTTCTGGCAAAGATAAAACCGCCCAAAGTTTGAGGTAATTCTTTTGTAAAGCGAGACCATATTTGTGAGCCATCACCTGCAAACAGTCCTCCGGTCATTTTCCAACTATTTACTACTGTTTGTGCTCCTGTTGAGAAAGGGCATACCCACTTTCCTTGATTTATCGTTCGAACTACCCCTTTGATAAAACCGGAGAGATAACGGAGAATAAACTCTCCATCCGGATCAGTATAAGTCAGCGGATTATTCCTCGCATACATATACCGATTAAAATCCTGCGTATAAGTGCCGTCCGGCACATACGGGTCAGGCGAAAGCATCCGCCCAAGCGTCGGGTCATACATCCGTCCATTCATATTGATGAGCCCAAACATATCCATATGCTCATGCCCCGTGTAGCCCCGAGAAAAATAATCCACCATCAAGTAAAAATCTTTCTCCGGTGATTCATCAAAATAAAAGCGAACGGTATAGAATGTTGTGTCTTCTTCTAAAATTTCATCGTTGTAAGCCAACAAGTCTCGGATAAACTCTCTTTCGAGGTTTCTGTTGGTGTCTAATTCTACAACAATAAGATCACCTCTGACGTCATCGCTGATACCGCCAAAGCCGTCTATTTCTTCGACATTGTCGACACTATCGACAGCAGCTCTCCCTCTGCGAACTCTACCCAAACGGCGAGTTTCATCACCCACACCTTCGGCAGTCATTTCTTCAATCGCTTCAACAACCTCCTCCACATTGGTTCTCATCTCCTCACGAAAAACAATATCGTGGCGGTATCTATT
>JAIRRI010000151.1 GCA_031256055.1 Bacteroidales bacterium
TGTGATTTGGTTTCACGCCGCATCGCTCGGCGAATTTGAGCAAGGCAGACCTGTCATCGAACAATTTCGCAACCAACATCCGGATTGGAAAATTTTGCTCACGTTTTTTTCACCGTCAGGTTATGAAATTCGAAAAAACTATGCACATGCCGACTGTATCGTTTACCTGCCGTTTGACACACCAAAAAATGCTAAAAAATTTGCAAAACTCGTTCAACCCAAAATTGCGATTTTCATTAAATATGAATTTTGGTACAATTATCTCAACGCTTTGAAAAAACAGCATGTTCGAACATTTTTTGTGTCAACGATTTTTCGCCCTTCGCAGTATTTTTTCAAATGGTATGGCGGTTGGACGCGCAAACAACTTCGTGCCGCTGAGCATTTTTTCGTGCAAAATCAAGAAAGCGAAAATTTGCTGAAATCTATTGGTTTTACGAATGTAACCATTTCGGGAGATACACGTTTTGATAGAGTTTCGGAAATTTTGCAAACTAAAAAGTCGTTCCCGATTATCGAAGCATTTAAAGGCAATAAAAAATTGTTGGTTGTCGGAAGTTCTTGGCCTGCCGATGAAAAACTGATTTGCGATGCGATTTCTAAATTTCCGAATTTCAAATTTTTATTCGTTCCACACGAAATTGATGAGGCACATTTGCAGAAATTGGAACGGTTAATTCCAACACCTTTCTTGCGTTATTCTGCCGTAGAGACGCACGGTCGTGCGTCTCTACAAATCAATGACGTTCAGGTAATGATTGTCGACCAAATCGGATACCTTTCACAACTCTATCAATATGCCGACATCGCATACATTGGCGGAGGTTTTGAAAAAAGCGGTATTCACAATATTTTGGAAGCGGCGGTGTTTGGAATACCGATTTTGTTTGGACCAAATTATAAAAAATTTCAGGAAGCACACGATTTGATTGCATTGGGTGCTGCGAAATCCATTTCTACAACAGACGAATTTGTTGTAGAGACGCACGGCCGTGCGTCTCTACAGGAATTACCAACAAAAGCCGCCAATTACGTCAATCAAAAAACAGGTGCAACATCCATAATTTTGACAACAATAAAATGAAAACCAGTTTACGATATTTGATTTTTATTCTCACATTGTGTTTATCCAATGTGTGTTTCGGACAATTTGATTTTTATTCGGATACAACCGATATTTTACTCGACAGCATAGATATTGAGGAGGATCAAAGCATTGTCAAAAGAGAAGGCGGATCGGCTAATCGCGGAATTGTCTATTACTTCTACGAAAATTCGCTCAACGTCGGACTTCCCGACCTTCGTTTTATCGACACAACCAAATCGCTTTTTCATCGCTACGACCCACTTATGAGAAATAATCATTTCCGATCCAATCGTGGAAATGTGGGAATGGTTACTGAAGATTTGGAGTATTTTTACAGAGATGATCTTTTATTTTCTTACGGAAAAAGTCCGTTCGAACTGTATCGCTTCACGCCTTTCAATACTAAATTTTATCAGAATGTTGTCCCTTACGTCGAGTTGTTTTATGTGATGGGGCGAGAACGAGAGCAGAATTTTCATGTGCTTTTCACGCAGAACGTTTGGCGAGGGTTGAATGTAGGCGCAGAGTACAACGTAATTAATTCCCCGGGGATCTATAATCGCACTTACACACGGCACAACAGCGTTCGTGTGTTTTCGAACTTTATCTCCAAAGACCAACATTATCGGGCTGTTGCAGGCTATTATTACAACAAGTTTGAAGCTAATGAAAACGGTGGAATTTTGATTCCTTACGATTCGTTGCAACGGCTTTCGGAATTCTCCAACAGAAAAGTTATTCCAATCAAACTTCTATGGGCAGAAAATGTGTGGAGAGAAAACAGTTTCTACCTCAAACAAGCCTATCATTTCGGTATAAATCGCAACGACACTATTCCAAATTCGGGACTGAATTTCGGCTATCTTTCGCACGCACTCGAAATAACACGATTTAGCACTCTATATAACGATAGAATGTTGGATCCGGCTAACTATCCTGCCATTTACAGGGATTCCGCACGAACGTTGGATTCGACGTTTGTCAGCGTTATACGCAACACGTTTTCATGGAATATTGGCGATGTAACATCGTTTCAAAATTCGCAGTTTTTCAATTTGAGTGTCGGCACCATTGTTGATTTTGCAAAGGTGGGAACAGGTGATGCAACACGTGATACAACAAAATCCGACCCTACAGAATACTACAAAAATTACAATAGAGATTACACTTATTTTTATCCGTTTGCCAAGTTGCGGCTGAATTATCAAAACCAATATTTTCTAACTGCGGGAGCAACCTATCAAATGGATGCTCACAAGGTTCAACTCGGCACTTCTGCAAATGTCAGATTGGATTACAAGTTCAATGAAACGAACCCAAACGACGGTTTTTTTGCAGAGGTCAATTATTCTGATGTTTTGCCTCGTCCGTTCCAAGAATTTTACATTAGTAACAGTTATCGTTGGGATCAATCCTTAAAAAATACACAAACGCTGAATTTCGCCGTAGGTGCTCATTGGAAAGGATTTTATCTAAGAGCCGACCATGCCACTTTTTCTAACTACATTTACTTGACTCCAACGCATTTCCAACAAGAAAATGAATCGTTTTCAGTCATCAAAACATCGCTCGAAAAAACGTTTAAATTTTATCCTTTAGCGTTTGATACGCGTTTGGTGTTTCAATTTCGCCCGACAGGACCATTAATGCAATTCCCAAAGTTTTCAACTCGAAACGCTTTGTATTTTGATTTTGCTCTATTGCAAACAACGCCCATACAAATTGGTGTTGAAGCCTATTATAACACGCCCTATCTTTCGAGATTTTACAATCCTGCATTAGGTTCGTTTTATGGTCAAGGCGACTTAGAAACAGGCGGATTTGTTTTCTTGGATGTGTTTTTAAATTTGCGCGTTCAGCGTGCCAACCTGTTCTTAAAATTTGCCAATGTGACTGCCGATTGGTTGGGCTACAACTACATGATGACCAATGGGTATCCTGTAGCCGAACGGGCTTTCAAATTTGGCGTGTTGTGGCGGTTCTACGATTAAACCATGGGGTTCCTATTAGCAAACCCAACCTTAATAGTACTAATAAAATAATTAACAAGGTTTTGTTATTTCGGAAATTTTATTTATCTTTGCAAAAATTATAACAAATAAAAAATTGCCTATGGAAAAATAATGTGCTGATAATACGCACATCTTGAAATATTGAAAAAGCATTTTAGATTATTCTTTCTATCAGAAAATTTGACGATTTTAAGCGAAGGAGAGATTAAGTTAAAATGTTCACGCAAGGCGTGGACTTTTACTTATTCTGCCTTTGCGGGTTTCGTCAAATACCTCTGATAGCGAATAGCTAGAAAGTACCACGCTTTTTTATGTGTGTATGTGACAACAAAATTTAATTGGTACAACAAAACAGCCTCCTGTGAAAGTTGTGGATTAAAATCAAACTAATTAATTGTCTGCACAAGGAACAGACGTAAAACAAAAAAACAATATGAAAAAAATATTTGCAATTTTAGGAATTATGGTAGCTATAGCAATAGTTACAAGCTTTGTTGGATGTCAAAAAGCATTAGATATCAAAACAATAGATGATGAATTACGAGCTATTGAAAATAATATGCCGAGTAAAATTTCTTTAGTTAAAGATGAATTAAGTTATTCGATTAACAATAGAGATTTTTTTAAAGCTCTTGCAATTTATTTAAAAGAGAGCAATGAGGGACAGAAAAATAACGATTTCCCTTCACTGTCGGATTACCCATTTCAAGAAGATGACGTTTTATCTGAATCTGAAACAAAGGTATTACAAAGTTTCTTCAACGCTATTGATGAAGAATATGAACCATATTCTGTTGCTTTATATTACAAAGAGCAAGTTGAAAAAATGAAGAATATTGATGAATATTCAAAAATGCGTAGTCTTGCTTTTTTAACCCTTGTTAACGACATATATGTCTTTATATATAGTGATGATGAAGGTACACCACAACTGGGTATCGCTAGTTATGACGCGTGCGTGGATGGTTGTATGCATGCGAGTGCAGGAGCGATATTTAATTCGGGAAATTGGTTAAAAAAACTTCGGTTTATTTTAACTCCTGCAACCTCACTTGCGTGGATGATAGGTGAATGCCTGGTGGATTGTATTTAACAATAAATAAATAATAAAACAATGAAAACAATGAAAATTAACTACAAAATAGTGCTTATTTGGGCATTAGTTTGTGCAGTTCTTTACTTTTTTTGTGAAAGTATTATCCTAGGTAAGACCTTATACGTATTCATTACTCTACCTTTAGCCACTTATCTTTTTCCGATAATGGCTGTTATTGGTATTGTACACGAATATAAAAGAGATAAAAGCATAAAAACGATGGTATCGTTAGGCTTATCCTATTTTGTGATGTCATCCATATTAGTTTTTTCAGCTGTTTTACTTTATTTACCAGACAATAACATTATTATAACAACACAATCCATACTCCTTATTGCTAACGCGGTTTTAGCTTTTTATAATCTTTTGATCAGAGATGATAAAGATATTGCGTTTCTACATATTATGTTTGGTTTGTTTGGAGGGAAAGTATAATGTTTCCGTATTCGACCGAGGCTTCGTGCCTCGGTCGTTTTTTAATTGAATTTGAGCCTTATGAAACGTTACCAAATTAATCAAAAATCATATTAAGTACATAAGCCAAGCGGTATCCTGCGAGCGTTAATTGCTCTTCAAGAATATGCGAATAGTTGTAAATGTAACGATAAGCCGAAATATCTCCTTTTGGAGTAACTTTGTAAACAAAATCGGCAATTTTTGCCGTTTGATAGAACCACTCTTTCGGCGTTCCTTGCTGCATTTGAACAATATCGGTTGGTGTAATGCCTGCCATCAGATTATCCGCCCATTCGGAATAACTCCATTGTCTTGCCGATTCGAGAAGTTGCGAATCTCACAACGAGTGCAAGTTGGTTTCTCTGCCAAACCAAGTTACGGGATACTGATTTCCACCGCGATCCGTCGCACGTCCTGCATGCATAGGGCAATGCAAATCTCCGATCAAATGAATTAAAAATTTCAAATATAGCGTTTTGATGGAGTCGTTCTCGGTGTTCGATTGAATCATTTCTATCGCCAATTCGGTAGCGATAACCACATCTCCCGTTTCAACTCTCGGCATGGACTCGTAGGTTTGTCCTGAGTCCACGTTGGCATAGTGCCATGTTGCTGTGAAATCATACGTGCTGTCGCTTCGTACTTTGTCCATCCAATCCGCCCAATACACCATTTTTTTGCCATCCAACATGTCGTCCACTTTGGCTTTGGCATTTGGTGTTAAATTTCGTTCAGCAATTTCTGCAATAGCATAATGGGCTTTGAAACCCCATGCAGATAATTGAAAGGTTAGTAATAAAAAGATAATTGACGATAATATTTTTACGATTTTCATGACTTTTTTTTGCAAAATTACGAAAAAAATATAAATTTTAACACTTTTTAACAAATTCCAGGCATTTTTAACAGTTTTTAACAATTTTTAAGTTTTTTATTTGGCTTTTTTCCTTGCAAAATCCAATAATTTTTCGTATCTTTGTGTACTTTTTTTAATAAAATTACAAGATTGATTATGAGCGAATTAGAAAACAAAAAAAATCAAGAAGGACAAGAAAATTACACAGCAGATAATATTCAGGTGCTGGAGGGCTTGGAAGCGGTACGATTGCGCCCTGCCATGTACATTGGCGATATTAATGAACGTGGGCTACATCACTTGGTTTATGAAGTAGTGGATAACTCGATTGACGAGGCTCTGGCAGGCTATTGCACGAATATAGACGTAACGATTTTGGAAGATAATTCCATTTGTGTTTTGGATAACGGACGCGGAATTCCTACGGGGATACACGAAAAAGAAGGTCGATCGGCGTTGGAAGTCGTTATGACCGTATTGCACGCGGGAGGTAAATTCGACAAGGGAACATATAAAGTTTCGGGCGGTTTGCACGGTGTGGGTGTGTCTTGCGTGAATGCGCTTTCGTCGCATTTGAGGGCAGATGTGTTTAGAGAAGGTAAGCATTTTGCTCAAGAGTACAACATGGGTATTCCGCAATATGCTGTGAAAGTAATTGGCGAATCCGACAAACACGGCACCATGGTAACCTTCAAACCTGATGCTACGATTTTTTCAACCACAACTTACAACTACGACAAACTCGCTGCACGTCTTAAAGAATTGGCGTTTTTGAATAAAGGTATTACGCTTACAATTACTGACAAACGCGATGTTTCGGAAGACGGAAGTTTTCGATCCGAAACCTTTTACTCGGAAAACGGATTGAAAGATTTTATTGATTATTTAGACGCAACTCGTGAAAAATTAATGCCTTCGCCTGTGCATATTGAGGGCGAAAAAAACGGTATGCCTGTTGAATTAGCATTGCAATACAACACGTCATTCAACGAAAATGTGCATTCGTACGTTAACAATATCAACACTCACGAAGGTGGTACACATTTGGCAGGTTTCCGCAGAGGATTAACCCGTACGTTGAAAAATTATGCCGAAAAATCCAAACTTTTGGAAAAATTGGAAAAAGCCAAAATCGAGATTACGGGTGATGATTTCCGTGAAGGGCTAACAGCCATCATTTCCGTAAAAGTTGCCGAACCACAATTCGAAGGTCAAACCAAAACCAAACTCGGAAACAACGAAGTGATGGGCTGCGTAGATCAAGCCGTTAGCGAAATGTTGACGTATTATTTGGAAGAAAATCCAAAAGAAGCCAAACTCATTGTCGATAAAGTAATTCTCGCTGCCACCGCACGTCATGCTGCACGCAAAGCACGTGATTTGGTGCAACGCAAAACCGTTATGGGCGGTGCAGGATTACCCGGAAAATTAGCCGATTGCTCGGAAAAAGACCCTGCAGTTTGCGAAGTGTATTTGGTGGAGGGTGATTCGGCAGGCGGAACAGCCAAACAAGGCAGAGACCGCAAAACTCAAGCCATTATGCCACTTCGAGGGAAAATCCTCAACGTAGAAAAAGCCATGACCCACAAGGTTTTTGAAAACGAGGAAATCAAAAATATCTACACTGCACTAGGCGTTACCATTGGAACAGAAGAAGACAGCAAAGCCTTGAATTTAGAGAAATTGCGTTATCACAAAATCATCATTATGACCGATGCCGACGTGGACGGAAGCCACATTGCAACGCTAATCCTGACGTTCTTTTTCCGTTACATGCGCGAACTCATCGAGCAAGGTTATGTGTATATCGCTACGCCTCCGCTCTATCTCGTTAAGAGAGGCAAACAAGAACGCTATTGTTGGAATGAAGACGAGCGTTTGGAAACCGTGGCCGAATTTGGTGCAGGTACAGATAAAGGCGTTCATATCCAGCGCTATAAAGGTTTGGGAGAAATGAATGCCGAACAACTTTGGGGCACAACGATGAACCCTGAAACGCGTACTTTGCGAAAAGTAACGATCGATAACGCTTCCGAAGCCGACCGCATTTTCTCGATGTTGATGGGCGATGAAGTCCCACCACGTCGTGAATTCATTGAACAAAACGCTCGTTATGCTAAGATTGATGCTTAACTTTTTATTTTACAATTTTTCCTTGTAAAATCACTGTTTCCACTTTATTGTTTCCGTAAGAATACGGCATAAACTCATAATTTGGAATGGGTTTTGTGATGAAAACATTGGCGATTTTTCCTTTGGCAATGCTACCGAGTTGATCGCTCAAACCCATGGCGTACGCGGTGTTAATTGTAGTTGCATTAATCACTTCTTCGGGTAACATGCGATATTTGATACAGCCCAACGATTGAATAAACTGCATATTTCCCGATGGCGACGACCCTGGGTTGAAATCGCTCGCCAACGCAATAGGCAAGCCAGCTTCCATCATTTTACGAACAGGCGAAAACGGCAGATTCAAAAAGAACGCAGCACCGGGCAAAACTGTTGGCATTGTTTCCGAATTTAACAAACATTCAATCTCCTCATCGCCTACATATTCCAAGTGATCCACAGACAATGCATTATATTTCACACCCACTTGAATACCGCCCGAAAAATCCAATTCATTCGCATGAATTTTTGGACGAATACCATACTTTGCAGCAGCGTTAAGAATTTTATCGGTTTCCTCAACGGTAAAAAATCCTTTATCGCAAAACACATCCACAAAATCTGCTAAATTCTCCTCTGCCACGCGTGGCAACATTTCATTAACCACCAAATCCACATATTCGCTCTGACGACCGCGATAATCCATCGCAACCGCATGTGCTCCCAAAAAATTCGATTTGATGGAAACCGGCGTCAAGTCTTTCAAACGGCGAATGACGCGCAACATTTTCAATTCGGCTTCGACCGATAATCCGTAACCACTTTTGATTTCGATTGCGCCTGTTCCGTAGGCAATCATTTCGTTAATTCTTCCCATTGCGGATTCAATCAACTTCTCTTCAGAAGCGTCTTGCAAGCGTTTTGCAGAATTTAAAATTCCACCGCCCTGTTTGGCGATTTCTTCATACGAAAGTCCTTTGATTTTGTTGACATATTCCAATTCGCGACTTCCTGCGTACACAATATGCGTGTGCGAATCGCAAAACGTTGGAAAAACCAAGCGGTTTGTGGCGTCTATCACTTCACCCGCATACTCGGGACAGTTATCCATCGTTCCGAAATCTGCTATTTTTTCGTCTTTGATTAACAAAAAAGCGTTATCGATAGTTTCGATTTTCGCCATATCTGCGCCTTTTACACACGATTTCGGCGTGTGTTCAACTTGCACTAATTGTTTGATGTTTTTGATTAACATGATTCTTTTTTTCTGAAAACTTTGCAAAGATACGAAAAAAAACGGAATTAAAAAAAACGGAAAAATAGTCATGAAAAATCTTTCAAAAATCCTGTTTGACGACATTTTGTCTTGATTTGGGGTTCGGAACAGAAGTTGTGGCATCATTCATAGAAAAAGGAGAAAAAACTATGAATACACAAAATCCACAACAAAATCAAGGAAAAGCGTTGGAAAAATACGCCAAAAACTTGAATCAACTGGCACAAAACGGCAAGTTGGATCCCGTGATTGGTCGCGATGACGAGATCCGCCGTGTGTTGCAAATTCTTTCGCGACGAACTAAAAACAATCCAATTTTAATCGGCGAACCCGGCGTTGGCAAAACCGCAATTGCCGAGGGTTTGGCACATCGAATCATCAGTGGCGATATTCCCGAAGATTTGAAAACCAAACAAATTTTTTCGTTGGATATGGGTGCGTTAGTCGCGGGTGCAATGTACAAAGGTGAGTTCGAAGAACGCTTGAAAAACGTGGTGAAGGAGGTGATTGAGTCCGACGGCGAATACATTTTATTTATCGACGAAATCCACACACTTGTTGGTGCAGGCGGTGGCGAAGGTGCGATGGATGCCGCCAATATTTTGAAACCGGCTTTGGCACGCGGAGAACTCAGAGCCATAGGCGCGACAACACTCAAAGAATATCAAAAATATTTCGAAAAAGACAAGGCTCTCGAACGTCGTTTTCAAATCGTCATGATTGAAGAACCTGATCAAGACGACACAATTTCTATTCTTCGCGGACTGAAAGAACGTTACGAAGTGCACCACCAAGTGCAGATTCGCGATGAGGCGATTATTGCGGCAGTTGAACTTTCAACGCGTTATATTACAGACCGATTTTTGCCCGATAAAGCAATTGATTTGATTGACGAAGCTTCCGCGAAATTGCGTTTGGAAATTAATTCCGTTCCCGAAAAATTGGACGAAATAGAACGCCGAATTCGTCAGTTGGAAATTGAACGCGAAGCCATCAAACGCGAAAAAGACGAAAGCAAATTGAAAACGTTGGCAGACGAAATCGCTCAATTAAGTTTGGATCGCGATGCGATGAAAGCCAAATGGCAAGCGGAAAAGAAAGTGGTCGACGAAATCCAACGTCATGTAAAAAACATCGAAACCTACAAATTCGAAGCCGATAAAGCCGAACGTGCAGGCAATTACGGAAAAGTTGCCGAATTACGTTACGGCAAAATTAAAGAAGCCGAAATCGAACTCGAAACTTTGAAAAAACAATTGGCGGAC
>JAIRRI010000026.1 GCA_031256055.1 Bacteroidales bacterium
TTCCGATCTGTACCATGCCCTTGATCTTGCGGTGTCGGCGGGTGTGATGCCGTCTAATCCTCTTAAAGATAAGGGCTTTGTCCCTGGTGACTACTCGACCGAAAATTACGAAAAAATAGATTTGCATCGTCCGTATGTAGATGAAATTATTTTGGTGTCGCCGAGCGGACAAAAAATGTTCAGAGAAACGGATTTGATTGATGTTTGGTTTGATTCCGGCGCAATGCCATATGCACAGTATCACTATCCGTTTGAAACGGATTTAAAAGGCGTGTTTCCTGCGGATTTCATTGCAGAAGGTGTTGATCAAACACGTGGTTGGTTTTTTACGCTTCATGCGATTGCAACGATGTTGTTTGATCAAGTGTCGTTCAAAACAGTTGTTTCGAATGGTTTGGTATTGGATAAAAACGGCAATAAAATGTCGAAACGTCTTGGAAATGGCGTGAATCCGTTCGAAACCATTGCAAAATATGGTCCGGATGCCACGCGTTGGTACATGATTACAAACGCACAACCTTGGGACAATCTCAAATTCGATATCGAAGGTATTGCTGAGGTTCAACGCAAATTTTTCGGAACACTTTACAACACGTACAGTTTCTTTGCATTGTACGCCAACATTGATAAATTCGCTTACAAAGAAGCTGATATTGCCATAGAAAAACGTCCTGAGATTGACCGTTGGATTTTATCGGAATTGAATACGTTGATCAAATATGTCGATGAGTGTTACGCCGACTACGAGCCAACCAAGGCAGGACGTGCAATTCAGGATTTTACGGATGCGCATTTGAGCAATTGGTATGTGCGACTTTGTCGTCGTCGTTTCTGGAAAGGCGATTATTCCGAAGATAAAATTTCGGCATACCAAACGCTGTACACGTGTTTGAATGTGATTGCAAAATTGATGTCACCGATTGCGCCGTTTTTCGCAGAACGTTTGTATTTGGATTTGAACCATGCCACGCAAAAAGAATCGTTCAAATCCGTGCACTTGACTGATTTTCCTGCATACAACGAAAAAGTTGTTGACAAAGAGTTAGAAGAGCGAATGCAGTTGGCACAACAAGTTTCATCTATGGTTTTGTCGTTGCGAAAACGTTCGAATATCCGCGTACGTCAACCGCTACAAAGAATTTTAATTCCGGTAATGACTAAACATTTGCAAACGCAAATTGAGAATATTAAGCATTTGATTTTATCGGAAGTGAATGTCAAAGACATCGAATATCTTACGGAAACAGGCTTTTTAACGAAAAAAATCAAAGCCAATTTCAAACAACTCGGACCGAAATACAGCACCTTGATGAAGCCGATTTCCGCATCCATCGCAGCGTTCACGCAAAGTGATATTCAAAAAATGGAAGCCGATGGAAAATATATACTGACTATCGAAAATCAACCCATTGAGATTTTGATTTCAGACGTAGATATCATTACTGAGGACATTCCGGGCTGGGTGGTTGCCAACGAAGGCACTTTGACGGTTGCATTAGATGTTACAATTACCGATGAACTCAGAGAGGAAGGCATTGCAAGAGAATTGGTAAACCGCATTCAAACCATCAGAAAAGAGCAAAATTTCGAAGTTACAGACAAAATTAAACTGGTTGTTGAAAAAAATAATGAACTAAATTTTGCAATTCAGAATAATTTTGCGTATATTTGCAACGAGACTTTGGCAGAGAGTTTAGATTTAATTGAAAAAATCAATCAAGATGTTCAAGAAATTGAACTGATTGAAAATCTGAAAACTCGCATCATTGTTGAAAAAACATAAAATGTAAGGGTGTTGCGCGCAACACTCCAACCAATAAAAAAAGGAAAGGAACAGAGTTATGGCAAAAGTAGAAAAAAACAAGTATTCCGACAAGGAATTACAAGAGTTTAAAAAAATCATTTTGGCGAAATTGGAAAAAGCTCGCGAAGACTTGAAAATACTGACAGAGGCGTATGTTAACAATGGAGAAAACGACATTAATGACACATCGCCAACGTTCAAAGTGTTGGAAGAAGGCTATCAAGTGATGTCGAAAGAGGAAAATGCACGCTTGGCAGCGCGCCAACAAAAATTCATTGCTTCGCTTGAAGGTGCATTGATTCGCATTGAGAACAAAACGTACGGTGTTTGTCGGGAAACGGGCAAATTGATTGCAAAAGAGCGTCTGCGCTTGGTGCCACATGCTACGTTGAGTATTGACGCTAAACTTCAGCAAAACAAGCCAAAACCGACGCTTCCTAAACAAGATTTAGATTAGATTGTGAAACGGACTTATTTGCCGTTTGTGATTATCGGCGTGGTATTACTGATTGACCAGACACTAAAATTTTGGGTAAAAACCAACATGGTTCTTGGTCAGGAATTTGTGATCTTTGATTGGTTCCGCATTCATTTTTTGGAAAACGAAGGCATGGCGTTTGGTATGTCGTTTGGCGGGGAAACGGGTAAATTGATCTTATCGCTTTTGCGAATTGTTGTGGTTATAGGGATTGGTTGGTGGCTCTACGATTTAGTTCGCAAAAAAGAGGAGAGCAAATGGACTATTGTAGCCATCTCGTTGGTTGTTGCCGGAGCGTTGGGCAATATCATAGATGGTTGCTTTTACGGCTTAATTTTTAGCGACAGTTATTACCAAGTGGCACAGTTTTTACCGGAGGGTGGGGGATATGCGCCTTTTTTACACGGAAGAGTTGTGGATATGTTCTACTTCCCTTTGTTTGAAGGCACATATCCGCAATGGTTTCCATGGGTTGGCGGCAAACATTTTTTGTTTTTCCGTCCTGTGTTTAATGTTGCCGATTCTGCAATAACGGTTGGGATTATTCTGTTTTTTATTTTACAGATTGAGTGGCGGAAAAAACGCACTCCTGAAGCCACTCCGCAAAATTAGTATGTTGGTGCGGATTAAATTTATCGTGAAAATGTGAGTGAACATATTCAACACAATTGTGTCTGAGTGTCAGTAATTCTTTTGGGTTCGTTATTGTGTTTGAAATATATTGCAGTAAAAATTGTTCATGTTTGCTCAAAAGTAAATCCAAATATGCACGATTTCCATCTTTCGCTTTTTGAATCATTTCCGATTCCGTAAGCATGTCAAATTTCATATAAAATTGTGTGTTAAACTACATTTTTTTAGAAGGTTCGAATAAATAGGTTTTAATCAATTTAATATCAGTTTTCACTTCGGTCAGTTCCTTTTCCAATCGGCGAATGTCTTGGTTTTTGATCTGGTAATTTTGAGAATCACAAACTGTATTCGGCACATCTATTTCTTGAAAAAATATAGCAATATCGATTTGTAAACAATCCGCTATTTGACTCAATCTGGAATAAGAAATGTCTGTTTTTCCCTGTTCGATTTTCCCGTAAGCCACTAATGAAATACCTAAATCATTCGCCACATTTTCCTGCGTTAGCCCCCGCAATACACGGATCCTTCTGATATTATTTGAGAGTCCTTTAATATCCATATACAAAGTTACGGATAAAAATTTACATTCTCAAATACTCTGAATTTGTAAATTATAAACTTCAACGATTGATTTTTCAGAAATATAAACTCGGAGTTTATGTTTTTGAAAAATCAATCGTTTTAAAATGGTTTTCTATCGTCGGTGAAAGCGCTTGACAATTATTTAAATGAACACTAACGGTTAGTTCGAGAATGCCCGAAAACTGTAGCTAATGCCAATCCCAATACAGAGAGCATTTGCTGGTACTTCTTTGTCGCGATGATTATATTGAAAATATTTACTAAAGCCAATTGCTGTCTGGAATTTCAACCTTTCTCCTCCAAACCGCAAAAACACTGTTGGCTCAACAATAGCACCGTTCATACGATAAACAGGAGATGGTTCACCAAACTGGTCATCCTGTCGAACAACAAAGTAGTTAACATCAGCCACTTTTGAATGTAAAAGTCCAAATTTTAATCCTAAGCCGGACTCAAAATTTGCCTTTTTCTTTTCGATAAATCCATAATTTAATTGAGTAAAATAAAGCTGATAATTGCTATTCAGGTACCCGGGGAAACTACCGTTACGTGCACTGCTACGCCCATAAGCAAATCCACCATATAACTCTAAAACATTTCGTTCTTCTATATTCTTATAATAACCTATATAAAGACCACTCTTGTCACCCGGACCATTAGGATCAATGCTTGCAACTACTTGATAGGCTATTTTCTCTGTTACGCCTTGCGAAAATGACGCCTGCAAAGATGCTTGAAGCAACCCAAGCCCTCCCTCAACTCTTGTATCGCCTTTTTCTCTGATCAATGGAATGCCTACAGAACGCGGATAATAAGAGCAGCTTGTTGCAAAACCACAAACGATTATTATAAAAAAAACTATACGTACTTTCATTACTTTAGATTGTTGGGTATTAACGAAACTATCGTTTGTAATTTTATTCAATAATAATTTTATCTTCTAAAATTGAAAATGTATAGCTGTGAATTTTTCCTGGATTTTTACAAGTACGAGGAGGCTTAGGACACGAATGCTCCAATTCATAATTCCATGTTGAATTGTTTGTGAATATATCTTCTGAATATCCTAGCGCTATGTTGTTTTGCGAAAACTTTATGAACAAGGTTTTCCTATCCACAGAGTAAATAGAAATGTTATAAAATGCTCTTGATGCTAATTCATACGGTTCTACATTTATATCAGATGTCCTAAATAACATTTGATTACTACCAGGCAGCAAGTCAAATTCGGTCAAATAATACGGACCTCCCTGCCAATCAATAGGAGCATATAAGTTATATCCTTCCAATTTTTTAGGCTCAAGTTTCACATGAATAATGCTGTCTGTTTTATTCTCAATTGTAATTCTTAAACTTTCCCCACCTTTTGTTTTTTCGCAAGAAATATAAATGCATATTGCAGCAATTAGAAATAAAATTCCTCTCATAATTGTAAATTTACTATTAAAGATCGTAGGTTATTACACGAAAATACCGCTTGAAATCATCACGAGGATCGTTCCCATATTTTGGATTAAATATACCAATTGCATAAAGACCATTGTGATCACCTGCCCCCCATCCCCAAACACAATGAAAATGGGTGCTTCTTTGCACGCCATCAATTACCCATGCATGGCCATCTGTCGGATTAACGACCCATACGCCTAAAATTTTTATCATTCCAACAGCGGCAACAAACACCGGCTTATTATTTCTTAGCATGTTTATAATTTTTGGAGTGACAGTGTGATCATATTTATAGCTTTTATGAATGGCTACATTTTTATAACCTGGCATACTGCTTAAATAATTTTTCGCTTTTTGTGGTAAGGCAAGTCCCCAGTTTTGAGTATAAATTGTTCCGCTAGCACTACCAATAATAGAGAGCATACTGGCAAGAGTATTGCCAACATTGGATGAAGGCGGAGGAGGGTATCCTTGATACTCTCTGATACTACTCCATGGAGCCGTATATGGACCCCAAGCCATATTATGTGGCACTCCGTTATGAGCCATTATCATTCCTAAAGCAAGAGGGACACATCCTACAGGAGCCTGATTGCCAAGCATCGTTTTGCAAAAATAATTATAAGGAGCATGCTGATCCCAATCCCTCATTTCTTCAGTAAGCATCGGCGCTATAGTAGTTCCAGAACCGCCACCGCCACAGTCACACTCTTTACCTCCAACAACTTGCATAACAGCATATTCATGTATGAGCATTCCCGGAAAATCATAGCCATTCGGGACACCTACATAATAATCATCTTCTATCGGACAATAAAATTCAAAATCGACAAGTTCTTCATCAATAGAATGGTTGGTGTAATCTATCAAAAGAGATTCCGGGTTAAAATACCCTTCTTCCGCAATAGCAATAACTGTTTCAGGAATTCGGCAATCTGCTGCTAAAACTGCAAAACCTTCATTGTTATCAAAGTTTACTACATATAAAAGTTCGTCGAACGAATCGCCTGATTTTGATGCCTGAACAGCACTTGCTTTCCTTTTAGCTTTATCAAAATAAATGGTTGTTACAGTTAGTTTTTGTTCCTTTCGATATTTAGATTTATCCTTTGAAGGTGATAATTCATCAAAAAAGTCGTACATTTCTGCAAGGGCTTCTTCCAAAGGGATTACATAAGACTTCTGATCAAATAAGGCTTTTTCAGAATTTGTTAAATTTTGTTTTTGACACGAAAACAGTAGTACGAGGGCAACTGCATATAAATATTTTCTTTTCATAATTAAGTGATTTTTTTGTTAATTAAAGGCGTTTACTTATACGATTATTTTGCTGTCAAAGCAGCCAATGCAATCGAGTAAAGTTTTGTCAATTCGCTATCGCCACGAGATGAGAGAATACACGGAACTTTCGCACCAACAACCATTGCAGCTAATTCGCTACCTACTAATTTGGTACAAGTTTTGTAGAATACATTTCCGGATTCTATATTAGGAAACACCAAACAATCGGCATCACCGGCCACTTCACTGGTTAATTTTTTGATTTGCGCAGCTTCTTTATCAATCGCAACATCAAGTGCCAACGGGCCATCTATGAGAGCGCCTTTGATTTGTCCGCGATCGCCCATTTTTGCAATAATAGCCGCATCAACGCAAGCCGGCATTCCAACAGATACTTGTTCGGTTGCAGCAATCATCGCTACTTTCGGAGTTGCAATACCTAAGGCTTTAGCAACATTCACACAAAAACCGACAATCGCTGTTTTTTGTTTCATATCCGGTGCAGGAATAATTGCCATATCGCTACACACCATCAATTTGTGGTATCTTGGAGCTTCCAAAACGCCTACGTGCGAAAGCGTTGCTTTGGGGTTAGGCATCAAACCGGTGTCTTTGTTCAGAATGGCGCGCATGTATTTGTCCGTGCTGACAAGTCCTTTCATCAACATATTGCCTTTGCCTTCGTTGATGAGTTTTACAGCCAAGTCAGCTGCTTTTTGTTCATCACTTTCTTGAACGAGCTCGAATTTGTTGACGTCGATTTTTTCTTCGACGCAAACTTTTTTCATCGTTTCGATGTCGCCAACTAAAGTGGCGTCAATAATACCTTTTTCAACTGCCATATTGATAGCACCAATGGTGTGAGAATCGTTGGCAAACGCGGCCACCAAGCGTTTTTTTTCTTTGCTTTTTACAGCTTCGATAATTTGTTTGAGTTTTGTAATCATGATAGTTTGTTTTTATTTTTTAGTTTAGGTTGCAAAGATACAAAAAAAATCGAACAAATTTGGCAAAGTGCGATTTTTTTTGTACTTTTGCACGAATGATTTTTGCAGACTCACATATTCATTTTTATTTCGAAGATTTTCACGAGGATCTTCAAAACTGTTTTGACAGAGCTCTCAAAGCAGGCGTTCAGTATATGATTATTCCGAATGTAGATAGTGAAACTATACAACCGGTTTCCGAGATTTGTGATCGCTTTCCGGAGAATTGTTTTCCTTCCATCGGGTTGCATCCCACCCATGTAAACGAAACTTACAAAACGGAATTGGATATTATGCTCAAAGCGGCAAATGCCCGTCACTACTATGGAATTGGTGAAGCCGGATTGGATTTGTATCATGATAAAACGTTTTTATCCGAGCAAATTGAAGTGTTTGAAACGCAAATACAATTGGCAAAAGCAAAAAACCTGCCGTTAATTATTCATTCGCGCGATGCATTTGAAGAAACGATGAAAGTTTTGAAACGCTTTGATGACGGAACTTTGCGAGGTGTGTTTCATTGCTTCACAGGTTCGGTCGAACAAGCCAAACGCATTGTGGATTTAGGATTTTATCTCGGTATCGGCGGTGTTGTAACGTTCAAAAACAGCAAACTTTGGCAAGTGATCGACGCTTTTGATCTCGAACATATTTTGTTGGAAACCGATGCACCATTTATTGCACCGGATCCCTATCGCGGCAAACGCAACGAACCAGCGTATATTCCGCTAATTGCACAACGTATTGCAGAAATTAAAAACATACCACTCGAAATTGTTGCGGAAAAAACAACCGCACAGACATTAAAACTTTTTAATATAACCCCGTAGGGGCGTATTGCATAAGCCCTTGCCAGCAATTGAGATAAATGTCAATAGGGCGTATGCAATACACCCCTACAAATATAACCGAAATATGAACCCAAAAGTCCTCCTAATCTATACCGGCGGCACCATCGGAATGGTGCAAGACCCCAAAACCGGAATATGGTCGCCATTCGATTTTTCGTCGTTGCTCGAAACCATGCCGAGTTTGCGCAAACTCAATATTGATATCGGTACGTACAGTTTTTCTGAAATCATTGATTCGTCGGATATGCGTCCCGAATATTGGGTTGAAATCGCCAAAGTAATCGAGGAAAACTACAACGATTACGATGGATTTGTGGTTTTGCACGGTACGGATACGATGTCGTACACAGCGTCGGCGTTGAGTTTCATGTTGGAAGGTTTGAAAAAGCCTGTTATTCTGACAGGCTCGCAATTGCCGATTGGCGTGTTGCGAAGCGACGGAAAAGATAATTTGATTAACGCTGTTGAAATCGCGGGATATAAAGAAAACGGCAAGGCTTTAGTTCCCGAAGTGTGCATTTGTTTTGAAAATAATTTGTATCGTGGAAATCGCACCACTAAACTGAATGCCGAAAATTTCAATGCGTTTTATTCGGGTAATTATTCACCGTTGGCTGAGGTTGGTATTCATGTAAAATACAATCATCATGCGATTTTGCAGCCAGTCGAATCGCGAGGATTATTGGTACATAAAAAATTGGATGATCGTGTTGCAATTTTGAAACTTTATCCCGGAATTTCGCAAAATACAGTGGAAAGTATTTTGGCAATTGAAGGGTTGCAAGGTTTGATTTTGGAAACTTACGGAAGCGGAAATGCGCCTTCTGCTTCTTGGTTTATAAATGCGCTGAAACATGCGATTGACAACGGATTAATTGTTCTCAACGTAACGCAATGCAAAAAGGGAAAAGTAGAGATGGGTAAATATGAAGCCAGCGTAGAACTGCTCAAAGCAGGCGTCATCAATGGCGAAGACCTAACTACGGAATCCGCCGTTACAAAACTAATGATTTTGTTGGGCTCAATAACGCCGAAATCGAAAGTTGCAGAATTATTGCAAACCTCGTTGTGTGGGGAGATGTCGTGATTTGCAATAATCCCACACTACTTCATATTTTTTTGATTATTTTGTCCACATGTCAATAAACCACTGTGGTATGTTGCTTGGATCACAATTTCCCATAAACTCGTTGTTAAATGCGTCTTCAAATTCAGGGTCGCCTTCTTCTCCCGTTTGCGGATTGCGAAACATACCGTCATATTTGGTCATTAATCCCAACATACAATTCATTTCTTCCATAAAATCTTCTGCATTTGAAAAGCAATCGCACAATTCGTGTGCGGCTTGTATGCCTAATTCTTGAGATGTTGGTTCATCAGGTGTTGGCTCATCTTTGTTTTCTTTTTTGCACGAATAAAGTGCAACAACTCCTGCCATTAAGCCAATTACTAACGAAAATTTTAAAAACTTTTTGTTCATAATACTTAAATTTTAATTTGGTTTAACATTATTATTTTATTTATGAATTGAATTTCCATGTTAGTCGTGCGCCTATCATTTTTGGCGCTCCCGGAACGAAAGTCGGAATTCCGAACATTGCGCCCATATTACCTGCACCGATGAGGTATTTTTCGTTGGTGAGGTTACTGCCAAACAGCGAAGCGGTTAATCCTTGTTTTTTGAAATGTACGGCGAAATTTGCGTTTAACAAACCATACGCGTCTTGTTCTATTCCTTTATCGTTAGAATCTTCAAAGAAAAATTGGCTTTTCCAAGAATAGGTCGGTGTCAATGTTATGCGGATATTGTTCGCAACATCGAAACCTGCAGTAAAACCGAGCAAAAAACTGTTTCTTGGTGTGAGGCGAAACGAATTTCCTGCGTTGAGTTGAGGTTTTCCATTGTTGTCCTTATCGTCGAAAGTTGCGTGAATGTAGGCATAATTACCGAAAATAGTCAAATACTTATTCAGCCAATATCTTGCAGAAATTTCTGTTCCGTAAGATGTGGCTTTATCAATGCCCTCTTGCAGATAGTCCATACCTTCCCATTTCCACGACTGAAAATCTCTGTAAAGTTGATAATACAAAGATATATCAAACATAAATCGCCAATCGAAAATTCGGTATCCGACATCGAAACTGTGTAATTTTTCTGCATCTATTACTTCGTATTTTCCTTCCGAATCGTATTGAAGCACATTGGGACGGCGTCCTTTTGAATAACCTGCATAAATGTTGGAACGATTGTCAAGATCATATTTCAAAGCGGCTCGCCATGTGAGCCCGAAAAAAGATTCGCTTCTTTTGGGATTATCAACAGGTTTGAAAAAGAAATTTGGAAATCGCCCTGACATCATTCCCAATGCTGAACGTTCGCCGTCAACAAAGCGGGAACGATTGGTAATTGTGAATGTTTCAAACGTGCCGTGTACACCTGCGGTAAACGTCAATTTTGGAAAAATTTCATACGAGGCATCGAAAAATAAATCATAAGAACTGTTGACGGCTTCGGTATAATTATCTTCCACATGATATTCCGCAAGGGGCAATTCCAGATCCAAAGGCAAACCCAACAGCCAGCCGGGCACAACCAATGCCGTTAACGGATTTGGCTTCCCATCAACAAACAATTGATAGCCGGGAGGTATCAGTTCCGGCATAAAATACTGCATCATCAAGGCTGCTAAGTATTGCTCCCCGGGTCTGAACGTGTATAAATGATTTACATTTTCGCGCCAAAAACTTGCACCTGCAATTCCCGTAAACCGACTTCCGTGAGAAAAATTATAGCGAAGTTCTTGCATGAATTGTTTGGCTCGTCCGCGTTCTTCCATGTCTATTGCAGGAGCAGCAGAGCCGTCACCGTCGAAACGCGAATCGGCTTTGTTGTTGAAAAATGATGTGATCGAACTGAAATAATTTTTTTCGTTCGTATGATAACGAGTATTGAGAATTGTTCCGAAAACTTCGCGTTTGTTGTAAAAATCTCCATTTTCGTCGAGCGTTGCTTCGTACTTGAAAATATCAACTTCATCGTTTGGTAAAGTCCTACTCATAAATGCTGTTCCCGGCTCATCGTCGCGTTGATAATTTACGGTTAAATCGGCTCTAAATTGACTGTTTTTTGGTGTGAAAGACGTTGTAAATCGTCCTCCTGCAGTATTTTTTCCATTGAGTTTTCCGCCCGACGTATTTTTCACATATCCGTCGTGATAACTGTAAATTCCTGCAATGCGAGTTGAAAGCACATGTTCAATTACGGGTAAATTCAATGCACCCTCAACATGTGCCATACCGAAATTTCCAAAGCCAGTCGTAACATATCCGCCGAAATAATCGGTTGGTTTTCGTGTAATAAAACTTATGGCTCCGGCTTGCGCACCACGCCCAAAAAGCGTTCCCTGCGGACCTTTCAGCACTTCAATACGTTCCATATCGTAAAGTTCGGTAACTGCCATAGTTGCACGACTGATCGGTGCATGATTGAAATACACCGACACACGTGGTTGAGCCGTTGGACTAACCTCATCACTTGTGAGTCCGCGAATAACTAAATTTGGACGTCCGGGAGTTTGCATCAACACATTCAAACCCGGCACAAAACCTGCTAATTGCTCCATCGTAACGATATTGGCATTTTCAAGCGTTCGTGCGTTGATTGCCGTAATGGAAGCAGGAATATCAAGCAAGCGCTGATTGCCGTGTTGAGAAGTTATCGTCACAGGATCAAGTTCGGTCTGAAAACTTATTATGGTGTCAAATACCGACGTTTGGGCTATTGACGATGAAAATATCAACAAAAACAATGTGGACAAAATCTGTTTAGGTGTGAAAATTTTCATATAAATTTTGATTTTTAAAGTGCAAAGATACGATTTTTTTTTATATGTAGGGGCGAGGCATGCCTCGCCCCTATAATTATTACATCGAAAATCTTAATCCAAAAGTGACCAGTCGCGGCATTGCCGGTCCGTAAACAAATCCGGCATCACGCAACGCTCCGCCGGGATTTTCTTTTTGGAATTGGTCAAAAATGTTTCTAATGCCAATACCGGCTTGCATTCTCAGCAGTTTTGAAAGTTGAAATTCGTAAGCAACTCTAACTCCTGCATCGAAAAACGAAGGTGTCGAAAATAAGTAATTCTTTCCAATCTCCTGAATTTCGCTTGCTAGATGAGGTACAAGCATAGAGCCGGTGTAAGTTCCTGTTGCGGAAATATTGAGTTTTTTTACAGGCGTATAGTTCAATGTAATGTAGCCATAATGATCAGGGGCACGCAACATTTTTTTTGTAAACATATCGTCTGCCCACTCGTGTTCCTTTTTATAACGACTGGTTTGAATAGTAAAACCAGCATTGGCAACGAATTTAGGTGTTATACCCAAATTCAAATCGAAGTTGATACCTTGCATCACTGCACCTTCCGCGTTGGTGCGAACGAAATGTAAATTGTCATCACTATAATTTTCCGCCTCTTCAAGAACAAACACATTTCTCAAATCCGTATAAAACGCGTCTATCAAAAGATTGCTTGCAACCTTTCCGAATTTTTTATTCAAATCCATTGAGAAATTAAAACTATTGGAATACTCAGGTTTCAAATCGGGATCAACTGTAATCAACAACACTTCACCACCCACCGCAGCAACGTGCAAGTCCTCATCAAAAATCTGTGGAGCGCGAAAACCCGTACCATAGCTTGCACGTAAAGTGATGTTTTCGTTAAAGGAATAGCGTGTATTTATGCGAGGCGAGAAAACAGCATTT
>JAIRRI010000043.1 GCA_031256055.1 Bacteroidales bacterium
TTTCTGTCCGAACGAATTGCATCTTGGGAAGATAACTTACCTCCCAATTTCAAACTCGCCTATTTGCCACAACCCGGTATTTTACGATTGCGATTAGACGCATCCGGAACTGATGAAAACGCTCTAAACGCAGAAATAACCAAGCAATTGAGCGAACTTCACCACCTCATTCCCGAACTGATTTACGGCTACGAAAATGAAAGTTTGGAATCCGTTGTGTTTCGTTTGTTGAAAGACAAAAAGCAAACTTTGTCCTTTGCTGAAAGTTGCACGGGTGGCTATATTTCACATCGCATCACATTACTGCCTGGAAGTTCTGAGATTTTTAAAGGTTCAGTTGTAGCATATAGCAACGAAATCAAACAAAATTTGCTCAACGTTTCTTTGCAAACGCTTGAAAAATCTGGTGCTGTGAGTGAACAATGCGTGAAAGAAATGGCGGAAGGTGCAAAAAAATTGTTTCAAACGGATTATACTATTGCTGTTTCAGGGATTGCAGGTCCAGGTGGCGGAACGGATGAAAAACCTGTCGGTACGATTTGGATTGCCGTTGCAACGCCCGAAAAAACCATTGCCGAAAAGTTTTTATATGGCGATATTCGGGAACGAAACATTCTTAGAGCAAGCTTATCAGCATTGAATTTATTGCGAATGCAGTTGTAATTTTTGCCATTTCATTTTTTTTTTGTATCTTTGTCCAAAAAATAAAACTATGAAAATTGTTATTGTAGGAACAGGTTATGTCGGCTTGGTGACTGGTGTTTGCTTTGCAGATGTAGGTATTGATGTAACTTGCGTGGATATTGACAAAGCCAAAATTGACAACCTGAAAAAAGGTATCTCGCCCATTTACGAACAAGGTTTGGACGAACTTTTGACAAAAAACATTCAACGTGGAACTATTCGTTTTTCAACAGATTTGAGCGAGTGTTTGAATGAAGCCGATGTTGTTTTTTCTGCTGTTGGAACGCCTCCCGATGAAGACGGTTCTGCCGATTTGAAATATGTTTTAGACGTGGCAAAAACGGTTGGAAAACACATGAATAAGTACGTTTTGGTTGTAACAAAAAGCACCGTTCCTGTAGGAACTGCCGCCAAAGTTCGTCAAGCCATTCAAGGCGAATTAGATGCTCGAAATATAAAAATAGAGTTCGATGTTGCATCTAATCCCGAATTTTTGAAAGAAGGTTCTGCGGTCAAAGATTTTATGTATCCCGAACGCATTGTAGTTGGCGTGGAAAGCGAACGTGCGGAAGAAGTAATGAAACGTTTGTATAAACCATACACACTCAACGGACACCCTGTTATTTTTATGGATGTGCCTTCTGCTGAAATGACGAAATACGCGTCGAACGCTATGTTGGCAACACGCATCAGTTTTATGAATGATGTTGCAAATCTTTGCGAATTGGTGGGCGCAGATATCAATCAAGTACGTAGAGGTGTCGGAAGCGACAGCCGAATTGGCAGTAAATTTCTATATCCCGGCATCGGTTACGGTGGTTCATGTTTCCCGAAAGACGTGAAAGCCTTAGTGAAAACTGCCGAACAAAACGGCTACACCATGCGCGTATTGCAAAGCGTGGAGGAAGTAAACGACGAACAAAAAACCATTCTTTTCAAGAAGTTTCAAAAATATTTCAATGGAAATATCGCAGGAAAAACCGTTGCCATGTGGGGATTGGCATTCAAGCCCGGAACCGATGATATGCGTGAAGCACCTGCATTGGTGTTGATTGATTTGCTCACAAAAGCAGGGTGCAAGGTGAAAGCGTTCGACCCTGTTTCGATTGACGAATGTAAACGCAGAATTGGTGATAAAATTGAATACGCCGAAAATCATTACGATGCTCTGAATGGTGCAGATGTATTGTTTTTAACCACCGAATGGACAGAGTTTCGTTTCCCCGATTGGGCGAAAATAAAGGGAATGCTGAAAACTCCGGTTGTTTTCGATGGACGAAATATCTACGAAAAAGATGAACTTTTGAAAGCAGGCTTCGACTATATCGGAATTGGTTTTGAATGTCTTCTTAATAAGAATATGTAAAGAATAGCATGAATATCCTTGTAACAGGCGCTAACGGACAACTTGGCAACGAACTCAAAAAGCGAACCGCATTACTTCCGAATGCCAATTTTCTGTTCACAGACGTGGACGAATTGGACATTACAAAAGAGGTCGATGTTGATGATTTTTTCAAAAAAAATCAAATAGATTTCGTTGTGAATTGCGCGGCCTACACTGCCGTGGATAAGGCGGAAACAGAGCAAAATCTCGCTTTGACTGTCAACTACCAGGCTGTTGCAAATTTGGTGAATGTATGTTCCAAACACAACTGTTTTCTAATTCACATGTCTACCGATTACGTTTTCAACGGACACAGCTACAAACCCTACAGAGAAATAGATATAATGGAGCCTGTTTCATTTTACGGAATTTCCAAATGGCGTGGCGAACAGATTGCAAAAACAGCGGAAAAAGGTATCATCATTCGAACATCATGGTTATATTCCAATTTTGGACATAATTTTGTGTTTACGATGCAAAAATTAGGTCGCTCTCATGAAGCGCTGAACGTGGTTTACGACCAAGTTGGGACACCAACATTTGCAGGACATTTAGCAGAAGCGATATGGGCCATAATTCCGCAATTAACCGACTGGAAAGAAGGTGTACAAATCTATCATTATTCAAACGAAGGCGTGTGCAGCTGGTATGATTTCGCCAAAGAAATTATGCAACAATGCAATTTCAAATGCCAAGCATTTCCAATAGAAAGCAAAGACTATCCTACTCCTGCGACACGTCCGTTTTATTCCGTTTTGAACAAATCCAAAATCAAGCAACGCTTTGGATTATCCATTCCGCATTGGAAAGACGGGCTTTTGGAGATGTTGAGAAATCAGGATTCGATTACCAATTCATAATTGCGAACAAGGTTATTATGCAAAACGCAGTCGAGGAATTTCCCATGGGATGTCTCGACTGCGTTTTACATAACAAAATAGTTTATTGTTTTACAATCTTCACCGGAACAATAGTTTTGTCCGTGTGAATACGAACTATGTAATTTCCTGTTTGGAGGGATTGTAAATTAATGGTTTGCTGATTTCCACGAACGTGTATCAATAGTTTACCACTCAAATCAAACACAAAAACGGATTGAATAGTTTGTTCGGTTTGAATATGCAACATATCTTTCACAGGATTTGGATAAACGGTTACCGCTTTCCTTAAGTCGGTAGCAATATCATCTTGAATGGAAGTCATATCTATTTCAACTTGTGTCCAATAATAAGTCCACGTATTTGTGAGAAATTCTTCCACATCTCCCCACTGATCCCAGTTGGCGAAGTAATGTGTGATAACATTCGTCTTATATGGAAGAAGCGCTTCCCCTTCAGGGTCTCCGTAAATATTTGCCCAAATAAGTAAATCGTTGAAAGGCACAGCAAAATCCATTTCTAACTCCCAGCCACGTCCCGGACGCATTATATCCAAGAAATAACTCATTAGACTTGTTCTTACTCCGTTTTCATATTCATAAAGCAAGGTCTCCCTTAACGACCAATTATCTTGGCTTACCCAATCTCCACTATAGCGTTCTTCTTTGGTTAGTTCGTTGTTAGTGTTAAAAGTGTATTTGTTCCACATTTGACCAACTTTGTTGTTGTCCCAATCAAAACCATAATGCTTATATTCGGTTACTTTTCCTGCATTGTTGTAAGTTTGGAATATTTCAAACTCACCGCCCCATTCGCCGTCCCAGCCCAATCTCTCTGATAGTTGGTAGGTGCGTTCGTTCAAATTTACATCGGCGAAATGTTTGCTGAATATAGCGATATAGTTTTCATATTTGGTTCTGTTGTGTAGAG
>JAIRRI010000074.1 GCA_031256055.1 Bacteroidales bacterium
CATCTCGCTCAACACGCAAATGGAAGAAGTCGATGTGCTAAAAATTCGCCGTGCAGCACTAAACAAGAGTTTTAAGGAAATGATTCCGTACTTGCCGACGCTTTACGAAGAACGCACACGCTTGCAAAACGCACTCTCGTTTGATCGTATTGCTACCTGCACCGAATCAACGCTTGATGACACGGTTCGCGTCGTTCAAGGCTTCATTCCGGAAGAAAAAGAAGCGGCTTTGCTTGAATTTTTGGATAGACATCCCGTTTATTACACTGCATTGAACATCGAAAAAGGCGATAATGTGCCGGTTTTGTTGAAAAATAATCGGTTTGTGAAATTATTTGAACCGATCACAAAAATATTCTCTTTGCCGAATTATGGCGAATTGGATATAACACCGTTTTTTGCGCCGTTTTTCATGATGTTTGTAGGATTTTGCACAGGCGACGCAGGATATGGCTTATTGCTCTTACTCGGTGGATTTTTGGTGAAACGCAAACTCAGTGCAGCGCTTCGTCCAATCGTGAGTTTGGCGCAGTGGTTTGGCGTTGCAGCAATTATTTTTGGATTGTTAGGAGGAACATTTTTCGGTGTTGAACTGGTGAAAGTGCCGGCTTTGGCGCGAATCAAACATTATTTTTTCGATCAAGACAAAATGATGATTATGGCATTTGCTTTAGGAGGCGTACAAATTCTGTTTGGAATGATGGTGAGCATTGCCAACATCATAAAAAAGCGAGGATTTAAGTTTGCAATTGCCCGAATGGGTTGGTTGGTTTTGATACTTGCATTACTTGGAGCCTATGGACTGCCAATGATTGGTGTGGCTATCCCGCAACCGTTGATGTATGGATTCTATGGACTTTTTGCACTCAGTGGTGTAGCAATTTTCTTTTTCAACAGCCCCGGCACACATCCTGTTCTGCAATTCGGGCTTGGATTTTGGGATGCCTTCAATATGGCAACCGGCGTGCTTGGCGATTTCTTGTCGTATGTGCGTTTGTTCGCTTTGGGCTTAACGGGAGGTATTTTAGGCGGTGTATTTAATAAGTTAGCGTTTGAAATGAGTCCGGATATCCCGTTTGTAGGTATATTGGTAACTCTGTTGATTTTACTAGTCGGACACTCATTGAATTTATTGCTAACTTTAATCGGTGCTTTTGTACACCCTTTGCGCTTAACATTTGTCGAATTCTATAAAAACGCCCAATTCGAAGGTGGCGGAAGAGAATACAAACCGTTTGAAAAAATTAAAAATAATCAATAATAACAAAAAAATCAAAAAACTATGGAACCAATTGTAGTAGCCTACATAGGCGTAGGACTCACACTTGCATTTTCCGGAATTGGCAGTATCTTAGGTGTATCAGCATGTGGAAATGCCACTGTTGGAGCAGTAAAGAAAAATCCGGGCGGATTTGGAGAATGTTTAATTCTTTCGGCAATTCCCAGTACACAAGGACTTTACGGCTTTATCGGCTTTTTCCTTATGCAAGGGAAATTAGCGGCTGACATGGGTATGTTGCCTGCTATTGCTATATTTAGCGCAGGATTGACTTTGGGTCTGCTTTGTTTCTATTCTGCTATTAGACAAGCAAGCGTGGCTTCAAACGGTATTGCAGCAATCGGCGCAGGGCACAAGGTATTTGCAAACACACTGATTGTGGCGGTATTTGCAGAGCTTTACCCCATTATCGGTTTGCTTGTGGTCGTGTTGACGATGGGTGCGATTTAAGTAGTTAGATTACCACATTCACGATTTCTTTGTCGGCGCGGACTATTAAGTCCGTGCCGAGCATAAATTTGGTTATTTCAAAAATAATTTGTAACTTTGCATCGGTTTTGGAGTGTACAGTTCGGACTACATATAAAGTATATTCACCGCACACAGTTCTGAATATCACCAAAGGAAGCAAAAATTATGGTTTTTGCTTCCTTTTTTTCATAGCAAATGAAGTTAACAAAAGGGTCTTTTTTCCACCCTTCCATTCAGTTAAGAGCACTATAATGTGCGAGTCGCTTGCAATTCGAATTTTGTATTTTTCTTTTTGAGGTTGTATTTTTCCATACTGAAAAGCAAATGGAATAAAATCCTCAACTTCGTAGCCTAATAATCTTTTAATTTGAGTGCCGTGTTTTTCAATGATATGCTTTAATCCGTAACCACGATTATTTTCATCGTTTTTACCCCAAACAATATCGACAAAACCGATTTCTTGCCGATACAATGCTTTCAGGCATTCGCCATTTTGTACTTTTTTCAAATGTTTAATAGCTTCTTTGGGTTTGTTTTTGAATTGAGTGTAAATAGATCCGAATTCGCCGATTTTTAATTTCTTTTTCATGGTGTTTTTTTGTTTTAATTAAATAAAATTTTCTACACCTATATAACGCTCAACTTTCGATTTTCGTATATTTTTTTCTAAAAAAAGAGTAAATTGTTAATAAATTGTCGAGTTATTAACAATTTTACGGTACTAAAAGGAAAGGTGGGAGTATTGACACTTTTTAATAAAAAAAGCGAAACCCCAAAAGGTTTCGCTTTTTTTATAATGCAAATATAACACCTATTGTCTTCTTCGGAATATCCTAAACGTTCTATTCCTGTTCGTTTTGATATGAGTTATACTTCCATACGGAATCTGTCTTTCTCCACTCATTTTAGTAATGACATCTATTGCACATGGATCTTCTATTTCAGATGAGAATGAATGGAAAATTACTAATGTTTCTTTGGTAACGAATACACCATTGTCGTCCAATTCACTTACCAAGCCGTCATACTCAGGCGCTTTCAACTTGAAGGTAATATAAGATACTCCCGAAGGCAAAATGAATCCTGTATTACCGTTTACATCGCCTGCAATGGTCAAAATCGGCACAGGAGGATCTTCTCCATCATCAGTTGTTACACGATAAACCCCGCTTATTGGCTGATTTGCTGCATTGGTCATTCCGAAACTATTCATCACATAAGTGAACGTTTCATTATAATCAACATCCAAATACATATCCGTTATTGGAGGATTCGGATTGTCAATCCTGTAAGTAATGGTTATCTCGTTATTCTCCCGATAGTTTGCCGGTGCCATTACATCTACGGTTATAGGTTCTTGTTTTTCTCCTTCTCCTACAGATATGGACGGGGACAGTTCAAGCGTTTCTCTATCCAAACTGTGAAGTTCTTTGATTATAGGAACACTATTTTCAATTGCATCATATACGATCATAGCGCGGTTGTCGTAGATTCCGGCAGGTGCATTGTCTTCAAATCTGGCCGTTGCTCTAAGTCTGATTCTCGAACCGCCGCCCGGAACCATTAAAGAATCTATTCTCAACAGCCTGCTTCCGGCGTAATTATTGATTGCAATCTTACCGTTGTGCATAGCGTTAGTGGTATCCAACACTAACGTGTTTGGTTCCCAATACATATACTCAGGTAAGGTATCTAAGAATTGTACGTATCTATCATCGCAATTCGTGTTTTCGATGAAGAATGAGAAGTCTACAGGTTCGCAAGTCGTAATTTCTCTAACGTTCACTTGTTTTGCGAACGAAAATCCATCTTCGTTAACCGGTGTTGGCGGCGGTATGGCGCGAACGGTTATCGGCGAAATGAAGATATCTCTCGAACGCGGCGTTTGGAACGAAGTGCTGTATCTGATAAGGATCTCGCTTGT
>JAIRRI010000097.1 GCA_031256055.1 Bacteroidales bacterium
CCCTTCAAATTTTGAAGGGGTGGCTCGCGAAGCGAGACGGGGTAGTTTATATTTTATTTTTTTTCTTTGGGCGTGCCGGCTCTCCCTCCGCACGTTGAGGCTGTCTCAAAAGTAGAACAGCCTTTTTTTTACTAAATTCTTTTTTAACCATGTCCGATTAAGCAAAAATAAGGGGTCAGTCTGAAAATCGGGTGGGAAAGATAAAATAAAAATGATTTGTGATGATAGCTTCATAAAAAACCTAATTTACACCTCATTTTAATAACAAAACTACCTCAGTAGTACAGAATTAGTACGTATCTAAACAACCTCATTACCTCATTTTTGATGTATTTAAATGAGGTGAATGAGGTTATAGGGGGAAGGTGTATCATTTTGCTACTGAGGTAGTTTTGTTGTCAAATGAGGTAAGAATGAGGTTTATTATCCCGATAGATGGACTATTCATGTATTTATTTTAATTGATTTTATCACCCACCCGATTTTCAGACTGAGCCAAAATAAGCCATTAGTATTCAAGGTTCCCTTAGTAGCTAATGCGCACCCATCGTGTTAAATCTCCCTTATTCGATTATTAAAAAAATTATTCAATTTTCGCTGACTGTTTGATATTTTTTATATCTTTGTGCCTGAATATCAAACATATAAAATATGTCAAAAGTAGTTTTTAAACACTATGGTCAAGGGCAGGTTTGCATGTTTCCCATGAGCCTGGATGAAAAAATTCCGACCAACGCACCTGTTCGTTTGCTTAACCAAATAGTGGATAATCTCGACATTAGCGAGATTATTGACACTTATAAAGGCGGTGGCTGTAGCAGCTACAGTCCTCGTATGATGCTCAAGCTCATTCTTTTTGCCTATTTGAACAATATTTATTCTTGTCGCAAGATTGAAAAGCAAAATTTAGAGAACATCCATTATATGTGGCTTACCGGTATGCAAACACCCGATCACAACACGATCAACCTGTTTCGTACTTCGCGTCTTAAAGATACTATTGATAAGATATTTACACAAGTTGTTCTGTTGCTTGTTGAAATGGGCTATTTAAGTTTGGATGTTATGTATCTTGATGGTACCAAGTTTGAATCTCGTGCTAATCGTTATACCTTTGTTTGGCGTAAAACGGTTGAAAAAAACAAGGCAAAACTCGAAGCCAAAATCCTTATGATTTTGAAACAGATAGAAGAAGGTATAGCTCAAGACAATCAGCCTGATGATGAACCACCAAAACCATTTAACTCGAAAGAACTGAAAGAACGTATTGCCGCCATTAATCGCGAAAACCTCTCAAAGGAAGAAACAAAGGCAGTTAAAATCCTTGAAGAAAAGCATTTGCCCAAATTACAGGAGTATGAAAATCATTTGGATACATTGGGCAATCGCAATAGTTATTCAAAGACAGACACTTCAGCAACTTTTATGCGCCTGAAAGACGATCACATGCAAAATGGGCAACTCAAACCCGCCTATAATGTACAAACCGGTACTGCAAATCAATTTTATATTCATTTCGATTTTTTTTCAAACCCTACCGATTTTCTTACTTTTATTCCGTTCAACAATGGATTTAAAGAACGTTATAAGAAAATGCCAAAAAAGGAGGTTACCGATTCGGGTTATGGCAGTGAAGAAAACTATGAATTTCTGCAAAGCAATGAAATTGAAGCTTATGTAAAATATCCCCTTTTTCATGCAGAACAAAAAGAGTCATTCAAAAACAACCCATTTCTTACTCAAAATTTATTTTACAACAAAGAAGAAGATTACTTTGTTTGTCCCATGGGGCAACACATGGACAAAGTGGGAACTACCACACGAGAAAGTGAAAACGGATACAAGGCAAAAATAACGTTTTATAGAGCAAAAAACTGTACAGGGTGTCCACTGAAATCACTATGTCACAAAGCAGAAGAAAATCGAAAAATAGAAGTGAATCATAAACTCAATGAATATCGAAAAAAGGCTCGTGAGTTGCTTACTTCCGAAGAGGGGCTGCTGCATCGCAGCCGAAGACCGATAGAACCGGAGGCGGTCTACGGACAGACAAAAGCCAACTGCCAATATGATCGTTTCAGACACTTCGGTTTAGACAAAATCAAAATGGATTTTGCCATCTTCGCCGTTGCCTTTAATATTAAAAAACTGCACAATAAAATCGAAAATACGCCCAAAAAGAAAAGTAAAATGCCGTTAAAAGATAAAAATGTGATTGTTTTTATTTTTATTACGCCACTATTCGCTATAGAACTTGTAAAAAACAACTTCAATCATCAATCAACACAACAAGCAGCATAAATCAGAAAAAAAGAGGCTGTGTTTTAAGACAGCCTCACATTCACCTTCGCAAGGCTGTGGGGTATCCGCTACCATCCCTCACGCAAGGGCTCATTCAGCCTCATCGTAGAGACGCGATTAATTGCGTCTCTACATTCCCATTATTGAACTCCTACGGAGTTCAGGGTTAGCGTGTTGCGCTCTTCTACCCCGAGCTGCGCCTTCGGCTTGCACGGGGTTATTCGCATTTATCGCCTACGGCGATTGGGGTTCATTTTTGTTTATAATACAAATCAAAAAGTCAAAACACCAATGTAATAAAATGCAGCATAGTTCAATAAAAATAAATATTAACGGCTACTAACGGGAGCATTGGTAACTAAAGTTATATTTTTTGGTTTGACAAACGAACTTTTATAATGTGTATTTGCGGCGCATCAGACGTCGGCAACGGGATGCGTATGCGGTAAAAACAAGGTTGTTTTCCCTGTTTGGTAAGTTATACCGCTTATTTGAGTTTTAACAAAAAAGGGCGCCTTCTTCAAAGCGCCCTTCTCATTCTTAATCATTCATCACAGATCACTGTTTAACAACCTTTTTCGCTACTACTCCGCTGTCGGTTAATATTCGCAGAGAGTACACTCCTGCCGGAAACCCAGAAATATCCATCAAAATTTCCTCATTACTATTGATTGTTTTCGGGCATTTGAGCATTCTTCCCATGATGTCATAAATCTCAACATCTATAAAATTGCAATGTGTAGCAT
>JAIRRI010000101.1 GCA_031256055.1 Bacteroidales bacterium
CAAAAAATCGTTAATTCGATTTTGCACTTTGTCATCTGCAATCGGACCTTCTATAAGGTCGTAATCGTGTTGATTTGTTGTAAAAGCAGGATCACGGTTTAATACAACAAAGTCCAACCACGCTTCGCTGTAATCGTCAAATCGCAAAACTTTATATCTGTCCTCTTCAAAAGCACGTTCAAAAAAAGTAAATTCAGTCACAAACGGCTCTTTATTACAACGACGAGCCATGTTTATCGCCCATGCTTCGGCATGTTTGCAGAATTTGGTTACATAAAAACCCTTACCAAAATCTTTGTTGGATTGGCTTTTCGACAAGTCAATGTCAAATATTTCCGTATAACCACCGTGATAAACCTGCATTATCGTAGCCCTCCGTTGTTGTAGCACATATCGTACAAATATCGTACCGTCCAAAATGGATTGTCGGTATGCAATGCCCACCAATTTTCATTAAGATAATCCCATGCACCATATTTCTTTAGATAGTCGTATGTATCGGGCATTGGCATTTTATACGACTTGGCAAATTCAGGAACAATAAAACTCAAAAATGCAACCTTATCATTCGTTTCTTTATGTAATGTTTGCGTGTTCATGACGAAACTTTTTGCAAAGATACGAAAAAAAGTTGATATTTTGTTGTTATAGTTAAAATGTGATGTGCAAATTATTGAAAAAAAATTACATTTTGAGAGTTGAATTTACCGCTTAATAAAATTTATAAATAATGTCTTGACTTTTTGCAAAATTTGTTGTAACTTTGCAAAGCGATAGTGTATTCGCATTCTTTACGTCAAAAATTAAAATCAAAATACCATGAAACCCACTCATGTTGAGCACATTGGGATTGCTGTTGACAATCTCGAAGAAAGCATCAAGTACTACGAAACTATACTTGGATTGAAATGTTATGCGGTTGAAGAAGTCGCCGAACAAAAAGTTAAAGTCGCGTTTTTCCAAGTTGGCGACACGAAAATCGAACTTTTGGAAACAACCGATCCGGAAGGACCTATCGGCAAATTTGTAGAGAAAAAAGGTCCAGGTGTTCATCATATTGCATTCGCTGTTGAAAGCGTTAGTGAAGCTCTGAAAGCTGCAGAAGAAAAAGGCGTTGCACTTATCGACAAAACACCTCGCATCGGTGCGGAAGGTTTAAAAATCGGCTTTTTACACCCAAAATCTACTAATGGTGTATTAATGGAATTTTGTAGCAAATCGTAAATCATCAGTATCATGACATTTGAAGATAAAATCCAGCTTTTGCTTGACAGTCGCGCAAAAGCCAGACTCGGTGGCGGACAATCGCGCATCGACGCTCAACACGCAAAAGGCAAACTCACAGCTCGCGAACGTATAGAACTCCTTTTAGATGAAGGCTCTTTTGAGGAATTCGACATGTTCGTAAGACATCGTTGTACAGACTTCGAAATGCAAAAGCAAACGTTTTTGTCTGACGGTGTAATAACCGGCTACGGTACAATTGACGGGCGTTTGGTATACGTATTTTCACAAGATTTTACAGTATTTGGCGGTTCGCTTTCGGAAACATTTGCAAAGAAAATTTGCAAAGTGATGGATATGGCGATGAAAGCCGGTGCACCGCTAATCGGTATCAATGATTCGGGTGGTGCGCGTATTCAGGAAGGCGTTCAAAGTTTGGCGGGTTATGCCGAAATTTTCCAACGCAACATTATGGCATCGGGCGTGATTCCCCAAATCTCGGCTATTTTCGGACCTTGTGCCGGTGGTGCAGTGTATTCGCCTGCGCTCACCGACTTCATCATGATGTCGAAAGAAAACAGCTACATGTTTGTGACCGGTCCGAAAGTAGTGAAAACCGTGACCAATGAAGATGTAACTGACGACAAACTCGGTGGTGCCATGGTTCACGCTTCCAAATCGGGTGTTACGCACTTCGTTTGCGAAACCGAACAAGAAGGTTTGGCGATGATTCGTAAACTCCTCTCCTACTTGCCTCAAAACAATTTGGAAGAAGTAGCGCCGATGGTTTGTACTGATCCAATCGATCGTTTGGACGACGACCTCAACACCATTATTCCCGACAATCCGAACAAACCTTACGATGTAAAAGAAGTGATCAACGCCCTTGTGGATAATGGCGAATTTTTGGAAGTTCATCGTTATTTTGCGCAAAATTTAGTGGTTGGATTTGCACGTTTCAACGGTATTTCCGTGGGTATTGTAGCTAATCAGCCTGCTGTTTTTGCCGGTGTTTTGGATATTAACGCTTCTCGAAAAGGTGCGCGTTTCGTGCGGTTTTGCGATGCGTTCAATATTCCTTTGATTACATTGGTAGACGTTCCCGGATTTTTGCCCGGAACTACGCAAGAATACGGCGGTATCATCATTCATGGTGCGAAATTCTTGTTCGCATACGGTGAAGCAACCGTTCCAAAAATCACGATTACCCTTCGCAAATCCTACGGTGGTGCGCATTGCGTAATGAGCAGCAAACAACTTCGTGGCGACATCAACTATGCTTGGCCATCTGCGGAAATCGCTGTAATGGGTGCAAGTGGCGCAATTGAGGTGCTTTATGCGCGTCAGGCGAAAGAAATTTCCGATCCTGAGGAACGTGCCAAATTCATTGCCGACAAGGTGAAGGAATACGAAAATAAATTCGCGAACCCTTACAATGCTGCACAATACGGTTATATCGACGACGTTATCGAACCGCGTAATACGCGTTTCCGTATCATTCGTGCGCTACAATCGTTGGCAACGAAAAAAGATATGAATCCATTGAAAAAACACGATAATATTCCACTTTAAACACCATTTGAGACATGAATACATCTGACGAAATTTTGGCTTCACAACCGATCATTAGTGATGGAGCAGTGCTTCTTTTAGTGTTGATGGGGATAGTCGCTTTGTACGTGGTATACAACCGATATGGAAAACCTGCTGTCGAAAATCACCGTACGAAACGCCATGCGAAAAATGCCGCAAAAGAAGCTGAAGTTGATGTACTTGATATTCCGGCAAATGTATTAGCCGGTAGTGAAGAATTTGCAGCCATTGCAGCTGTAATCCACATGTATCACAGCGAGCTGCACGATGAAGAAAACACCATCATGACCATCAACAAAGTGGCACGTGCCTATTCACCGTGGAGTTCTAAACTTTATTTCCAAAATCAATATTTTAATTTATACAGAAGACGCTAACATTCCAATCCCATGAAAAAATACAAATTTACAATCAACGATACCTCTTACGAAGCCAAAATTCTTAGTGTTGTAGACCAAGTTATCACGTTAGAACTGAACGATTCAACGTATGAAGTTACATTGGATAAAGAAAATCAACAAACTAAAACACCAAAATTAGTTGTTCAAGCAGCCCCTGTTGCAACTGCAAACGATGTTGCAAAAACCGCTCCTGCTACGGCTCTTGGCGATATAAAATCGCCACTTCCCGGAACAATTACAGGTGTTCTCTGCAAAGTAGGCGATACCATTTCAATCGGTCAAAAAGTAGTCACGCTTGAAGCCATGAAAATGGAAAACAGTATCGAATCCGACAAGGCCGGTGTGGTTAAGGAAATCAAAGTTGGCAAAGGTACTGCGGTGATGGAAGGCGATATATTGATTGTTATTGGATAGCAATAATTACGAATTATCAATTAGGAATTACGAATAAATGTTGTGTTCAATTCCTAATTCGTAATTTTTACTTTACCATTCCGCGATAACAGTTTGCCCACCTTTTGCAACCTCTTCGAGGTTAACCAACACTTTTGCGTCCAACGGCAAAAACAAATCCACGCGAGAGCCGAATTTGATAAATCCTAATTCTTGATTTTGTTTCACCGTTTCACCTTCTTTGGAATAGCAAACAATGCGACGAGCAACGGCTCCGGCGATTTGACGAACTAAAACTTCTTTGCCGGTAGCATGTTCGAGAACAATGGTTGTACGCTCGTTCAACGTGGACGACTTCGGATGCCAAGCCACTAAATATTTCCCGGGATGGTACTTGTAAAATTTAACTTTCCCATTTATCGGATACCGATTCACATGCACATTGAGCGGTGACATAAACACCGAAACCTGTAAACGTTTGCCTTGAAAATACTCGGGTTCTTCAGCTTCTTCGATAATCACGATTTTTCCATCGCACGGACAAATCAATTGGTTGTCGTTATACGTAAAAATCCGTTTTGGCATTCGGAAAAAATACAGAATGAACAGATTGAGCAGAATGAAAAATCCGATGACAGTATACATAACCACTGTCAGTAAGAGATTCATAGATACCGTCGCTAAGAGATTTATAGAAATTCCAATAAGCGAAAGTGAAATGGCTAAACAGCCGAGGATAGTGCCTTTACCTTCCTTGTGAATATACATGGGTTTATTTTTTTTGCAAAGATACGATTTTTTTTGTACCTTTGCAAAAAAAAACTATGAAAGCAACCCTAACTACCGCATTTATCTTGATCAGTTCTACGATTTTGGGGCAATTCAACACATTTTTGTATCAAACAAAAAACAACAACCAAATCATCATGCTTTCCGAAGGGCAAGCTCAACGAAATGCCGACATTTTGATTGATGCAACACCGGAAATACTTGCAGAAACCATGCCCGACGGTTACTACCCAAGCGCAACAAACGCGTTTTTGGTTCGCACGACAACGGGTGAAAATGTCTTAGTCGACGCGGGTTTTGGTCGAGAATTGCTCAATAATTTATTGCAGTACAACGTTAGTCCCGAAATGATTGATGCCATTTTGATCACACATATGCATGGCGATCATATTGGTGGATTGCTTGATGGAAGCAGCTTGAAAACATTTCCAAACGCAAATTTGTATTTGGCGAAATCCGAATATGATTATTTCTATGTTGATCGTCTAGAAACCCAAGCGCAAAACTTGGCGAATGCAGTCATCAGTGCTTATCGCGACAAGTTGATTTTATTCGAGCCCGGCGAAATGGTTGTTGCCGGTATTATCGAATGTTTACCAAACTTCGGCCACACACCCGGCCACACAGTTTACTTAATCGACGATGTACTGATTTGGGGCGATATGGTGCATGCAATGGCTGTGCAAATGCCCTACCCTACAGTTTCAGTTACGTTCGATGTTGACAACAAAAAAGCTGTACAAGCACGTTTGGAAATGTTAAACTATATCGTTGACAACAATTTTCTCGTTGCCGGTATGCACATTGCCTATCCGGGAATTGGAACGCTGAAAGCAAACGGTAAAGGTGGGTATATGTTTACACCGATAGAATAACGAGACTAACGAATGCACCTAAGCGTGAACCCGTAAAACTTGTTACTCCAGTCTCGTGGGTTGATGTAGCCATCCGAAGTGAAGAACAAACTGTTTCCTTGGTCTGATTCATCCGACTGTGACCAGTAGAGCGCGTACGACCCTTGATTGCTCAGCGAACCATTCGAATAGCAGAAACCTCCGTAGGCGCCAGCCCACTGGTTAACATCGGTATCGATATACCAAACAAGATGAGCAGAGTCAGTGCGCGAACTTCCAGTTCCACCCATAGCAATATCCAAATCTATAAAATCTTGACGAGTTGGAACCCGCCAAGGTGCGGGACAAAGCTGATCTTGAAAACGAATAACAGCACACCACGAAAATAAGTCGCCGAGATGATCGGGATTGGAACGACAATCTGCGTTGAAATTACCGAAAGAACCACCTACAAAGTCTGTTTTATCGCAATTGGTAGCTCTAACAGCATCAGACCAAATTTGAGTGATACTATCATTGGAAATAGTGTGCTCAGAGCCACGGGTAACCGTACCAAGACTTGAACCCCAACCAGGCGTATTGATATTACATCTATCGGGCGTAGTTACTGTGATTAAACATGTGTCAGCTTTACCACCATCTTGAGTAATTGCGATAATGGTTGTAGTACCGACAGCAATGGCTGTAATCGTGCCGTCTGTAACAGTGGCAATATTGGTGTTGGAGGATGTCCATATTACTGTTTTATTTGTGGCATTGGCGGGCAATAGGGTTGCTGTGAGAGTAAGGGTAGCACCTTCGATGAGCGCAGCAGTTTTGGGGTTCAAGGATATGCCCGTTACAGCGACCGTATCTACGGTTACGGCGCAAGTAGCGGTTTTGTTGCCATCCTCTGTAGTTACCGTAATGATAGCAGAGCCTCGAGCAATAGCTGTTATTTTGCCGTTGACAACGGTTACTACTGTAGTATCGCTACTTTCCCACGATACAGTTTTGTTCGTAGCATTGATAGGTAGTACGGTTGCCGTAAGTGTTAGAATGTCGTTAATGCCCAATGTGGTGTCGTTTGGACTCAGTGTTACATTGACTACAGAAACAATTGTTGGTGTATCGTCTTCGTCTTTGCCACAAGAAATAAGGATAAGAGAAAAAGCAACAAGAAATGCGATTAGGAGAAGTAGGTTGTTTTTCATGTAGATTGTGTTTTTGGTTTGATTTTTTTTGCAAAGATACGAAAAAAAACGTATCTTTGCAATCAAAAAATTGTAAGATACCTGTGCCTTTAAAAAACATAACGAAATTCGTACAACAAACTATTTGCTTTGTATTCCTATGCTGCTTAGCATTTGACGGATTTTCGCAATACGTTATCAAAGGAAAAGTTACAGACGCAAAAACAGGCGAACCGATTCCGTTTGCAGCCGTACAATTCCCGCGTACATCAATCGGCACAACGACAGACTTTGACGGTTTTTTCACGTTGTCATACGACAAACCTTTTGATTCGTTGATGGTGAGCGTGCTGGGCTATAACACCCGAGTTAGACCCATTCCAAAAGATTCGAGAACAGTAACTATGGATTTCCAATTAACCGCAACCACATTTAGTTTGGGCGAAGTGGTTATTCATGCAGGCGAAAACCCTGCTCATCGCATTTTGCGCGAGGCTGCGAGGCGTAAAGATGACTTTAATTTCGAACGCGCTGATGCTGTGCAATATGCCAGTTATCAAATTACAGATGTCGCCTTGACTAATCTTACAGAAGGCTTTACCCAACAACGTGCGATGCGGTCATTTGCGAAAATTTTCGACTCATTGACAAAAATTGCCGGAGACGATGGAACTATGGTTTTGCCGTTTTTTGTATCTGAAAATTCCAGTATGGTTTATCGCCGAACACGTCCAACCTACGAAAAAGAAGTCATTCACGCCAATCGTGCAGCAGGATATTTGTTGGATGATTTGAATGTGCTTGCTCCCCTTCTCGGAGCAAGTTCTCAAAAGTATAATTTTAACAACAATTGGCTAAATATTTTTGATCGAAATTTCATGTCGCCTTTGGCAGACGGGGCATTGCTTTTGTATGAAGTTTATTTGTTAGACACAGTTTATGTGAATGATGTGTGGTGTTATGAAATCAAAATTAAACCCAAAAATGAGATTGATGTTGTTTTTGCGGGAAAAATTTGGATAGGTGTTGAAGATTATGCACTTTACCGAGTTTCTGCAGAAATCGGACGTTCGGCGAATTTAAATTTTATCAGACGATTTCTCATTCATCAGGATTATCAAAAAACACCGGAAGGCTTCACTGTTCCTATGCGTTCGCGGGTTTTGATTGATGTGGTGGATTTTCCCGGATTACCTGCGGAATTTATTTTGAAATTCAACAGTTATTACAGCGATTTTGTATTTGGAGATCCTAAACCTATATCATTTTTCGATATGCGAGTTCAGGTTTTGGATGGTGCCGACCGCAAGGCGATTGAGTTTTGGAGAAATGAGCGATTAGAAAAAAGCAATGATACCATCACCGTCGAACGTGCATTTGCGACCATTGATACGATCCGCCAAAATCCGCAAATTCGTGCACGTAGAGAGCTTTTAAATTTGGTTTGGAAAGGGTATTTCCCGATTACAAAAGATATTGAACTGGGACATTGGGCAACATGGTTCGGTTACAATGATATTGAAGGTTTTCGATTGCAACTTACACCCCGAACATCCTACGAATGGAGCAATATCTGGGAGTTCAGAGGAATGGTAGCTTTCGGATTTAATCAACAACCGTTAAGAGGTCAAAAACGACCTGTAAAATTTGGTGTTGAAGGCTCTTATTTTTTCGATCGAAACTCGTGGACACGCCTAACCATCGGCTATCAAGAGGATGACTTGAAATTGGTGTCCGTAAATCGAACTATAGATGTTGCAGATTTTTTACCTTTGTTTCAAACATTTGCGATGCAGTTTCCCCCGAAAGGTAGTCGAATAGCACGCTCGCAAGAAGTCTATGCTCGATTTCAGACCGATTTTGGAAGATCTAAAACGCATATTTTTTCAGCCACACATCGAACGTTTGATCCGTATTTCGATTTTGAGTTTATAAAGCCAAATAAAGATACAATCAGTAAATATAAAGTGGCGGAGATTTCGTATGGACTTTTGTTTGCTAAAAAACGTACTCAAATAGTGGTTGGAAACGAGCGTTATTTCATGCAAGGTGCTCTGGGAAATGCGTGGGAATTCCGCTATGCGTACGGGCTTCCGCTTGGCGACGATTATGTGAGTTATCACCGCTTAGGCTTGAATTATAGCCGTGTTTTTAGATTGGGATTATTCGGAGCAACACGTGTGAGCGCTACTGCAAGCACGGTTTTGGGTCATGTTCCTAATACTGAGATTGTGCAATTTCAAGGCAACAACACGTGGTTTGAAAGTTATCAAGGCTACAATGGCATGGCATTCAACGAATTTATCGCTGATCAAGCTTTGGAATTACAGGCAAAGCACTTTTTTGAAGGATTGTTTTTTAACCGAATCCCTTTGTTTAAACATCTGCGTTTTCGAGAAATTGTTGGGGCAAATGTGATTTTCTCTCGGGTTAATCGTACTGAAAATTTGGTTTTCGATCCCAATATTTTTCAACCTATGGAGATTGGAAAACCTTATGCAGAGGTTTATTACAGTGTCGATAATATTTTCAGATTTTTACGCGTTACAGCCGTTCATCGTCTCACATATTTGAACCATGAAGACATTCCAAGTTTGTTCGGTATCAAAGGGTTTTCGTTGAAATTTTCTGCGAATTTTGCGTTGTAAAACGTTGTAACGACCAGCGGCTTGGCGAAGTGGCGGCATTTCTATTGTGACTACGCTGTCATCACTCCCCCTTTTTTTGATGTTTTTCAAAATTTTCGCTTTCTTGTATATTGCTGATAAACACCATTTTGCTTAGTGTTTTTGTAAAACCATTTTCTGTTAATAAGTAGTGGTTTCGGATAGCCGTGTGTTGTTTGTGTGTAGGAAAATTTGTCGTAAATTTGTAATAGATTTTCAAGGTAAAACTATGAGAATACAAAGTTACAAAATTATTCACAAAATTACAAGAAAAATGTTAAATTACACAAAAGAAGGCGTGAGTTTATATCTGTTTTTAGAAAACAGATACGCCACAAAAAGCAATCTGAAATCCGTAAAATTAGTGATTTCATTTCACAGAGAACGTAAGTATTTCCCAACAGGAGTAGCCCTTTCCGACGAGGATTGGACACTAATCTCTACTTGCAAGAAAAAGAATGTTGTTGAAAAACGGCAAAGTTTAGAACGAACATTCTACAAGTTCAAAGCGATTATTGATAATTTGCTTGAAAAAAATCAATTTTCATTCGACAATATCGAGCGGTCATTGAGTACTTCCAAAAGTTTGGTATTGGCGGATTGTTATGCAAAAAGAATTGAAATGTTGCGACAAAACGAACAGTTTGGCACCGCACGTTGCTACTCTGATGCATTGATCAGCCTTTCGGCATTTGATTCAAGAAAATTAGAATTGAAACAAATTACGGTTGATTGGTTGAAAAAATACGAACGACATATGTTGAATCGTGGTCGTTCCTATACAACGATTGGTATAAAACTCCACACGCTAAAAACCATCGTAAATGAGGCAATTTCACAGAGAACATTAGATAGTTCGCTTTCGCCATTTGGTCGCGGAAAGTACGAAATATCCTCGTCGGAAGCGAGAAAATTGGCATTGCCTTTGCACACGATCAAACAAATTTATACTTTTGAAGATCCAAAAGACCCATCAATTCCCCAATACAGAGATTTGTGGATGTTTTCATATTTCTGCAATGGTGCGAATTTCAATGATATTTTGAGATTGAAATTCAAAAATATCAATGGTAACGAAATTTCGTTTTTGCGAGGAAAGACCATTAATACCTCGAAAAAGAAAAGAGAAATTGTTGCTTTTTTGACTGACGAAATGCGTGCTATCATTGACCGAATCGGAAATCCGGTGCAACTGCCCGACAATTATATTTTTCCATACTTGCAAAATTGTCCGTCGAAAGAGAAAGAATACGATACTGTTCGCAACGTTATTTTTCGCACAAATATTCGTATGAAACGTATCGCAAAAGCACTCGACATTCCCAAAGTAACCACTTACACCGCCCGACATTCCTACGCAACCGTTCTAAAACGTAGCGGTGCAAACATCGCTTTTATTAGTGAAAGTTTAGGGCATTCGGATTTACAGATTACTGAAAATTATTTGGCGAGTTTTGAAACCGAAGAACGTGAAAAAAATGCGAAACTTTTGATAGCATTTGAATAAAAAAATACAATCACAAACTAAATAACGAAAAACTATGAAAACACAAGCAAACACAGACCTTAAAGAACTAAACCAACTTCATCAAGTGATGTACGATTCCGTATTTGATTACGTTTGGTTTCCGGTTGAAATTCTTTGCTCGAAAAAGAAATTCCAATCCGAAGAACAAGTTGATGACTACTTTGGCGAACACGAGGATTATTGCGGAGTTCGAGAAATTGACGGAAAATATCAAGTGAATTTTCCAATTTATCGACTTGATTACATGATCGGATTGGACGCAGTTATTGAACACATGATCTTAGAAGAAGTGGAAGTATAACAAATTAAAATTTTATTAATTTCAATTTTTTTCGTAACTTTGCAAATTATTTCACTATGGAAACACAAATAGAAAAATCAAACAGCGAATATCGCTTGTGGCTGATAGTTTTAAAATTAAGAATCCGTCAGAGCCAAATCAAAGCAGCGGTGCGAGTAAACGAAGAGTTGCTCCGTCTGTACTGGAGTATGGGACACGACATCGTTGTTCGCCAAATGGAAACCACTTGGGGTAGTGGTTTTTTGCAGAAATTAAGTAGAGATTTGAGGAGTGAATTCAACGAAATAAAAGGATTTTCCGTTCAAAATCTATATCGTATGAAACAGTTTTATCTGTTTTACACGCAAGACGACACAATCCGCCACCAAGTCGGTGGCGAAATTCTCTCGCAACCTGCGAGAAAATTACAAATGGCTAAAAACGAGAGCGATATAATTCTCTCGCAGGTTGCGAGAGAATTAGAAATCCACCCAATTTTCCAAATTCCTTGGTTTCATCATACCGTAATTTTTACCAAATGCGAAACCGTACAAGAAGCGATGTTTTACGTTCAAAAAACCATAGAAAATGGTTGGAGTAGAGCCATGTTAGAACATTTTATAGATGCAGGTTTGTACGCCAAACAAGGAAAAGCATTGACAAACTTTTCACGACATCTGCCGGAAGTCCAAAGCGATTTAGCCAACGATGTTTTAAAAGACCCATATGACTTCGATTTTCTTACGCTCACGGAGGGTTACAAAGAAAAAGAGTTAGAAGACGCACTTACCACCAACATTACGAAATTTCTAACTGAATTGGGGCAAGGCTTTGCATATCTTGGCAGACAAGTACCTATAAAAGTAGGTGATACAGAATTGTTTATCGACTTGCTTTTCTATCATACAGAACTTCGTTGTTATGTGGTTATTGAATTAAAAGCAACTAAATTCAAATTTGAACATACCGGAAAACTGGGCGGTTACGTTGCTGCAATCAACCATCAAAGAAAAAAGGAAACCGACAATCCAACAATCGGATTACTTATTTGCAAAGACAAAGACGATGTAATGGCACAATATTCGCTTGAAAGTAGTAGCCAACCAATTGGAATTTCATCATTCGAGATTTCGAACTTATTGCCGGAAAACTACAAATCGGCTTTGCCAAGCATTGAAGAAATAGAGGAAGGTTTGAAAGATATTGATTAAGCAATGGGAGTAAATTTAGTAATAATCGGCAACCATTCGATTCCATTCAAAAATAAGGAACTTGAAGACAAATCAAAACTCATTTTAAGAATTTCAAAATCTGTAAGAAATTGACTGAAAAATACGGTTTGAATTTTTCGGAAGGCAAAAAGAACGTTAAGCGTGAACGTTTGAAAGGCGAGCAAAAAGTGAAATACGAGATTTACGATGCGCTCACAAAAGCCGTTCCACTATGTAAGAACTGGCAGGATTTGGACATTCTTCTGAACATACGTAAAATAGAGATACATTTCAAAACCAAAGGAAATTCTGACAAAATCGAGGGTGTCATCTTTTCCAAAGGTAAACATAAATTCAGTGGTTCGAAAATCGACAAGCAATTCAGTTATGGAAATCTCGAAAAACTTTTTTCTGAAAAACTTGAACAATCTATATCGCAAAAAATCAAATCGCAAGACGACGACATCACTCCTCGTGCCGAAGTTCCAAGTCCTGCCGATAATTCCGGCATCGCATTTTCGGGCGATACTTCACGTTACGGCTCATATCAACACGTTGGTGAAGACGAGGAGTCCGAAAACGACAAACTCAACCGAGAAATCCAAAAACGCAAAAAAGGACGATCTTTCTAAAATTTGGGGACTTGAAAAAGAAAAAGAAACTTCCATATTCATTACCCAAAAAGGTAGATTTTCGCCCATCAAAATCCCAAAATCCGAAAAAAGTTACTAACAATTCAAAAATATCCGAAAAATTGATTTTGTGTGTAGGATGTGTGTATTAGAGGGAAAAAGGAGATTAGATAGTATTCGCAAATGGCTTATATTCAACTAATAAAACAGCATGAAAATTTGGTGAATTGATGTTACGCTGATCCAGCGTGATGTTTTTATCTCCTTGAAATTTCAGCGGAGACAAGTAGCCATTGCGCCAAACCGCACAGTTAGAGGCAGTGTCTTGGTTGTTCTTTTTTATTTGGGTTGCGCCAAATTGTCTGATTTGAAAAGTGCTTTTTAAAGCGTTGTATTGGGCTTTACTTGGACTTGGTACGGACTTGGTATAGCGATGGTACAATTTTCGTATTAACACTCAAACTGTTACGATGGTTTAAGCAGGCGTTAATCTGACAGAAAGTCCGAGAGCATTAACCACTCTATAAAAAGTTGCAACGCTCGGAATCATAACTCCTTTTTCTATTCGAGAAATATAGGTTTTGTCCGCTCCGATTCGTTTGGCTAATTCGGCTTGCGTTAGCCTTGCGTTTTTGCGAGCATCAAGCAAAACCTGACTGGTGTAAAATGCGTATGCCTCTTCGTCGAATTTTGCACGTTCGGGTGTTCCGTGTTCGCCGTAGGTAGATGCTAAAACAGCACTATAATCCGTGATTTTGTTACTTGTTTTCATAATACTCCTCCTTTATTTTTAATGCTTTCTCTATTTCGTTGATTGGTGTTTTTTGTGTTTTCTTTTGAAAACCGTTGAATAATACAACGATTTGTCCCTCGTCAAAAATAAAAAATACACGATACGTGTTGCCTCTATATTCCATTCGGATTTCATACAAACCATCTCGAATAAATTTGATGAATTTTATGGGCAAACGATCTTCCGTTTCGAGTAGTGAAATGATATAGTTTAGTTTCAACAATTCTTTTTCGTTCAACGTTTTTATGAAACGCTGAAAATGGTCGCCATATAAGATGATTTTTCTTTTCACGATGCAAAGATACGAAAAGTTGTTGAATTATACAACTTTTTTTTACTTTTTGTTTATTTTCCGATTAGAAAGGACATCCCTCATCGTCTTCGAGTTCGTTGCCGTCAGAACAAGGTGTATGTCTGCTGTCAATGTGTTCAAGGTCTTCTAATACCTCTGTTAATTCGGCGTCTAAATCCTCGGAAAAGCAATGTATGTCCCAAATATCAAAGTTCTCAATAAAATATCTGAACTCGTCTTTCTTTCCGGGTGTGGTGCTTAATTTTCGGGCATGATCGAGAAGTCCGGGCAGTAATTTTTCTACCATAGCGGTAGGAGTTTTGATGTTTGATACAATCGCAAGTCGCACCCATTCGCTAAATTCGCCTTGTTCATTCGATAGTTTTTCTAAAATACTGATTGGAGTTGAGGAATTTTTCGCAACAGCATGTCGTACCCATTCATCCGGATCATTCGATAAAATTTCTATAATAGCGATAGGTGTTGAAGGGTTTCTTGCAACGCCACCTCGTACCCATTCGTCCGAACTACTTGACAGTTTTTCCAAAATAGCGATAGGCATTGAAGAATTTTCCGCAGTAATATCTCGTACCATTTCGTCCGGATCATTCAATAATTTTTCTAAAATAATAATCGGTGTTGAAGTATTTCTCGCAACCCATTGTCGCACATAATTGTTTTGATCATTCGATAATTTTTCCAAAACAGCGATTGGTGTTGAAGGATTTAACGCAACCCACATTCGCACATCATAGATTGGATCGTTTGCTAACTTTTCTAAAATAGCGGTTGGCGTTGATGGGTTTCCTGCAATGCTACCTCGTACAAAATCGTCCGGATCGTTTGCGTACTGTTCTAAAATATAAGTCGGAGTGTTTGGATTTTGGAATGTAAATGCTTCGTCCATTGCTTGGTCTAATTCTTCTTCTGTCATGGGGTTTCGTCGTCTATGTGAGTGAGGGAAGATATGGTTTCGAGAATATGATTGTATAAATCTTTTGAAATGGTGTGTATTCCGTTGATTTGACCTAATGTGTAGATTAGATTGTCGAACTCGTCCATGCTTTTGGGTGTGTTGCTGAGATTTTGGGCGTGGAGTAGAAGTTCGGGAATTAGTTTTTCTACAATGGCGATTGGTGTATTGGGATTTTTAGCGATTGAGAGTTGGATGCCTTTGATTATTGTTTCGATAACTTCCGCTCGGCGTTTTTTATTTATCATGCAGAAAGTTGTCTCGTTTGAAAAGTCGGCGAAATTTATCTGTTTTAGTTTTGGAAAATAATCTAAATCACATTCCCATTCGTTATTAACGGGATTTCCTAATGTAATGCCGTTTTGGTCGTTGGCAATGTAGAAAACATTATTTCCATATACAAACCTTATCACTAACGATGGGGCGTTGCGTTTGCCGTGTGTAACTTGGGTAATTTCTTCGGGTTTTGGTCTGTCTTCTATGTCAGCGTTTAGTTCAGTTTTTAATGCTGTTTCTAATTCAATGAAAAAATCGTCTGCTGTGTGCCATTGTACATCTTTTGCTAATCTAAAATCTGTCTTTCTTGCAAAATACGTTTCGTTGAATTTATGTTTCAAAGCGTCATCAATGTTATCAGATAGTAACGCTCGAATTTCCTTTGCTTTTCCTACATCGCTTGTTAAATCGGTTATCAGTTTTTTGTATTGATTGATTGCAGAAATCAAATCGTTTTCTTTTGGGATTTCGTCAATACAAGCGGTTAGCCAATCGTTAATATTTTGGGTGTAGTCAATAAGTCTGATTTCTTCTTTTATGTTTCCACGACTTTCGGGCGATGGTTGATGTCCTGTTAAGGTTAAGTATGCAACAAGTATCGGCTCTCTTTGTATAGCGTTGTCTTTCCCATTTTTTATTGTATTGTAGTATCGTTCTAATTGTCCGTTGTAGCCTTCTTCTTTGTTGGTGTGATTGCTGTCGCCAGCAAAGATTTTGTTTTCGATTATGATTGCTTGCGTGTCGTTGTAAATCAAAATATCAATGTCTTTGTGTTCTTCTCGGTCTTGTTCGTTTGGCAGTACCTCGGCATTGGTTAAAACAAATTCTGTTTTTAGTCCGTTTGGCTCTGTTTTCAACACTTTTTCGATAAACAACTCTAAAAATTTTGTTCCTTTTCCATGACTTGACTTTGAAAGCAAGTTTGAAATAAAGCGAGAATGCAGTCGCACCTCATCCATTTCGTTGTGTAATGCTCTAAAAATGTTGAACTCGTTTTCTTTCTTGTTGTAATTTTCAAACTCTTGCTTTATGATTGATAGGTTTTCCATGCTTGAAATTTATTTTGGTGCCAATGTACGAAAAAAATTGATTTTGGCTCTTATTTTTTGTTTTTTAGATAATTTACTACATCATCTAATTGGGCTTTCATATCTTTGGAAAGATTATGTTTGCGAAATTTTCTTAATCCACGTATTGACAAAGTAATTTCGCGTTTATCTTCTTCATCTTTGGCATTGAGATTTTTAGCATGCTTAAAAAATCTAAGTAAGTATTCTTCTACAATAGCAATAGGCGTGTTAAGATTTTCTACTACTTTTTGTTGTATCATGCAATCCGTATCATTTGCTAATTTTACTAAAATAGCGATAGGTGTTGAAGGATTTTTTGCAACATAAATTCGCAGTTCTCTGTCTTTATCATTTGATAATTTTTCTAAAATGATAGTGGGCGTTGAAGGGTTTTCTGCAACACCAAATTGCACTACTATGTCTTGATCATTTGATAATTTTTTCAAAATAATGGTGGGTGTCGAACGATTTTGTGCAACACCAAGTCGCCCAAGATAAAAAGGATCGTTTGACAATTTTTCTAAAATAGCGATAGGCATTGAAGGATTTCTTGCAACATAAAACTGCACTACACCATGATGATGATTTGATAACTCTTCCAAAACATCAGCCGGAGTGTCCGGATCTTTCGCCATTTCGCAACGAATATCAAACATATAATCCTCGTATTCTTCCGAGTTCCAAAATTCGGGGTTGTTTTGCAGTTTTCGTAGATTTCTTTTCCGCCACTGTCCCAGCGTTCTTGGGCTTGCTGTTTGATTTTTTCAAGTTCTGATTTTTCCATGTCGTTGTATTTTTTTAGTTCGGGGCAAATATACAACATGTTTTTAGGTTTTGGGCGTTTCAAATGTAAATTGTTAATAACTTTTTTAAGTGGTTGAGTGTTGGCTGGACATTGCCTCTAACATTGAAATATACGTAGGGGTCGAAAATTTTCAACCCCTACAATTTATTTCAACAATTCCCCCTTTAAATACGCCACAGCATCCGCAAAACCGCTAATTTTTGTACCAGTTGCAGTCGCTGAAAACGGCTGTCCGCCACCACTTCCATCAATAAATTTGGCTGCTTCTTTGATGAGCGTGTTGGCATTGTGTCCGGCTTTTACAATATCGTCACCCAAGGTCAACGTGATTGACGAACGGTCGCTTTGCACAGATTTTGCGATGAAAACCAAATTCGGCACTTCTTTTCTTAAATCAACTGCCAAACCTTTAATAATTTCGGGCAAAACATTACCGTCGGGCATTTCGATTAATTGAATATGATTAATCGTTTGAGCATGTGTTAACAAATGTTTTTTCAGTTGCTGTTTACGTGCTTCTACAAAATCGCCGACTTGCTTTTTTAACTCCTCATTATCGTGAATAGTTTTCAACATGGCTTGTTTGAGGTTTGACGATTTGAATATTTCTTGCAATTCTCTGAACGAATCTTGCAAGCCAAACCAATAATTTTCCACTTCTTTTGCGGTAATGGCCTCAATTCGACGAACGCCGGCAGCGATTGCACCTTCCGAAATAATTTTGAAAAATCCGAGTTGTCCGGAGTTCAAAATGTGCGTTCCACCACATAATTCCGCCGATTCTCCAAGTTCAATCACACGCACTTCATCGTCGTATTTCTCTCCAAACAACATCAATGCGCCTTTTTCTTGTGCCTTGTCAATAGGGATATTACGAGATTCTGCCAAAGGCAAACATTTACGAATTTCTGCATTTACCATTTTTTCCACTTGGCGAATTTCTTCATCCGTTACTTTATGGAAATGTGAAAAATCAAAGCG
>JAIRRI010000136.1 GCA_031256055.1 Bacteroidales bacterium
TGTGCGTTGAATTTTCGCCGAAATTTCTCTGTAAATTTCAGGATCTGTGTATTTCATCGCCAAATCCTCGAGCTCGCTTTTGATAGCATAAAGCCCCAAACGATGGGCTAATGGCGCATAAAGGAAAGTCGTTTCGGAAGCGATTTTCAGTTGTTTGTCGCGTGGCATGGAACCCAGCGTTCGCATATTATGCAAACGATCTGCCAATTTAATCAAAATCACTCGCACATCATCCGAAAGCGTGAATAACATTTTTTTGAAATTCTCGGCTTGAATGGAAAGTGTTCCATGATCGAAAATTTCATCGATTTTAGTAAGTCCGTCAATGATTTTAGCTACCGTCGGCGAAAACATTGTTTCGATATCGGCAATCGTAAATTCAGTATCTTCTACCACATCGTGAAGCAGTGCACAAGTTGCAGAAGTGGGACCCAATCCGATATCTTGAACCACAATCAACGCCACTTCAAGTGGATGATAAATATAAGGCTCACCGCTTTTTCGACGCATATCCTTATGTGCGTTCACAGCCAAATCAAAAGCCTTACGAATCATTTGTGATTCGTTTTCTTTCAACGGAACTTTGAACGCATCTAAAAGAGCCTCATAGCGTTGGTAGATTTCTTTCTTTTCTTGGTCTTTGTCGATCATTTTGCAAAGATACGAAAAAAAATCATAGCTCAGACATTCTGCGAAAAATAATCCTGGATAATTTTGGCTTTCGCCGTTCCTACAACGCTTTCGATTTCTTCGAACGAGGCTTGTCTGATGTTTTTTACCGAGTGAAAATGATGCAAAAGTTTCACGGCAAGGGTTTCGCCAATGCCTTTGATATCGGTGAGTTTCGTTTTAATCAAGCCTTTTTCGTGTTTTTTGCGATAATGTGTGATGCCGAAACGGTGGGCTTCATCGCGCAATTGTTGGATCATTTTCAAAGTTTCGGATTTTTTATCCAAATGCAATGGGTGTGGATCTCCAGGGCGGTAAATTTCTTCCAGACGTTCGGCAATGCCGATTAAATGTATCTTTTCAGAAAGTCCAAGTTTTTTCAAACTTTTCATCGCAGCGGAAAGCTGCCCTTTTCCACCATCCACAATAATGAGTTGTGGTAATTCGCTGTTTTCAGCCAACAGTCGGCTATAGCGACGATAGATGACTTCCTCCATTGAAGCAAAATCGTTGGCGCCTTCCACAGTTTTGATGTTGAAATGGCGGTAATCTTTTGGGGAAAGTTTGGCGTTTTTCATCACCGTCATCGCTGCAACAGGGTAGTCGCCTTGAATATTGGAATTATCGAAACACTCAATGTACATGGGCAAAACAGGTAAAGCCAAATCAGCTTTCATCTGACTCAAAATACGCTTGCTATGACGTTCCGGATCAACCAAATTTTGATGCTTTTGTTTTTCTAACAAATAAAATTTCAGGTTACGTTCGGCTAATTCCAATAAACTTTTTTTCTCGCCAACTTTCGGAACAGTTAGTGTGGTTTTTGGAACTTTCAACAACAATTCAAACGGCACAACAATCTCCGATGCCTTGCTCTGAAAGCGTTGACGAATATCTACAATGGCGAGCGATAGAATATCCTCGGGCTTTTCGTCCAAACGCGATTTAATTTCTAATGTATGGATTTGAACTACTGCACCATCCATAACTTTGAAAAAATTCACATAAAAAGTTTCCTCGCTTTTTATAATCGCAAACACATCCACATCTTGAAGTGTATTGCTAAACACCGTAGATTTGCTTTGATAGCCTTCCAATGCGCTCAATTTTTCTTTGGTGGCTTGCGCTTCCTCGAATTGTAAATTTTCGGCAAATTTCATCATACGTTGGCGCAGCTCTTTTAAAACTTGCGAAATATTACCTTTGATGATTTGTTTGATTTCGGCAATATTTTGCAGATATTCTGCTTCCGAAATTTTACCTACGCAAGGCCCTTTGCAATTTTTGATGTGATATTCCAAACAAACTTTATACTTTTTTTTTGCAATATTTTCTTCCAAAAGGTTGAGTGTGCAATTTCGTAACGGATAGATTTTTCGGATCAATTCCAACAACGTCTGCATCATTCTCAACGATGGGTATGGGCCGAAATATTGCGACCCGTCTTTAATCGGATTTCGCGTATAGAAAATTCTCGGAAACGGTTCATTCTTTATACAAATCCACGGGTAGGTTTTATCGTCCTTCAACATCACATTGTAACGCGGACGATATTTTTTGATTAGATTATTTTCGAGCAAAAGAGCGTCGAATTCCGTATCAACCACAATGTGTTTAATCTCGGCAATTTTACTTACCAGCACTTTGGTCTTGCCTTCTTGTTCTTTGTTAAAATAAGAACTGACACGCTTCTTCAAATTCTTTGCTTTTCCCACATAAATCAGATTTTTATCAGCATCTAAATACTGATAAACCCCCGGATTTTCGGGTAGCGACTGAGCAAGAAGTTTTAAAAAGTTATTAACAATCATATACGAAAATCGAAAGTCGAGCGTTATATAGGTACAAAGTTACAAAAAAAAAACGTTATGACAGAAGATTTTTTACATTATTTATGGAGATTTCAGATATGGAACGCTCCATTGCAGACAACTAACGGCAAATCCGTTGAAGTAATTAACGCAGGATTTCACAACACCGATGGCGGCCCTGACTTTTTAGATGCCCGCATTCGCATTGGCGACACACTTTGGGCAGGGCATGTGGAAATTCACACCAAAAGTTCCGATTGGTATGCGCATCATCACGAACACAACCCTGCCTACAATTCTGTGATTTTGCACGTGGTTTATGAAAACGACGCTTCCGCGAAACGCGTGATTGGAACAAGTGTTCCGACATGTTCAGTTCGAGAAAAATTCTCAGAACATGTTTATCAAACATTTTCAAATTGGCGAAATAATCCGGGTTTTGTGCCTTGCGAAAGACAACTGCAGAATTTGTCGGAACACAAGCGGGTTATGCTTTTGGAACGTTTGAGTATTGAGCGTTTGGAGGAAAAAGTGGATGAAATTTTGATAGATTTAGCCTACAATTTAAACTCGTGGGAAGAAACATTTTATCAGCATTTATTGCGCAGTTTCGGACTTCGCATCAATACCGAAGCATTTCATCAAATCGCCAAACGAACGCCCTTGAAATTTCTGCAAAAACAGGCTGACAACAGGTTTCAACTCGAAGCCATGTTGTTTGGACAGGCACAATTGTTAAATTCAACGTTCAACGATTCGTATCCGCGTGCATTGCAAGAAGAATATGCGTTTTTGCAACAGAAATTCCGATTATTACCGATTTCAGAAGGTTTAGTGAATTTTCTGCGCTTGCGTCCTTGCTCATTCCCTACCCTGCGCTTGGCATTTTTTGCATCGCTGATTCAGCAGAAAAGTCAGGTTTTTCAAGACATTCTGCACATTCAAAACATAAATGACGGTTTGGATTTACTGCAACCCGATGTTTCGGAATACTGGAAAACACATTACGTTTTCGACAAATTATCCGTTGAAAAACCCAAGGAATTAGGACAATCCACACAACATTTAATTTTTATCAACACGATTATTCCCTTTTTGTTTGCTTTTGGAAAACTTCGCGACAGAGTAGATATTTGCGATCGCGCACTCAATTTTCTGCAAGATTTACCAGCTGAAAACAACCATCTAATTCGCAAATGGAAATCCAGCGGAATGCCTGCCAACAATGCTTCCGATAGTCAAGCGTTGTTGATTTTGAAAAAGAAATATTGTGATTTGAAGCGGTGCTTGCAATGTGGGATTGGGATAGAATTGTTGAAATAATCCCCTTTGTGTTCCTTTGTGTCCTCTGTGGTAGAAAATTATTAACCACAAAGGACACGGAGAAACACGAAGGTGATAAAAACTGAAAATAATTAAAAAACTTTTCGTATCTTTGCAAGTTATTACGAAAATAATTATGAAAGGTTTTGCCAGCGACAATTATTCGGGTGTCCATCCGCAGATTATGAAGGCTCTTGCGGAGGTGAACGTTGAGCATGCTACGGCTTATGGTGGAGATGTTTATACGGAAAAAGCGGTTCAGCAATTCAAACAACTACTTGGTGAGCAAGTAGAGGTGTATTTTACGTTTATCGGAACGGCAGCAAATGTGCTTGGGTTAAAGGCTTTGACACAACCGTATCACGCTGTGATTTGTGCAGAAACGGCGCATATTCACGTGGACGAATGTGGTGCGCCCGAACGTTTTACGAGTTGCAAATTACTGACTGTGCCTACACAAGATGGAAAATTGCAAATTGAAGATATCGAAAAATTTCAATCGTTAGTGGATTTTGAACACCATATTCAACCCAAAGTGATTTCAATTTCACAAACCACCGAACTCGGAACGCTCTATACGCCCGATGAAATCAAAGCTTTGGCGGATTATGCACATTCGCACAACATGTATTTGCAAATGGATGGTGCGCGCATTGCAAACGCTGCTACGGCTTTGAACATGCCGATTAAAAAATTTACATTTGATTGCGGTGTAGATGTTTTATCGTTTGGCGGAACAAAAAACGGTATGATGTACGGCGAAGCTATTGTGTTTGCAGATGCTTCGCTTTGCGAAAATTTCAAATATATTCGCAAGCAAGGTATGCAATTAGCCTCAAAAATGCGCTATATTTCGGCACAATTTTCAGCTTATTTGTCGAACGATTTGTATTTAAAAACTGCCCATCATGCTAATACAATGGCACACCTTTTAGTTGAAAAATTAAACAATATTCCCGAAATAGAAATCACTCAAAAGTCTGCTGCCAATGCGATTTTTGCGAAACTTCCCAAAGCGATTATCAAACCATTGCAAGAAGACTATTTTTTCTATGAATGGGACGAAAAAAATCACGAGGTACGTCTGATGTGCTCGTGGGACACAACCGAAACAGAAATCGAAAATTTCGTTTCTTTAATCAGAAAACTGCTAAAAACCATATAAATGTCCAAAAAGGAAAACAAAAAAGAAAATATCTGTTCGTTTTGCGGAACGTCTGAAAAGCAAGTGAAATTGTTTTACGGGCAAGATGCGTTTATTTGTGAAGCCTGCATTTCCACAGGACAAAAATTAATCGAAGAACAAAGCAAACAAAGAGAAGTCGAGAATTTAACACCGATTGACATCAAAAAACCAATTGAAATTAAAACGTTTTTAGACCAGTATGTGATTGGTCAGGACGATGCCAAACGCACGCTGGCAGTGGCGGTTTACAACCATTTCAAGCGTATTACCTACAAAAAGCAAGATGAGTTAAATGATGTTGAAATTGAAAAGTCCAACATTATTATGGTTGGTGCTACAGGAACAGGAAAAACCCTGATGGCGCGCACGATTGCGAAGATGTTGAACGTTCCGTTTTGCATTGCCGATGCAACTGTTTTAACCGAAGCGGGCTATGTTGGCGAAGATGTAGAAAATATTTTAACGAGATTGTTGCAAGCCGCAGATTACAATGTGGCTGCGGCAGAGCGAGGAATTGTGTTTGTTGACGAAATTGATAAAATTGCACGAAAAAGTGATAACCCTTCACTCACGCGCGATGTATCGGGCGAAGGTGTTCAACAGGCGCTACTCAAACTTCTAGAAGGCGCGCATGTCAACGTTCCACCGCAAGGCGGGCGTAAACACCCAGATCAAAAAATGATTTCGATAAACACCAAAAATATTTTGTTTATTGCAGGTGGTGCATTCGACGGAATTGAGGCCAAAATTGCATCGCGATTGAACACTAATACGATTGGGTTTCGTAATCTTCACACGGAAGATCTCGACAAGGATAATCTTATCAAATATGTAGCCCCGCAGGATTTGAAAAGTTTTGGTTTAATTCCCGAAATTGTAGGACGTTTTCCGGTTGTAACAAGTTTGAATACCTTAGATAAATCAGCCTTGCGTCGCATTTTAGTTGAACCAAAAGATGCATTGGTTAAGCAATACACTAAATTGTTGGAAATTGACGGTATTCATTTGATTTTCGACGATGAAACCTTAGATTTTATTGTTGATAAAGCCATCGAATTTAAACTCGGAGCGCGCGGACTGCGCTCAATTATGGAAGCTATCATGACGGATGCGATGTTTGAATTGCCATCGGACAAAACCGTTAAAAAACTCCATATTACAGCCGATTATGCACATAAACAACTCTCCGGAAGGGTGATCAAACAGTTAAAATCCGCATAAAAACAAAATTCTGTAAAAAAAATATTTTAGTATTTCAAAAAAAAATCGTATCTTTGCAAGGTATTAATGTTATTTAATGTCTAAATTTCAGCATATCATATTGTTTTTAGGTTTATTCCTTCCTTCTTTATTGAAAGCGGAGCTGGGTTCGTTGCCGAAATCTGAACCGCCCCTTGTTCAAATTACAACAGAATATAACGTAATTTGTAGAGGAAATCGTCCCATATTCACTGCGGAAGTAGCCGAATCACTAAAACCCGTGAGATGTGATTGGACAATAAATCCGTCAATAGATTTTTTTCCTCTATCTGACTCATCTATATTTGTGAATGCGACTGATACAGGGGAATTTCTTATTACGGTTTTTATTTATGAGGCTAATTTAGGAACACCTGCTCTATTAGGTAGCTCTGAAATAACCATTTACGTAACAACTATACCCTCTGTAACTCCTATTCACGACACCATTTGTTTGGGTAATATAGCCACAATTTGGGCAGATACTTCCGCCTCCGCATGGGATTTGTTTTACGATTGGAGACCAGAATCCGACGAATCAACGCCATTCATTAACGTTTCCCCTGACGAGACAACCGATTACACTGTTCTCGTATCGAATTATCCGTTTGGTGAATTTGAAGGAGTAGAATATTTCAACAATTGTTTTAGAACAGATACAGCAACGGTAGTTATTGACACAAACGTAAAATTTTATATTATAGGTGATACAATTGCTTGTGTGGGCGATACTATACCCTTTGTAACCTTGACTCTTGTGGACGGAACTGTTATCGCTTGGTTTGACGAATGGTTTGACGAAATAGGTACAGCAGACACAATTCGCATTCCGATTGAAGAAGGTGATAATAAATTTTATGTAGAGGCAATCGACGATAAGGGTTGTCAAGATACAATACCCATTACGGTTCGCGGTATAAACATTCCGAACGAGGTGATTAATGACCCTGGCGTTGATACCATTTGTCGGGGAGACTCTATTTTGCTGGTGGCTTCCGGTGGAGACCGATACGAATGGAACGTGTTTCAAAACACGGATTCTATCGTGGTTAGTCCGCGAGAAAAAAAGTTTACCTACATCGTTAAGGCTTTTACGGAACATTGCTATTCTGTTGACAGTATAACTATCCACACCAAAAATTGCGACATCGTTTATTTTCCCTCAGCAATCAGTCTTTCATCGCCAATTACAGCTAACAGAATCTTCAAGCCGATTGGTGAACAGCAGAGTTTCAGTCAATATCACTTGGCGATTTACAATCGTTGGGGGCAATTGATTTTTGAGTCTCGTAATTTTGATATTGGTTGGAATGGCACACATCAAGGCGAAAATGTTCGTCCAGGAACTTATGTGTTTGTGTTCCGAATAACTAACAAAGGCGATGTTTGGGAAAAAGTGGGAACGGTTACTGTGATTGATTAGAACTAAGAATTAAGAGTTAAGAACTAAGAGTTTTTTTTATTCTGATAGTTTTTCCCATTCGTTCATTGCTTTATCAATTTTTTCTTTTAGCTTGTTGTAATCAATGAAAATTTGACTGTTTGTGATATTTGTGGGATTTGACAACAGTTCGTCCATTTCTATTTTTTTTTGTTCTAAAAGTTCGATCTCTGTTTCTAATTTTTCGATTTGATTTTGACGGCGACGCTGTTCGCGTTCTTGGTCTTTCTTTTTTTGGCGGTCTTGTTCGTTGGAAGATGTTTTTGTTGGCACGGATTGCAAATCCGCGCCAGCCCGTACGATCGGATTGCGGTTTAAGTCGTTTAGATTTTCGATATTTCGCGATTCTAAAAATTCGTAAATATCGCCAATGTGCATTTTGATTTTTTTGTCTTTGAATTCGTAAACTTTATCCGTTAAACCTTGTAAAAAATCGCGATCGTGCGAGACTATAATCATCGCACCATCATACTTCAGCAACGCCATTTTCAAGACATCTTTCGAACGCATATCCAAGTGGTTAGTAGGCTCGTCCAAAATCAACAAATTCACAGGAGTCAGCAATAACTTGGCTAATGCCAAACGCATTTTTTCTCCACCGGAAAGCACTTTTACTTTTTTATCAATATCTTCGCTTCCGAACAAAAAACTACCCAAAATATTTCTAATTCTCGGACGAATTTCGCCCACGGCAATATCGTCAATCGTTTGAAACACGGTTTTTTCGCCATCCAACAACGCTGCTTGATTTTGTGCAAAATACCCGACTTGCACTTGATGTCCCAAACGTGCCAGCCCGTCAAATGGAATTTCATCCATGATAATTTTGGAAAGTGTGGATTTTCCTTCTCCGTTTTTGCCTACAAACGCAATCTTTTCGCCACGTTCAAGCATTAAGGTGACACCGTCCAAAACTAAATTTTCGCCATATTTTTTCACTACATTTTCCACTTCAACAACCACTTTTCCGGAATGCGGCGACGTCGGAAACTTAAAGTGCATCACGGATGTATCAATTTCGTCAATTTCGATACGTTCCATTTTGTCAAGTAATTTGATTCGCGATTGGGCTTGTCGCGCTTTAGTCGCTTTGGCGCGAAAACGCTCGACAAATCGCTCCATATCCGCAATTTCTTTTTGCTGATTATTGTATGCGTTGACTTGCGTGCGACGACGCTCTTCGCGTTGAATCACGTATTCGGAATATGATGCTTTGTAATCCTCGATTTTTCCGAGAACAATTTCAATTGTTCGTTTGGTTACTGCATCCAAAAAAGCACGGTCGTGTGAAACTAAAACCACAGCACCTTCGTAGTTCTGCAAAAACGTTTCTAACCATTGAATAGATTCTATATCCAAGTGGTTCGTAGGCTCGTCCAACAACATCACATTGGGACGTTGCAACAAGATTTTCGCCAATTCCACACGCATTTGCCAACCCGAACTGAATTCGGTGATTTTTCTCGAAAAATCGCTGTGTTTGAAACCTAATCCTAACAGCACTTTTTCGGTTTCGGCTTGTTTGTTTGCTGCCCCGATGATGTGATAACGTTCGTTTGCATCGTGCAAAGCGATCATTAATCGGCTATAATCCTCGGATTCGTAGTCGGTGCGCTCGCTCATTTCGAGCGTTAAGCGTTCGATGTTTTTTTCTAAATAGGCGGCTTCCTCAAAAGCGGTCAAAGCCTCATCAATCACGGTTCGTGTGGAATGCGGAATAATTTCTTGCGGTAAATAGCCGATCGTGTGTCCCGAAGTTACTACAATAGTGCCGCTTTCGGGCTGCATTTGTTTGGCTAAAATTTTCAGTAATGTGGATTTTCCTGCACCATTTTTCCCGGCTAAACCAATACGGTCATTATCGGCAATAATAAACGAAATGCCCTTGAACAAATCTTTTCCCGAAAATTGAACAGAAAGATTATTGACGGAAATCATTACGAAATTTGTTTCAACCGGTCGATCATTTTCGAAGGATTTTCATTTGAAAAAACGGTGTTTCCTGCAACCAACACATTCACTCCGAAATCGCAGAGTTTTTGGGCATTTTCAAGCGTTACACCGCCATCAACTTCAATCAATAATTCGGGATTGTATTTGTTTTTCAATACAACTAATTCTTCGATTTTTCGATACGTGTTTTCGATAAATTTTTGTCCGCCAAACCCCGGATTTACACTCATAATCATCACCACATCGCAGTTTTCAATCACATTTTCTACCATACAAATAGGCGTATGCGGATTAAGCGAAGCACCTGCTTTCATGTCCGATTGCCTGATGTGTGTGAGCGTACGATGTAAATGTGTACAAGCCTCCACTTGAACCGTCAAAATATCAGCGCCAACCGACTTGAAAGATTCAATATAGCGATCAGGGTCAATAATCATCAAATGCACGTCTAACAGCTTTTTTGCGTATTTTTTGATGTGCGAAATGATGGGCTGTCCAAACGAAATATTCGGGACAAACACGCCGTCCATCACATCAATATGAAACCAATCGGCTGCACTTTGATTCACCATTTCGATGTCGGCTTGCAGATTTGCAAAATTTGCGGATAATAAACTTGGAGCAATGAGCATAGTATGTTTTTGCATTATGTTTTTTTACCACGTGAACGCCTCGTCGTCCATCCAATCCCCACGAACTTTCAGAACTTGTTCGATCACATCGCGCACACAGCCTTCACCGCCTTTTTGGTGAGAAATATAGTGTGCTATGTCTTTAATTTCCGGTACTGCGTCAGCAGGACAAGTAGCAATACCAACATGTTTCATCAGCATGTAATCGGGAATATCATCGCCCATATACAGCACGTTTTTCGGGTCTATGTTATGTTCCGCACAATATTCTCGAAATATTTCCAGTTTGTTTCTCACGGCTTGAAAAACGTCTGTGATACCAAGATTATTCAAGCGAATACGCATCGAATCGCCCTTTCCTCCGGAAATAATGGCAATGCGATAACCTTTTTTCACCGCGTGGTGCAAGGCATAGCCATCTTTTACCGTAGAATTTCGAATTTGATCGCGTTCATCAATCACCCACACTTTGCCGTCGGAGATTACGCCGTCGTAGTCGAAAATGAAGGTGGTGATATGTTTTAGATGTTCTTTGTAATTCATGTTGTTGGTTTATTGTTGCATGTAGGGGTCGAAAATTTTCGACCCCTACGGACGCATTACACTATTTTTCGCGGAAATACAATTTCATCGGACTACCTGTAAAATCAAACATTTCACGCATTCTATTTTCCACAAAACGTTTATACGGATCTTTGATGTATTGCGGCAGATTGCAGAAAAACACGAACGCAGGATAAGCCGTTGGAAGTTGAGTAATGTATTTGATTTTTATGCGTTTGTCTTTATAAATCGGTGGCGGATTGGTGTCTTTGACAAGTGTTAGCAATTCGTCGTTGAGTTTAGATGTTGAAATGCGTCTGCCGCGATTTTCATAAACCGTTTTTGCCAATTCCATCACTTTAAAAATGCGCTGTTTGTTCAATACCGATGTGAATACAATCGGCACATCCGTGAATGGCGCGGTTTTACTGCGAATTAACTCTTCAAATGCTTTTGTCGTATGCGTATCTTTTTCGACTAAATCCCATTTGTTTACAACAATCACAATACCTTTGTTGTTGCGTTGCGCTAAACTAAAAATATTGAGGTCTTGGGATTCCAAACCTGCAGTAGCATCCAACATCAAAATACACACATCACTTCTCTCAATCGCACGAATACTGCGCATTACCGAATAGAATTCGATATTTTCGTTGACCTTTGCTTTTTTTCGTAAACCTGCAGTATCGACCAATAAAAAATCAAATCCGAATTGATTGTATCGCGTGTAAATTGCGTCGCGCGTGGTGCCTGCGATAGGCGTAACAATATTTCTGTCTTGACCAATAAACGCGTTAATAATAGAGGATTTTCCAACATTCGGACGACCAACTACACAAATTTTAGGCACATCAGGCAATTCTTCCAAATCGTTCGACATCCCGTCAACAGCAGCATCCAGCAATTCGCCGGTTCCGCTTCCATTAGTCGAAGAAATTTCGTACAATTCGCCCAATCCTAATGTATAAAACTCCGCAACATGGTTTCGACGTTCAATATTATCCACTTTATTCACTACCAAAAGCACCTTTTTGTTGCACTTCCTTAAGAGATCCGCAACATCTTCGTCCATCGGTGTAACACCATCTTTCACATCGACCAAAAACAAAATCACATCGGATTCTTCAACAGCCAATTCCACCTGACGGCGGATTTCCTCGTTAAATTCATCCTCGTTATCCATCAAATAACCGCCTGTATCAATCACCGAATATTCGATGCCGTTCCAATCGCCAAAACCGTAGTTGCGATCGCGGGTAACGCCGCTGGTTTCGTCAACGATAGCGTCTTTACTTTTTGTCAAACGGTTGAAGAGCGTGGATTTTCCTGTATTGGGGCGACCTACTATGGCGATGATGTTTCTCATGGTTTTGCAAAGATACGAAAAAAAAATGAAATGGTTGTTTTAATGTAGAGACACACGGCCGTGTGTCTCTACGACCTGTTTTATCAACGAATGCTGTTCGTCATTGTAAATGATTATATCGGCTTTCTGACGTTTTTCTTCGGCAGATAATTGTTTGTTGATACGTTGCAAAACCTCCTGTTCGCTGATGTTTTCGCGGTTCATTACGCGGGAAATTCGCAAATCTTGTGGCGCATCTACAACGATAATTTTATCAAATAAATGTTCAAAATTGGCTTCAAAAATTAATGCGGACTCCATCAAAACAAATGGAGATTTTTTTGCTTTTTGAATGTTAATCCACTCCTCAAAAGCCTTTTCTACCAAAGGATGTATGAGATTGTTTATCCAACGCAAGGTCTCAACATCGTTAAAGATGATATCGGCTAATTTGTGTTTATCAATTTGATTTTCGGTTAAAATTTTCGAACCAAAATATTGAATGATTTGTTCGGATACCTCAACCTCAGAACGAACTTTGTGCGCTTCCAAATCGGCATAAAACACAGGTATGCCAAGCATTTCGAATAACTTGGCTACGGTTGTTTTTCCGCTGCCGATGCCTCCGGTTAGGGCGATTTTTTGCATTTTTTCTGTAGGGGCGTATTGCATACGCCCCTACAAATTTATTTGGATTGTTCGGTGATTTGATCTCCGATATTCATTGCAATAGCGGATTTTTCGAATTTCAAACGCACTTGATTTTCCACTTCAAGTGTTACGGTTTTTTCTTGAACTTCCACGATTTTTCCGTGAAGACCGCCAATGGTAACCACTTTTTGACCTTTTTGAAGTTCGTTACGAAATTTAGCTTGTTCTTTGTTTCGTTTTTGATTCGGACGAATCATAAAGAAATAGAAAATTACGACGATACCAACGAGCATGAGGATTTGCATCATTCCACCTCCGCCGCCGCCTTCTTGTGCTTGTAAGAGAATTGTGTTGAACATGTTTTTTATTGTTTAGTTGTTTTATTATTTAGTTATTTACCCGTCATTCCAAGCGTAGTCGAGGAATCCCCTTGCTATAGGCGTTTATATCAGTCCGCGTCCGGATTTTTTAATTTTGCCTTGCTTGACAAAGTCTTCAGAAAGTTTGTTGAGAAGACCATTGACAAAAACACGGCTTTTTTCTGTACTGAATTGTTTGATGATTTCGATATATTCGTTTAAGGTAACTTTTACAGGAATACTTGGAAAATGGCACATTTCAGCGATGGCCATTTTCATGATTAAAACATCAATCAATGGTGTGCGATCTATTTCCCAATCGTCGGTCAAATACTGTTCGATGATGGATGTATAGTCATCACTGTAAAGGACGGTCAGTTCAAATAATTTTTTTGCAAAATTCAAATCTTCCGAGTTGATGAATTGATCTTCCGAATGTAAAATTTCGATAGTCTCTTCCGCATTTTTCAAGGATTTCAGAAGCCAAAACGCCACATTATCGAAATCATCTGCCCAAAACAAATTTTGTTCCTCGAAATGGTGATACAAATTGGAATTATTGCTGACTTTCCGTTTGAAAAATCCGCAAAGAAACGCTTTATCTTTTTCATAAGATGATTCTGGATCATCCATGTAGGCTTGATATGACGGAGTTTTCACCATGATCTGATACAAATTGCGAAACAATTCCTCGTGGTTTTTCCACGAAATTTTATAAGCATTTGATTTCAGAATAAACGTTGGATTGGCGCGTATTTGTTCGATAAGGCGATTTTGTACAAATCGCAAATTTGGATTTTTTTCGGCTTCTGTGGGAATATGTTTTTGTTTGCCTTCGATAATTCGCTGTTGTGCGAAATCGCCTAATTCCACGATTACCGAAGCCTGTTGAATATAGAGTTCATAAAGTTTGTGCACGCCGAACACCATGTTTTTTTCAGCCACGCGTGCATCGTCGGCTCCGCTTTGGTAGAAGGCGTAGAGGGTTTGTAATGTTTTTTCTCGTAGAAAACGGCGGTGTAGCATATTTATTTGTTTGTGGGGCGAACACGTGGGTTCGCCCTTACAGTTTAAGGTTGCAAAGATACGAAAAAAAAAAACGAAACGCAAGCATTTCGTTTTTTTTATCATCGTAGGAGCGTGTGTACGGGTGGTTATGCACAACATCCGTACGGTTATAATGTAATTTTCACAGATTTGTTTTCTGATTGGATGATGTATGTGCCTCGTTGGGGTTGAAAATTTTTAACTTGTACAACCTCTGCCGACGCAACACCTTGGTATACCATCACTCCGGAAATATTGTAAATGCGATAGATTTGACCTACACTTAACCCTTTGATGTGTAAGACACCATTTTGAATCCATGCCTGTAAAAGCATTGCGCCCTCCTCTATATCGCGAATATTTACAGGAGGATTTGTTTGAATAACATCGCTAATCGACGGAGTACCTGCATAAAATTCACTGTTTGCAGCCGAACGCGCATAAACGTAGTAGAACTCCTGAGGCCAAAGACCGCCAAATGTAGGGACAGCTTGCCACGATAAAGATATCGGCGTCGCACTATTAGACGTGCTAATAGCATATTGTACGATTTGTCCGGTGGTCGGAGGTGTTATGGTACGAACCGTAATGCTATTGTGGGTTTTACTTTCCAACGTTGGTATATCCACTGCTGCACCAACGCCTTTTGGATTGGCCAAAAAACGGAATGAAACTGTGCCTTCCGCTGCGTTGCGTTCAATATCGGTTATCGGTTGTTCGGTAGGGATACCTGCCCACGATAATGAGTTAGGTACCGAATTATCTGTAAACTCTGTTTTTTCAAGCTGTGGCTGTGGCCACGGATCGAATTGACGATTATGGCTGCAATTGCTGAGCATACCACAACCGGCTTGTTTGATATAATTTCTGCGACGGTTAGGATCACAGTTGACACAATTGCCCCATGATTGGGGGCGATCGATATGGTAAATCAGCATACCACCATTACCAGAAGGAACACCAGGAACATGGGTATCCCAACCCACTCTTTGGCGATTTTCCAATAAGAAATATTCGTTGAGGTTATCCGCTCCGTTAGTTAATTTTGTATTAATGCGATAAACGATGCCCTCATCAAAAGGGTTAGGTAAAGTAATATCTAATTGTGGCGTTTCGTGAGATAGCGTTATTTCAGGCACCCAGCCGGCATTAACAACAGCCCATGCACAAG
>JAIRRI010000161.1 GCA_031256055.1 Bacteroidales bacterium
TTCAAACATGCATGTATAACGCCTATCCGCATTTGTACATGCAACTCTCGAAAAAAGCCGAATATAAACACAATCCCGATTGGTATTATAATGTAGAATATCAAAAAGAGTTGGATCGCGGTTATGAAGGTTTGGAGGATTTGTACGTTCCGGGAACATTCGAAGTTGAAATTAAAAAAGGAGAGAGCATTTACTTTTCGGTAGGTTTGGAACAAATCCAAAAACCGGAAACAACGTTGGAAAAACTATTTGCCGACGAAGCAAAAAATAGAATTCCGCGCGATAGTTTTGAAGGATGTTTGAAAAATGCTGCTCGCGCATTTTTTGTAAAAAATAATGGACACATTAATATAGTAGCAGGTTATCCTTGGTTTGGGTGCAGAAGTCGCGATACGTTTATTGCGCTTCCAGGGCTGACTTTGGCTGTTGGCGATGAGAAGTTGTGCAAAGAAGTTTTGGATAGCATGGTTGATGAATTGCACAACGGATGGTTTCCTGACGAACTTTCCGTAAAACAAAAAACGTATAGCGGAATTGATACACAACTTTGGTTTTTCTGGGCGTTGCAACAATACGCCTATCAAACCAAAACTCAAAATAAAATTTGGAAAGAGTATGGCGAAGCGATGGTGTCTATATTAAATATGTATAAATACGGTTCGCATTATCATGTTCACGCACTTCCAAACGGACTGATTTACGGTGGTGCAGAAGGACACGCCATCACATGGATGAACGCTGTTGCCGAAGGTATTCCTGTTACACCGCGCATTGGTTTTGCAGTTGAAGTGAATGCACTTTGGTATAATGCAATCCTATTTGCCATCGAAACTGCGAAGTTAGCAAAAGATACAAAATTTGTAAACGAATGGGAAACGTTGGCAAAAAATTTCCCCGACACATTCAAAGATACATTTTGGAGTAAAGAAAAAGGATATTTAGCCGATTATGTGAACGGCGAGTTCAAAGATTTTTCGGTTCGTCCAAATCAACTCATCGCAGCAGGTCTTCCTTATTCGCCGATTAGCAACAAAATTTCACAATTGGTTTTGGAAAAAGTGCGTTTGGAATTGCTTACCCCGCGCGGAATTCGGACGCTTTCGCCCAATCACGAAAATTACAAACCCGTTTACGAAGGCAACGCATTTCAGCGCGACATGGCCTATCACCAAGGAACGGTTTGGGTTTGGCAACTGCAGTTTTTTGTGGAAGGATACTTTAATATATATGGTGTATCCAAATTAGATTTTATCGAAAAATTATATCACGGATTTGAGCAAACGATTTCGGAATATTGCATTGGCTCTATCGCCGAAATTTATGACGCCGATCCGCCTCATCGTCCAAAAGGTGCGATTTCACAGGCTTGGAGCGTTGGAGCACTATTGAGAATAAACCAAATCATCGAAACTTATAAAGCAAAAAAATGAAAGTGTTAATGTTCGGTTGGGAATTTCCTCCGCACATCACAGGAGGTTTAGGCACGGCAAGTTACGGGCTCGCTAAAGGTTTGCTCAAACAAGGCGTGGAGGTGATTTTTGTAGTTCCGAAAGCGTATGGCGACGAGGATCAATCGGTAGCAAAAATTGTGAATGCAAGCGACATCGAAATTGATTATCGAAATAAAATTTATCAAGCGTATTGGCAAAATCTAACGTATATCGAAGTTGGCTCAAACCTTGTTCCCTACATGGGTTTCGAGGATTATTTGCGATTGGAAAATAAAACAAAATCGAGTACAACCACGCTTGACGTCGAAAGTTTTTATAAACGTAAATTTACATTTTCCGGAAAATATCAATGCAATTTGATGGAGGAAGTGAAGCAATACGCTCTGGTGGCAAGCACCATCGCTCAACAATACGACTACGATTTAATTCATGCTCACGACTGGCTTTGCTACGAAGCAGGGATTGCTGCAAAAGCCGCGTCAGGTAAGCCTTTGGTCATTCACGTTCATGCTACGGAATTTGATCGCTCGGGCGAAAATGTAAACCAAGTCGTTTATGATATCGAACGCAGAGGTATGCTCGCTGCAGACAAAGTGATGACCGTAAGTAACCTCACGCGACAAATCGTGATCGAGCGCTACGGCATTGACCCGAGTAAAGTTTTCACGGTTTACAATGCCGTTGAACCGATCGAAAACAAAAAGAAAATTGTTGTTGAAAAACATTTCAAAGAAAAAATCGTTACCTTTTTAGGACGTGTTACGTTCCAAAAAGGTCCTGAATATTTTGTTGAAGCCGCTCATCGTGTTTTGCAAAAAGACGACAATGTTCGTTTTGTAATGGCAGGTTCGGGCGATTTATTGAATAAAACTGTTCGCCGTGTGGCGGAATTGGGTATGGGAACGAAATTTCACTTCACCGGTTTTTTGAAAGGGTTGGATGTTGATCGCATGTTTTTGATGAGCGATGTGTATGTGATGCCCTCCATTTCCGAGCCTTTCGGGATTTCTCCGCTTGAAGCGATGCGTGCGCATGTACCTGTTGTAATTTCAAACCAATCGGGCTGTGCCGAAATTTTGCACCATGCAATGAAAGTGGATTTCTGGGACATCGATGCGATGGCAAACGCCATTTATGGGCTTTTACACTACGATACTCTACATAAATTATTCAGCAAAAAAGGCGCAGAAGAAGTGAATAACCTCAAATGGGAAAACGCAGCCTTGAATAATATAAAAATCTATAAAAAAGCGCTTAACCCTAAATAATACCGACTATGAATGCTCTCTGTTTTTACTTTCAAGTGCACCAACCATTAAGGTTGCGGAATTATCGCTTTTTTGAAATGGGCGCAGCGCACAATTATTATGACGATTACCAAAATCAATATTTGGTTAATCGCATTGCGGATCGTTGCTACCTTCCGATGAATAATTTGTTGTTGGATTTGATCAAAAAACACGGCAAGCATTTCAAAGTAAGTTTTTCGATTTCGGGTGTTGCTTTAGATCAATTTGAATGGTATGCGCCGCACGTTTTGGAAAGTTTCAAAGCATTAGCAAAAACAGGTCAAGTCGAGTTTATCGCCGAAACGTATTACCATTCGTTGGCGTCATTAACCGACACTTCGGAATTCGCCAAACAGGTGAAAAAACACAGTGAACGTATCGAAAAATTGTTTGGTAAAAAACCAACAACATTCCGAAATACCGAGTTGATTTATTCCGATGAGATTGGCGCTGAAGTTGCTAAACTCGGCTTCAACACTATGCTTACAGAAGGCGCTAAACATATTTTGGGATGGAAATCACCAAACTATTTATATTGCAATGCCATCAATCCGAAGTTGAATATTTTGTTACGAAATTATCAATTGAGTGATGATATTGCCTTCCGTTTTTCGGATCAACAATGGAAGGGATGGCCTTTGACCACTGAAAAATACGTGAATTGGATTTTGGAACTCGGCAAAAAAGAGGAGGTTGTCAATATCTTTTTAGACTACGAAACGTTTGGCGAACATCAATGGAAAGAATCCGGTATTTTTGATTTTTTCAGAGCCTTGCCGGATGAAATTTTCAAACGTTCAAATTTCAAATTTTTGACACCTTCCGAAGTCAGCAAAACCTTGCAGCCAACGGCACCTATTCATGTTCCGTTTCCAATTTCTTGGGCAGATGAAGAACGTGATTTGACCGCATGGTTGGGCAACGAATTGCAAAACGAAGCCTTTTCTAAATTATACGCGTTAGCAGAACAAGTAGAGGCAAGTAACGATCTCGAAATTCAAAAAGATTTTGGTTTTTTACAAACGAGCGACAACCTTTATTACATGTGTACAAAATGGCTTGCAAGCGCCGATGTTCACAAGTATTTCAGTCATTACCCTTCGCCTTATGATGCGTTCATTAATTACATGAATATTCTGTCTGATTTTATCATTCGTTTAGACCAAAAATCCGAACACAAAATGAAACAAAAAACAAAAAAATCCGTAAAAGAAGAAATAAAAAAAACAATTAAAAAAGAAACAAAAAAAACCGTTAACAAACCTAAACTATTAACACAAAACACAAACAACATGGAAACAAAAAAACCTACCGCGAAACCAGCCGTTAAGAAAGCTGCCGCAAAAAAACCAGCCGTTAAAAAAGCAACTGCTGCTAAAAAGCCTGCAGTAAAAAAAGCAACTCCAGCGAAACCAGCAGTAAAAAAAGCAACTGCGAAGCCAACAGTTAAAAAAGCTGTTGCAAAAAAACCAGCCGTAAAAAAAGCTGCTCCTGCGAAAAAAGCTGTTGTAAAAAAAGCAACTGCGAAGCCAGTAGTTAAAAAAGCTGTTGCAAAAAAACCAGCCGTAAAAAAAGCTGCTCCTGCGAAAAAAGCTGTTGTTAAAAAAGCAACTGCGAAACCAGCAGTAAAGAAAGCCGTTGCGAAAAAACCGGCAGTAAAAAAAGCTGCTCCAAAAGCAACGAAACCTGCTGTTAAAAAAGTAGCTGCAAAAAAACCTGCTGCGAAAAAAGTAACTGCTGCGAAACCTGCAATGAAAAGAGGTTGCTGCAAAAAGTAAGTTTTTCGTACTCTTTTACGTGAAAGGCGGACTTTGGTTCGCCTTTTTTATTTAAAATCAAGCAATTTTTTCAAATTAAAGACAAAAAATGTGCAAATGGTTCAAAAAACTTGCATATTTATTGATTTTTTTGTATCTTTGTCGGTTAATTGCTATATCGAATATGCTACGTAGATATTTTTTGACTGCTTTCGTGCTGTTTTGCACACTCTCGTTGAGTGCGCAGGATGCAATTTTCAGTCAATTTTATGCTGCTCCGTTATACATTAATCCGGCTTTGGCAGGTGCCAATAAATGCGGACGATTTTCAGCTAATTATCGCAACCAATGGGCAGCAATTCCTGGAGCCTTCTCATGTATCAACGCCTCATTCGATAAACATATCCGTGAATTGTCAGGTGCAATTGGAGTTATTGTTACAAATGTGAGAGAAGGCAATGGTGCTTATTCAACTACAGACATAGGCGCTATTTATTCTTACAACCTTCAAGTAAACGACGTTTTTTCTATTAAATTAGCTGCGCAAGCGTCGTTTGTCAATCGTCATATTGACTGGTCAAACCTTACATTTGCCGATCAATACATTGAGATGCTTGCTAACAATTCTGCCAACTTGTCCGAATTTCCTACCGGAGAACAATTTCCGGATAAACCAGCCAGTAAGAATTATGCGGATTTTTCGACAGGTATTGTTGGTTACAGTGAGAATTTCTATGCGGGTTTTGCTATACATCACCTTTCGCGCCCTGATGAAGGATTTAATGGCGGTATGGCAAGACTTCCAATGAAATTCACGGTTCATGCAGGTGCTGTTATCGACTTAGTGCCCAAACAACGGCGCTTCAGAGCTCCTAACGCGCCAACGCTTTCGCCGAATATCATTTATCAACAACAAGGTGCAGCACAATACCTCAATTATGGCTTGTATGCTACTAATCTTGTACAATTCATGGTTTTTGGAGTTTGGTATCGTCAAACCATCGCCTTCGACCAGCCCGAATCTCTGACTTTTTTAATCGGATTTCAGCATAATTCACTGAGAGTTGGATATAGTTATGATTTGGCACTGAATCAGATAGTAGGAGCTTGGGGCGGATCTCACGAATTGTCTGTTGGCTACAATTTAGCGTGTTCGCCTCCAAAATCAAAAATAAAAATGATAAATTGTCCAAGTTTTTAAAAAAAATATCGTATCTTTGCAACATCTAAAATTCAATATACTATGAACCTTAGAAAATTTTTCAACGTAACTCCCCTTATTCTTGCAGCATTTTTAGTCGGCTGTGCGTCGCCAAAAGAGCAATCGTCCAAAACAGGTTGGAACATTAACGACCCAAAATGGGGCGGTTTCCAAGTTCGTCCAATGTACGAACAAGCTACTCCATCCGACATGGTGTTTATTGAAGGTGGTACGTTCCTAATGGGCAACAATCAAGAAGATTTAATGCGGGATTGGAATATGATTCCACGTCGTGTAACGGTTTCATCATTTTATATGGATGAAATTGAAGTTCGAAATGTAGACTATCAAGAGTATATTTATTGGTTAGAACGCATTTTCGGAGAAGAATTTCCTGAGGTTGTTCGCCGTGCTTGGCCCGATGAATTGGCTTGGCGCAGAGTAGACGCTTACGTGGAGGACTTGGTGGAAAACTATTTCCGAACACCGGCATACAAAGATTATCCTGTGGTTGGCGTAACTTGGGAACAAGCCAATGACTACTGCATTTGGCGTACGGATCGTGTGAATGAAGCCATTTTGGTTCGTTTAGGATATCTTCAACATATTGATCCAAATCAAACCCCCGACAATCACTTCAATACTGCAGCTTATCTTGCCGGACAATATACAGGTTTGACTAAACGGCAATTGCAGGATATGAATCCGAACGCTCCCGAGAAGAAGCGCCAAGTACAAATGAGAGACGGTATTTTGATGCCCTATTTCCGTTTGCCGACAGAAGCCGAATGGGAATATGCAGCATATGGTTTGATTGGCAACAGCCACGATGAACGTATTATTGAGCGTCGTGTTTATCCTTGGAATGGTTTAAATGTTCGTATGAGCGATCCAAAACACATGGGAGAAATGCGTGCTAACTTTGTTCGTGGGCGTGGTGACTTTATGGGTGTTGCAGGGAGTTTGAACGATGGCTGTGATTATACATGCCCAGTTTATTCTTTCGCACCAAATGATTTCGGTTTGTACCAAATGGCAGGAAATGTGAGCGAATGGGTTATGGATGTGTATCGCCCGTTAACACATGAAGACGCTTACGGATTGAACCCCTTCCGCGGAAATGTCTATATGACACAAGTTCGCGATGAAGAAGGTCATATTGCAGAAAGAGATAGTTTGGGACGTATTCCGATGCGTCCGATAACTCCCGAAGAAGTAGCTAATCGTCGAAATTTCCAGCATTCCGATAACCGAAATTTCCGAGATGGCGACTTTTCCACCACACTCTCTCAAGATTGGTTGGCTCTTAGTGAATCGGGTGTTAATACAACATCAATGGTATATGACTCGACCAGTACTATGATTTCCGATTATACTCGAGTGATTAAAGGCGGTAATTGGATGGACCGTGCTTATTGGCTATCTCCGGCGAATCGTCGATATTTAGATCAAAGACAAGGCGAAGCTTGGCTTGGATTCCGTTGCGCAATGCCTCGCATCGGCGGACAAACAAAAGGACGTCCTTCTGCTCCAAGACGATAAAAACGGTTATGGAATCCTTGCTCGAAGGTCTATATGCTCAATACTTGGAGCATCCAATCATTTCAACAGACACTCGAAATCTGATTCCAAATTCGATATTTTTTGCACTCAAAGGCGAACGCTTCAACGCGAACGCCTTTGCTGCTTTTGCGCTTGACAACGGCTGTGTATTGGCTGTTGTTGATGATCCAAATGTTGCCGTTGATAATCGCTATATTTTAGTGGATGATGTTACAACATGTTTGCAAGATTTAGCAACACATCATCGCAAACAATTAGATATTCCCGTTATCGGTATCACCGGAACCAATGGAAAAACGACTACAAAAGAACTGCTCAATGCTGTACTTTCAACACAGTTCAAAACGCACGCCACGCAAGGCAATTTCAACAATCACATTGGCGTTCCGCTAACTATTTTATCCACACCAAAAGATACCGAAATTTTGATTGTGGAAATGGGTGCCAATCACGCGGGTGAAATTGCCGAATTATGCGAAATTTCGCAACCAAATTTCGGACTCATTACCAGTTTGGGATTGGCGCATTTAGAGGGTTTTGGCTCTTTCGAAACTATTGTGGAAACCAAAACAGCATTGTATCGTTCCGTGAAAAAAAATAACGGTTTGGTGTTTGTAAATAACGAAATCGACCGATTGATGGCTTATTCCGAACATCAAAATCGATTGATGTATGGCTCTGAACATGGTGATTTTACAGGCAGTTTGGTTGATGATGGAATTTTTGTGAGTTTGAGTTACAAATCACAAATTATCCGTACTAAACTCACCGGTGACTATAATTTCAGCAATGTTTTGGCGGCTTGTGCGATTGGCGATTATTTCAAAGTTTCACTTGAAAACATCAAACAAGGATTGGAAAATTACACGCCATCCAACAACCGTTCACAACTCGTCAAAACCGATAAAAACACGCTTATTTTAGATGCTTACAATGCTAATCCAACCAGTACGAAAGCAGCATTAGAAAGTTTCGCCAAACTCAATTGTGACAAAAAATTCTTTGTGCTCGGCGATATGTTAGAACTTGGAAACGACAGTTTGGCAGAACATCAACATATTTTTGCACTGGTGCAAAAACTGACTTTACGCGAAGGCATTTTTGTTGGAGATATTTTCCAATCGCTTACTTTTGGGAATGTCAAAACGTTTAAAAATGCAGATGAAGCCCGCGATTTCCTAATCAAACAAACATTCGATGGTTACACGTTTTTAATCAAAGGTTCGCGAGGCATTCGTTTGGAAACCGTAATTGATGTGTTGTGATGCAAGATTTTTACAGAGTAATTGGCATGATGTCGGGAACATCTTTGGATGGTTTAGATTTGGCATTTTGTGAATTTCGTTTTGAAAATTCACGTTGGACGTATCAATTAAAAATCGCTGAAACCATAGAATATTCTGATGATTTGAGAAATCGTCTGAAAAATGCCGTAACTATTTCAGGGCTCGAATTAGCGTTGTTAAATTCGGATTACGGACATTTTTTAGGACAAGAAATTCAAAAATTTATTGAGAAAAATCAATTGGATGTTGATTTGGTTTCCATCCATGGTCACACGATTTTTCATCAGCCTGAAAAGCAACTTACATTGCAAATCGGTGATGGTGCTGCTGTGGCGAGTTATGTGAAATGTCCTGTGGTAGCGCAATTTCGAAATACCGATGTGGCTCTTGGCGGACAAGGCGCTCCGTTAGTTCCGATTGGCGACAGATTATTGTTTAATTCTGCGGATTTTCGTTTGAATTTGGGTGGAATTGCGAATATCTCATTTTCCGAAAACCAAAAAACAATCGCATTTGACATTTGTGTTTGCAATATGGCATTGAATTTTTTATCGCCACCATACGATGAAAACGGAAAAATTGCATTATCGGGAAAATTAAATTCAGAATTATTGACAAAATTAAATAATTTGGATTTTTTCAAAAAACAACCTCCAAAATCCTTGGGATTTGAATGGTTTGAAAATGATTTTTTGCCAGTTTTAAATGCTTCCGAATGTTCGATTGAAGACAAATTGCGTACGGTTTGCGAACATATCGCTGAACAAATTTCAAATGTTGTAAATGTTCAACCGAATGTTTCTGAAAAAACCATGATTGTTACAGGTGGCGGAGCAAAAAACAGTTTTTTGATGTCTCGAATCAAACAGCATTGTTTGTGTAAAATTGAGGATATCAATCCACTTATTACGGATTTTAAAGAAGCCTTGATTTTCGCTATTCTCGGTGTGTTGCGCTTGCGCGAAGAACCCAATTGTCTATCTGATGTTACCGGCGCAAAGCACGATAACATTGGAGGTTGCGTATATTTAGGAAATTTATAGTTTACTCAACAAATCCGGTAAATTTCGAAGTGCAGCAAGTTCGCGCCATTTTTTTCGGGCTTCAATAGCAGGCATTCCGAAATAGGTTTTTCCACCTTCGAGCGTTTTGTCAACAGCTGATGTAGCAAGAATTACAGCGCCTTTTCCAATGACTAAATCTTTGTTCACAACCACTTGCCCCCAAATCACCACATCGTCTTCAATTTTTGTTACGCCTGCAATTGCGGAATGTGAACCAATCAAGCAGTTTTTACCAATAATGGCATCGTGTCCGATTTGCACAAAATTATCCATTTTTGTGCCTTCGCCAATAATTGTATCGCCCGAAACACCTTTGTCTATGCAGGTATTCGCACCAACCTCCACACGATTTTCCAAAATCACTTTTCCGCTCGACAAAAATTTACGATAACCTTCGGGTTTGCGTTGAAAATAGTAAGCGTCTGCGCCAATCACAGAACCCGAATGAATAATCACATCATCGCTGATTTCTGTATGATCGTAAATACTGACGTTGGCATGAATCACACAATTTTTGCCGATTTTCACATGATTGCCGATGAATACATTCGGTTGAATAATCGTGCCTTCGCCAATCGCAACAGTATCTGAAATCATTTTAGCACTTGCAACAAACGGACGAAATTTCGTCGTCAATCTATTGAAATCCGCAAACGGATCTTGCGAAATCAACAACGCTTTTCCTTCGGGACAAGCCACATCCGAACTGTTAATCAAAATCGTTGTCGCCGCTGAATTTAGAGCCTTTTCGTAGTATTTCGGATGATCAACAAACGTGATATCCCCAACTTCAACCGTATGAATTTCGTTCATTCCGGTAATGACAAAATCAGGAGCACCAATCGCCGTAGCCCCTAAAAAATCGGCTAATTCAGCAAGTGTATGAGGTTTTGGAAATTTCATTTTACGATTATTTGTCCGAAATTCGACCGCCGTATTCGCTCGTGCGTGTGTCCACTTTGATACGCTCGCCTATTTCGATAAACAATGGAACTTTAACCGTTGCACCGCAGTCGATAGTGGCTTCTTTCATCGCATTGGTAGAGGTGTTGCCTTTCACAGCAGGCTCGGTGTAAGTAACAACGGCTTCGATAAACGCAGGGAGTTCGCACACCAGCGGCGTTTCGGTTTCGGCATGAACGGTTATTTCAACGTTAGAGCCGTCTTTCAAAAATTGCGGAGCATTGATTTGTCTTTCTTCAATCGTAATTTGCTCAAACGTTTCATTGTGCATGAAGGTATAACCCATGTCATCTTTGAACAAAAATTGATAGGGACGACGTTCTACACGTGCAGTTTCTACACGCACTCCTGCTGTAAAAGTGTTTTCCAAAACACGTCCATCGCGAAGGTTTTTAAGTTTTGTTCGTACGAAAGCCGGACCTTTTCCGGGTTTCACGTGTTGAAATTCGACAATTTGCCAAAGTCCGTTGTTGTAATCCAAACATAAGCCGTTTTTGAAATCTGCTGTTGTTGCCATAAATTTTTCTGTATTAGTTGTTTAATCGTTTAGTTGTTAATTTGGAGCGAGGCGTGCCTCACCCCTACAAACGTTGTTTATTGTTTGATAATTCTTGCCGTATTCTGTCCGACTCTTACAACATACACACCGTTTGGCAAATGTGAAATATTAATTTCTGTTTTTGGACAATCGATAGCGTGTGTTAGCACTAATCTTCCTGAAAAATCGTAAACTCGAATGACCGCACTTCTTGTATTTTCAGGGATTTCAACAACTAATTTTCCGTCGAGCACAGGATTCGGAAAAACGCTCAATACGGCATCTTGCTCAAGAAGGGAAATGCTTGTTGTCTCTGCTGTCACTGTATTAGAAAACGCAGGCTCAGAAAGCACATCGTCTGTATAAATCGCGCTCACTGCGTATTTATACACTCCCGGTGCCACAGTTACCCACATGGTATCCATAAAATAGGTACTCGTTGCATGGTTTGCTATCAAAGTCCAAGCATTGGAGTTGTTTTGTTGCCCATCAAGCAATCTCCATATACGATAACCCTGTAGTTCGGGAGGTGAAGTAGGCATCGTCCATAAATGTCTTGGTACAGCATTAGGCTCATCCCACGTCAAAGTAACATGGGTTGTATTATCCTCAGCCACAACATTGTGTGGTGCAGGTGGTGGTGGCAGACCACTCACGCTTTTTGTTGCCGCTTGATGTATAGCTAAATCACCTGCTGTTGTTTGAACAAAGGAGACCACTCTGATTTTGCTTAAGTCCCATGCAGGATTTAATGTAAACGTATGATCAAATGTATCGCTTTGCCCGCTTGTTGTGAGTCCGAATGCTTGATTATTAAATGCAACAACTGAGGCATCGTAATTACCGGGCTGTTCTGTTCCCCAATCATAAGTCAATACAAAGAAGATCCTATTGTTTGTGGTAGTTATGTTTGATATGAGCTCTACGTCACTGATCACTCTAATTTGATTGTTTATTATTTCATAATCAACTGTAATTTTCATCGGTGGCTGTCTTTGTGCTACAGTATTGTAATGTCCTGTGTAGCGCTGTAATATATTAGCACCGGCACCCACATCCACAATACTGCCACCAAATCTAGCAGTAGGGGTGCTTAGGTTATCATAAAAAGACCACCTTTCTATTAGATTAGGACTTTGATTGCCACCATATTGCCAAAGAAGCGGAATTAAATAGGGAAATTCTTCTTGATTTTGCGCCATAGTTGCGAGTGCAGCTCGCGCTGGTGGACAATATCCGCAAGTGACACTTGAAAGCACTTCAACCACTACAAATGTTTGCTCACTTGCTGTTTGAACTGCAAGCGGAGTAGCATTATTTTCCTGCATCAAAGGAACTGCAAAGGTTTGTTGTGTTGCAAGTATTATAGTTGCAAGCGCAAGGGTAAAAAATTTTTTCATATTTTTGATTTTTTGAGTATTTAGTACCGCAAAATTACATAAAAAATCTGAATTTTCCAAGCGCGGCCCTAATAAAAATCACTTATTTCAATACTTCCATCGCCTTTTTGAAATCGTCATCCAATGGCAGATAAATCGGGAAAAATCCACTATCACCGTATAAATCACGAGCAATATAGGCTTTCAAAAGCCCTTTCAAACGGTCGCGGTGAAGTTCAATACTGCGCAAATCGGGCGCTAATCCGTTGGATTTTCCGTAAGCAATCAGCCCATCGATCAGAGGTTGTGAAACTTGAAATTTCTCTTTGAACGTTGCAATATCAGGATAAGTTCTTAAAAGCAATTTTCGATGTTCATTACTATAATTAAATGTATATCGCAAAATCAACCCCCGATTGGATAGCAGATTGATGTAAATCCGTGTGCTATCCACAGTGTATGGCACATAGATATCGGGCATAATTCCACCGCCGCCGTAAACAACACGACCTCCTAAGGTTAGAAATCGTTGAGTAGTATCTAATTTTATACTGTCAGGCGATAGCAATTCTCCTTCGGTCAAACGTTTGATGAGTTGTTCTTCAAAATCATGTTGCCCTTGTGTAAAAGGCGTTTGAATGTAGCGCCCACTCGGCGTGTAATAACGTGCAACCGTCAAACGAATGGAAGCGCCATTGTTCAACCTGATTTGTTCCTGTACTAAACCTTTTCCAAACGAACGCCGTCCGATGATAGTTCCTGCGTCGTTATCCTGCAAAGCTCCTGCGATGATTTCACTTGCCGAAGCTGACCATTCATCAATTAAAACCACAATAGGTTTGTTTTCAAAAACGCCGTATCGCGTGGCGAAAGCATCTTGTCTCGGGCGGTTCCGACCTTCCGTGTAAACGATGAGTTTGCCATCGGGCAAAAATTCGTCGACAACTTGAATGGCTTCGTGCAAAAAACCGCCACCATTGCCTCGTAAGTCGAAAATCAATTTTTCCATACCTTGTTTATTGAGACGTTTCAAAGCATTGTGTACTTCTTCCGAAGTTGTGGCGGAAAATTTGCTGAGTTTGATATAGCCGATCGTTTCGTCAACCATAAAATCAACATCCACACTATACGTTGGAATAACAGCGCGAACGATGCTAAATTTCAGAGGTTTCGGAATTCCTGTGCGTAGAATTTCGACATTGACCGTTGTGCCTTTCGGACCTTTCAGACGTCTCATCACCTCATCTGTAGACATATTTACGCCTGCTATAACTTCGCCGTCTACGCTAATAATTCTATCGCCTGCCAAAATTCCAAGTTTCTCGGATGGTCCGCCCGATATAGGCTGTATGATAGTTACTGTATCATCAATCATCCGAAACTGAACACCAATTCCGTCGAATTTCCCTTGCAAATCGTCGTCCGCTTCTTTTGCCAAAATCACAGGGAGGAAAGCCGAAAACGGATCTAAAGTATTCAACATGGCTTCAATAGCGGCGTCATTAAGTTTGTCTACATTTACCGTATCTACATAATTGTTGATAATTAATTGTTTGATTTGATCGAGCGCACCCGACGAAATAGTTGGTCGAGAAACAAATTTCGAGAGTTGGACACCAATAAATAGTCCGAAAAAGAGGAAAAGTACGTAGTATATCCAGGATTGTTTTTTCATGGTTGATTTTTTTTTGCAAAGATACGAAAATAATCGAAAAAATTTGGTTATTTCCAAAAAAATTTGTACCTTTGCAGTCCGAATTTTGAAAAAAGAATAAAAAAGTACAAGATATGAAAGCAGAAATCCATCCAAAAGACTACAGATTAGTTGTATTCAAAGATATGTCGAACGAATATGCGTTCTTAGGTAAATCCACAGTTTTTACGAAAGAAACCATTAAATGGGAAGATGGTAACGAGTATCCCTTGGTAAAGTTGGAAATTTCCAGTGCATCGCACCCGTTTTTCACAGGAAAAGTGAAATTGGTAGATACCGCCGGTCGTGTGGATAAGTTTATGAACAAATACAAAAAGTATTCGGCTGAGAAAAAATAATTTTTGGAGGCAATCTTTACAAAACGGGGTCAATTTGTATTGAGTCCGTTTTTTTGTTTTTCGAAAAATAAAAAAATATTTGTTTTTTCATTTTTTTTACATATCTTTGCAGTTGTAAATCTCCTAAAAATTAAACTAAAATGAAAACAGCTGCAAAAAAACTCGTATGGCTTCTATGTTCAACAATGCTGTGCTTAGCGCTTGCGGTATCTTGCAAAAAAGATCCACCTGAAGAAAATACGATCATCTGGCCTCCTGATCCTCCTATTACTAATGTAAAAGGATATTTGAACGGTGCCATCTCTATACTTGGCAATGCTTTCCATTTGGCCGGTGGTAACTTCCACGATGCCGGACACATTATGACTTTGCAATTGGCAGGCGACCTTATGACTGAGGATATGGTTCAGGTTGACTTCGACTGGTTTTATTTCGATTACCAAATAGACAATAATATGACAAACTACCGTCGTCCTCACCATTCGTGGCGAATGATGTACGCCGTTATCCATGAAGTCAATGGAGCCATAGGTGCGATCAGCCCTAAAACAACTGATCCGGAATTGCAAAATATTTTGGGGCAATGTTTAGCTCTCAGAGCGTTTAGCTACCACATTTTGATTCAGCGTTTCCAACAGACCTATCTCGGCAACGAATATAAACCCGGTATTCCTCTTCTTTTAACAGAACTGGATTCCCTTCAGGATGGTGAAGAAGGAGTGAGCGATTATTGTCGAAATACAGTTGAAAAAGTCTACAAACGTATCGAAACAGACTTACTTCGCGCCATTGATTACCTGACGGCAACACGAATTTCAAAAGATTATATCAATAAAGCCGTAGCTCAAGGCCTCTTAGCCCGCGTTTACATGTGTATGCACAAATGGGCAGAAGCCGAAGTATTGGCTCGTGAAGCCCGAGCAGCTTTTCCGATTATGTCTGCTACCGAAGCCGGCGGCGGATATGGCTACAACAGCGAAAACAACCCCGAATGGATGTGGGGTTTGAAAGCTACGCCTGAAAATGCTATGATTTTTGTATCATTTATATCGCATATCAGCAGTGATTGCCCTGGCTATGCAGGTCTTGGATCCTATAAAGCCATGGATAATCGCCTATTCAGTCAGATGAATGCGACTGATGTTCGCAGAAATTTACAGTTTATGGATATACCGAACGAAATATTCTTCAACACAAAATTTAAATGTGTAGATGACTGGTTAGCGGACAACATTTATATGCGTTCTTCGGAAATGCTTTTGATCGAAGCCGAGGCACAGGCTCAACAAGGTAAAAACAGTCAAGCGGCTGGCACATTAATGGAGTTAATGAGCAAGCGTGATCAGGGTTATAACATAACATCCGCAACCGTTGACGATGTCTTCTTGCAAAAACGTTTGGAATGTTGGGGAGAAGGGGTTATTTTCTACGATTATCGTCGTCTGAAAAAAGAAGTAGACCGAATGTATACCACGCCGTTTAATAATCATCATTTGGAGAAAATAAAGTTATCCGGCACTAATTGGAAGTTTATCTATCAAATTCCGCAAGCGGAGATAGTTGGCTCCCTCACCCTTCCCCAATGCACCTCCGAAATAGAGCAAAATCCAGGAGAAGGAGATGCTATTTTTTAATCGATTGTTAAACGAGGTAAAAAAGCCACTTCTTTGAGGTGGTTTTTTTGTATAAAAAGTGAAACACAGCACTATTTTTGTTCGCAAACTGTAACCTTTTCGCCAAATATTCGTAAATATAGGCAAATACAATTACTATGAACTACATTCTTTTCGATGACGCAACCACGCGGTCAAACCTCTTACCGCTCACATTCACAAGACCTACAGCCGATTTGCGAGTGGGAATTACAACCATTAGAGAAAAATGGGAAAGCCTTTTGAGCGCCCAAACCTCTACATTAACCGAGAAATATTTGGAAAAAAAGTTTCCAACGATCAAAAAAGCCAACAATATTTTGATTGATGGTTCGGTTATTCCTACCACTGGATTGGTGGCTCAAATCAAAAAACTCAAAGCCAATCAAGCCCTTTCCTGTGAAGATATGATTGTGGCTTTTCGTATGAATGAAGAAGGTTTGGGAGGCTCTGACGACGCCTTCGAAAACATGGAAGAAGTCGAGTTTACAGGCGATTTGATCAAAATTAATCATCTTTGGGACTTATATTTGCTTAATGATGAAATGATCCGAAAAGATTTTGCACGACTGACTGAAAGTCGTAAATCCGAAAAAATCAGTAAAACCAATATTGTAATTGGTGATGTCAACCATATTTTTGTTGAAAAAGGTGCAAAAATTGAAGGCGCTATTTTAAACGCTTCAATAGGTCCGATTTATGTGGGTAATAATGCCGAAATTATGGAAGGTGCCTGCATTCGCGGACCATTTGCCATGAACGAAAATGCGCAAGTGAAAATGGGCGCAAAAATTTATGGCGCAACCACATTAGGTCCTTATGCTAAAGTGGGCGGCGAAGTGCAAAACGTAATTTTCATCGGCTATTCAAACAAGCCTCACGATGGCTATTTGGGCAATTCGGTCGTTGGTGAATGGTGCAACATTGGCGCAGGAACAAGTTCGTCGAATTTGAAAAATACGTACGACGAAGTCAAACTTTGGAGTTACACATGGGAAACGTTTGAACCTACGGGACAACAGTTTTGCGGCTTGTTTATGGGCGATCATACCAAAGTGGCTATTCAAACCTCGTTCAATACAGGTACTGTGATTGGTGTTGGTGCAACCGTTTTCGGTTCGGGCTTCCAACGCAATTTCATCGCTTCGTTTACGTGGGGCGGAAAACAGCACGATGTGAATAACGTGATAGAAGTTGCCGAACGCATGTATGCACGACGCGGAAAAGTTTTTGATGAAGTCGAAGCCGATATCTTGAAAAATGTATTTAAAATTACACACATTTACAGAAGCCGAAAATCCTAATGAATAATTTACTGAATTTAGCCGAATTTATAGAAACGGAAAACGATTTTGTTCCTGTATTTTCGCCCGAAAACGCGGATAATCTCAAAAACGAACCTGTTCCTGAAACGTTACCGATTTTGCCTTTGCGGAACACGGTGTTGTATCCCGGAATTGTTATGCCTGTTACCGCAGGGCGCGACAAAGCCAAAGAATTGATCAAACATTTACAAGGCAAAAAACAATATATCGGCGTGGTGGCTCAGCGCGACAAAAACTTAGACAAAGAGCCTAATCCCGAGGATTTGTACGATATTGCAACGATGGGTGTGGTGGTGCAAACTATTCAAATGCCCGACGACAGCACGATGATTGTCATTCAAGGTATTCGTCGAATTAAAATCAAAAAATACATTCAAACCGATCCGTATTTTGTTGCGGAAGTTGCGCCAACAGCAGAAGAAACGCCTTTTGTGGAGAACAAGGAAAATCTTGCGCTTCTTTCATCGATCAGAGATTTGAGCAAACAAATCATCCACAAATCGCCGCATATTCCAAACGATTTGGAATTCATGATCAACAATATTCGAAACACTAATTTTCTGCTCAACTTTGTGGCGTCGTTGCTTGAAGCCGACGGCGTGGACAAACAGCGATTGATTGAAACTTCGGATTTACACGAACGTGCACAAATTCTTTTGGAATTGCTCACTCACGAACAACAACGCGTGGATTTGAAAGAGCAAATTCAAGGTAAAGTGCGTTCGGGTATGGACAAAAAATATCGCGAACATATTTTGAACGAACAACTCAAAACCATTCAGCAGGAATTGGGCGGTTCGCAGGTGGACAACGATGTTAAGGAACTCAAAGAAAAAGCCAAAGATAAAAAATGGTCGCCCGAAGTGGCTGAAATCTTTGAAAAAGAGTTGAAAAAATTGCAGCGACTGCATTCCATGTCGCCCGATTATTCAACGCAATTAAACTATCTTTCAACAGTTGTAGATTTGCCCTGGAACGAATTTACCGATGATAATTTTGATTTAAAACAAGCTGAAAAAGTTTTGGACGCCGACCATTTTGGTTTGGAAAAAGTGAAAGAGCGTATTATTGAACATTTGGCGGTTTTGAAACTCAAAGGCGACTTGAAAGCCCCAATTTTATGCTTGTTTGGTCCTCCCGGTGTTGGAAAAACTTCGCTTGGAAAATCGTTGGCAGAAGCCATCGGACGAAAATACATTCGCATGTCGTTGGGCGGATTGCGCGATGAATCGGAAATTCGCGGACATCGCAGAACTTACATTGGCGCGATGCCCGGACGAATTATATCAAGTTTGAGAAAGGTGAAAACAGCAAATCCTGTTTTCGTTTTAGATGAGATTGACAAAATTTTGGGCATGAATATTCAGGGCGACCCATCGGCTGCATTGCTTGAGGTGCTTGACCCCGAACAAAACACCACGTTCCACGACAACTTTTTGGATATTGATTTCGATTTGTCGAAAGTGCTGTTTGTGGCTACGGCAAACACAATCAACACCATTCATCCTGCGTTGTTAGATAGAATGGAAATCATTGATATCGCAGGCTATATTATCGAAGAAAAAATCGAAATCGCCAAACGCCATTTGGTTACCAAACAACTTTTGGCACATGGCGTTGAAGCAGACCAATTCGAACTTTCGGAAGATTTGATTCGCGAAATTGTTGAAAAATACACACGTGAAGCAGGCGTTCGTCAGTTGGACAAACAAATTGCCAAACTCATTCGCCATCGTGCTCGTCAAATCGCAGAAAAAAAGAAATTTTCAGCAAAATTGACATCCAAAGAACTTGAAAAATCGTTGGGTGCTTTCAAATTCGACAAATCATTGGGTTTGGAAGAGAATTTTATGGGTGTAGTTACCGGTTTGGCGTGGACGGCGGTTGGTGGCGAGATTTTGTTTATTGAAAGCAGTTTGAGCATTGGCAAAGGCAATCTCACGATGACCGGAAATTTGGGCGATGTGATGAAAGAATCGGCAACATTAGCGTTTGAATATCTGAAAGCCCATGCCCAAAAACTCGGCATCGACGAAAAACTATTCGAAACGCGCAATGTGCACATTCACGTTCCCGAAGGTGCAACGCCAAAAGACGGTCCTTCGGCAGGCATAGCCATGTTTACGGCTTTGGCCTCGGTATTTTTGGACAAAAAAGTGAAAGCAAACTTTGCCATGACGGGCGAAATCACATTGCGCGGTCAAGTATTACCCGTTGGTGGAATTAAAGAAAAAATATTGGCTGCAAAGCGCGCGGGAATTGAGAATATCGTTCTTTGCAAAGGCAACAAGCGACATGTTGAGGAAATTGAAAAGGAATACCTCAAAAATCTGAAATTTCACTATATCGACAAAATGAGCGAGGTTTTAAATTTGGTGTTTTGATTTTTTTTTTGTATATTTGCAGCATTCTAAATAAATAGGATTATGAAACGATTAATATCACTTCTTGCGTTAATAGCGCTCACATTTACGCTAACGGCTCAAAGCAGCGCAGCGCTTAGAGCAGCAGACGTAGCATACCAAAAAGGCGAATACCGAGAAGCGGCGGAAAGATACGAACGTATCGTGAACGATGCAGAAAAGTCAAGGAAACGACCTTCATTTAATGTTGGTGAGATTTACAAGCGTTTGGGCGAATCGTTTTTGCATCTTAAAGAATATTGGAATGCCGAAGTTTATTTCACAAAGGCTTATGATAATAGCGTGAGAGGTGCGGATTTTCTTATTAACTATGGCGATGCTTTGTTGGCAAACGATAAAGCGGAAAGAGCGTTAACGATCTATCGACAAGTTTTGGAGACTGAGCCTCAAAACGCAAGGGCTTTGGGTGGAGTTAGTAAAGCAGAGTTTAACATGAGATCAAAAAATGATCCAAGAGGCAGACAAAACCCTGTAACTCCCGAAAGGAGATTAAATACGGACAACAACAACCAGTATGCATTGGCATGGTTAAAAAATTCGTTGGTGTTTTCATCGGACCGGACAGCTCTAAAAGAAAAAGGCACAAAACCGGGGCCGATGCGTTTCTATGCTGCAGAGCGATTTCAAAGCGATTGGGGGTCTTTGCGAAAATTAAAACCGCTCAAACCTGCAGGTGATGACCTCTCAATGGCTTTCGACAATCACACGCAGACATGCTATGTGGGGCGTTGTATCACTATCGGAAAAAATAGAAATTGTAATATTTTCGCCAGTCAGCTTGATGAAAAAGACCGACTTGGTAGACCGGTACCTCAATCGTTTCACCATAACCATGACAATATCGGACAGCCAACATTAAGTTCAGATGGAAAAGTAATGTTTTTTACGATTACCAGAAATGGTAAATCGGATATTTATATGGCAAAAAAAATGGGCAATCATATTTGGACAACACCCCAAAATTTAGGCTCGGTAATCAATACAAACGGAGACGAATGTTATCCGCAATTGTATCGCGATTCGATACTGTTTTTTGCTTCTAACGGACATCAGGGTATGGGTGGTTTAGACATCTTTTTTACCAAAATCGGGATTGAAGGCGTAGTACATGCTGTTTCGGGAGATAGTGATTTGAGCCAATTGGAATTTTCTATACCGATCAACCTTGAAGCGCCTATAAATTCGGGCGCAGATGACTTTGCGCTGTTGATGAACCCAAACGGAAGAGGCGGTTTCCTCATCTCCAATCGTTTGTCACAAGGCAGAAATAGAAGTGATATTTACAATTTTTCACAGCCACCTCACATGTTGAACGAACCGGTGGTTTTTCCAGTTCGACAAAACTTAATAGCTTCAACGACTACTCAAACCTCAACAGAAAAACCAGCTGTTGGAAGTGAAAATAATCAAGCAGTATCACGAGAAACGCAAGAAAGAGATGAGCAACTCGCCAAACTTCAACGCGAATTGGAAGCAGCACATGCGCAGTTAGCAAACAATCAAACAACACAACCCGCACAATCAACACTTCCTGTTGTATCTGCGTTCGACCCGGGTATAAGATACCGTGTGCAACTTATGGCAACTTCAGCTCCAATAGCAAACCATTGGGAAGTATTTGGAGAATTGTTGGACGCTATCCCTAATTTGAAAATAGAAGTTTTGCGAAATGTGGATGTCAGATTCCCGAATTATTATCACTACGTAACATCAGCCTCAGTTACCCGCGCAGAAGCAGTTGCCATGCGCGACAGAATTAGAAAATTTGCGCGAGAAAGGGCTAATGACGAAAGAGTTAAAGAACTTGGTATAGAAAACAGTTTTATCGCAACGTTCCAAGGTGGAAGGCGTGTGAATATTCAAATGCAATAAAAATTTAAAAATAAATCGTTATGGAAATTCTTTGGATCTTATTATTAGTTGTCGGATTTATTCTGATATTAGTCGAAATATTAGTCGTTCCGGGTATGTCGATAGTTGGAATTTTCGGTTTTTCAGCATTGATTTATGGTGTCGTTCGGATATTTGTCGATTACGGAACAACAGCAGGTTGGATTGCCTTAGCCTCTGTTTTGGCAGTTTGCATCATTTTAGTCGTTTGGTTTATGAAAACCAAATCTTGGAAAAAAATCATGCTTCATGACAAATTGGAAGACAAAGTAAACGTCGTTGACCAACATAAAATCAAAGTTGGCGACGAAGGCACTGCGATGTCTCGCTTAGCCCCTATGGGACAAGCCACATTCGCAGACGAAATTTACGAAGTGCATTCCATGGATGGTTTTATTGATCAAAAAACGCCAATAAAGGTTGTTAAAATTGAGAATAGTAAGATTTTTGTTGTAGGGCTATAGTTTTTTCGTATCTTTGCAAAAAAAATGGTTATGAAAACTAAGACATTTTTAATTGGACTTGTCGGATTTTTTATACTGATAAGTTGCGAAAAAGAACCACCAGTATTGCCTGCAGAAACTCAAGAAGGGCTTGGTACATTTGGCTGTTTGGTGAATGGCGAATTGGTTATTCAAGAAAGTACAAGATGGGGGTGGGGTGGAGCGCGTCGAAGAGAACCTCGTGGAATATTAGACACAGAAGGACGTTTTAAACTTGTAGCTTACGTGGAGTATGGTCATACATTCGAATTTTTCATATCACAACCTAAATTAGGACAATGTGTAATTGACTCCGTTTTCTTTTGGACAACGGGCTCGCATTATTACGTAGCACGAGATGTACAACATATTAATTTTACAAAATTTAACAACATTGCTTCGGGAACGTTTATGTTTGATGCCAATTGCTATGATAGACAGACTCACGCACCTATTCCGGGTAAAAAAATTCAAGTCAGAAAAGGGCGTTTTGACGTTGGTATAGGAATATCTCAATATTAAAAAACCATGAAACAAATTATATTAATAGGATTGATTATTTTAGTGAGTAGCTCTCTATTTGGACAATCAACAGAACAAACAGATACGCTTCCAAGAGTAAAAAAACAAATCGTTTCGCTTTCTTATAGCCCGATGTTTTTGTCCGGGCAATTAAAACCTCTCCTAGATGATATTAATTCTTATGGCAAATTCGGTGTGATACGAGGCGAATATGGTGTCAAAGCCGTTTACTATGGTTATGAAAATTCGGGTCTATTTTCTTTGGCTTATGGGCGATATATCCATAAAAAAATATTCCTAACGATGAATTTGTCTTATCAACAAATTTGGCGAAAATGGGACTTGTATGTGGATGCAAATTCACCGCATTATTTCACCGAACGTTTCCATCAAATTCAAGTAATGCCAGAAGTGCGGTATAATTACATCACAACAAAAGATGGGTCAGCATCTTTATTTTTGGCAGCGGGAGTTGGTTTGAACCACATACACAATAATGTAGGCAAGTTTGGTGATATTATCTCTTCTCGAAAAGGGGAAAGTTTGGCTTATCAAGTTTGGTTATTTGGATTTCAAGGGAAACCTATAGAAAATATTATACTCCACCTGCATTTAGGTTTTGGTACAAGAGGTTTTTTGGAATTTGGACTTGGTTATCGTTTTTAAATTCGTAATTTTTAATTCGTAATTCGTAATTTTTTCGTATCTTTGCAAAAAACTCTATAATCTATAAATTATGTTCAATTCTATTCTCCTTCAAGCACAAGAAATCAATGTCAACATCGGACTGATTGTTGCCATTGCCTTTGGTAGTATTTTTGTCCTTTGGCTCTTGTTTTATTTTATCCCAGTGGGATTATGGTTTAACGCTTTAGTATCGGGTGTGAAAATACCGCTACTTCAGCTTATTTTGATGCGTTGGCGTAAAGTACCGCCCGAAATTATCGTTCGAAATTTGATTGCTGCTCGCAAAGCCGGATTAGATTTGAACCGTAACGAAATGGAAGCCCACTATTTGGCAGGCGGACGTCTCAATTCGGTAGTAAATTCGCTGATTTCGGCAGACAAAGCCAATCTCGGTTTGAATTTCAAAACCGCAACGGCTATTGATTTGGCAGGTCGCGATGTATTTGAAGCCGTGCAAATGTCGGTAAATCCGAAAGTCATCACCACAAAAAATATCTCTGCTGTGGCGAAAGATGGTATCGAACTTATTTCTATTGCTCGTGTAACCGTTCGAACCAATATCAAGCAATTAGTTGGAGGAGCGGGTGAAGAAACCATTTTGGCACGTGTGGGTGAGGGTATTGTGTCTTCGGTTGGTTCTGCACGAACTCACAAAGACGTGTTGGAAAATCCGGATTCGATTTCCAAAGTTGTGCTCGCAAAAGGTTTGGATTCCGGTACAGCGTTCGAAATTTTGTCTATTGATATCGCGGATATCACGGTAGGAAGAAACATCGGTGCTCAACTGCAAATGGATCAAGCAGAAGCCGATAAAAAAATTGCACAAGCGAAAGCCGAAGAACGTCGTGCGATGGCTGTTGCCGAAGAGCAAGAGTTCAAAGCCAAAGCACAAGACGCTCGTGCCAAAGTAATCGAAGCCGAAGCCGAAGTGCCACGCGCGATGGCCGAAGCATTCAGAAGTGGAAATTTGGGAATTATGGATTATTACAAATTCCAAAATATCAAAGCCGACACTGCAATGCGTGAATCTATAGCAACTCCTCCAGGCGGAAAGAAACCGGAAATAAAATAAAATTCTGAACCACGATTTACGTGATTTTTAAGATTACCAAGATTTATTATTAACTATGCGATCTTGGTAATCTTTTTATCTTAACAAATTCACGATAGAGTTCCAACTAATCTCACAATCGAATCCACATCAAACCCACAGTCTGTCTGAAGTTCTTCAATCGTGCCTTGTTCGACAAAACGATGAGGAATGCCTAAACGTTCGATAGGAATATGGTAATTATGTTTCACTGCAAACTCCATTACTGCACTTCCAAAGCCACCGTCAATCACGCCGTCCTCAAGTGTAATAATGCGTTCATGGGTTTTGAAAATTTCATGTAGTAAAGTTTCATCAAGAGGTGCTAAGAAACGCATGTCGTAGATAGAGATTTTTTG
>JAIRRI010000031.1 GCA_031256055.1 Bacteroidales bacterium
TTCTCGGGGTTATACGGGGCATGAGCATATGGATATGTTTGGGCTGATTAACATGAATGGGAGGATGTATGACCCGATTCTGGGAAGGATGCTTTCGCCGGACCCGTATGTGCCGGATGGAACTTATACGCAGGATTTCAACAGATATACATACGCAAGAAACAACCCTCTGTCGTATATTGACCCTGACGGGGAATCTGTTCTTCTTGCAACAGTTCTTTTCGCGGGATGGCTGAATTTGGCGATGAACGCTCATAAGGCTGATAATGTTTGGCAAGGGCTGGGGTATTTTGCGGTTGGAGCAGGGGCAGCAGCACTTGGGGCTGGAGTTGGTCAAGTAGTGGCAGGAGCAGTTGGAACTATTGGCTTTGTAGGAGGGGCTTTAACTGGAGCCGCAGGAGGCTTTGCAGGTGGTCTTGTTAGCGGTACCGGAAATGCATGGCTGGGGGGAGCAAACTTTGGTGATGGGTTAATGTCAGGATTGCAAACAGGAGCGATAGGTGGATTAACAGGAGGGCTTATTGGCGGTATATCTGGCGGTATTCATGCAGCAAGACATGGTGGTAATTTTTGGACTGGAAAAGGAACAACTTTTCATTCTGCAGCAACACCTGTAGATGGCTATACAGTTAAGATTGGAGAAGGAATGGAATACTCGACTAAATATGCCAAAAGTGTTTCAGATAAACATTTTGGACCTATTAAAAAGTTAGATAATCTGCATGCAGATGGCAGAATAGCGGAAGGGACCACAAGAAAAGGAGACTTTGTATTCGATAAAAAAGGACGATCTCTTGCCGGTTCTACCGTATATAATGGGGCAGGAAAAGGAAGTGACGTATTTTTATATCAGGCTGCTTTTACTTCTAAAGAACAATTGTATTTAACTTTGGGGCACGAATATATACATGTGTACTTCAATGCAAAAGGATATAATGGAGCTAAAGCGTCATCAGAAGTAGCAGCATATAGGTGGGAAATTGCACAATTAGAAGCATGGAATATGAGCACCTTACATGCTCAAAAAATGCTCAGAGAGTATTACAAAAGGGGCATGCTTGAGTTATATTATAGGGATGCTGGTATTCCTATACGCCCGAAACGACCATGGTAATTTTAGAACATAAATAAATTGACTTATAGAAACGCTTATTTAATAAATTTTTATGAAAAAGATAGCATACATAATAATTTGGCTCATGATTTTTGCTTGTACGCCTAAAAAAGAAAAATATGGAAAACTTGTAGTTCTTGAACATTATTTTGTTTACGAAATTGATGATTCTTATTATCCACATGACTATTTTGTGGAAGTTGATCTGCAAGAATGGCTTGACACATCATTATTTGTTGAGAAACGGAACAATCATTTAAAAATTATCAATAAATCTCTTGTTGGTAGAGTTGAATTTACAATATCAAAAAATCTTGATATACTGAATGTAGAATATGATGGTTGGAACTATATAAATGGTTATGAAACTCAATACACCGTAGAAAAAGTGATTCTTTCTATGAATGTCAATCCTTTTGAATCTGATCAAATAACAGGACATTATACGTTGCAAATCAGAGAAACATTTTTAGCAGAAAAACAATTGAAAGAAGAAGGAGTTAATGACATTGTAACTTTTAGTACATTTAATGGAAAATTTAAAGTTTATTCCGAACAGGAAAAAGAAAAAGGGAGAGATTGGATAATTAGTCAAAATGAGCTATTACAGGGAATTAAAGACAGTTTGGATGTTTATGATTTTCCTCATGAACGCGCAAGATTCAGTTTTGGAAATGACTCTTTATCCAACTTACTAAACCAATTTGAAGTTAAGCGATCAGAAACAACAGAGGAAAAGAGAAGTGATGTGTTTTTCGAAATGATAATAGATGAAAACGGAAAAGTTATTCCAGAAAGTATAATAGTAAAGAGCATGAAGTCGTCAGACGAACTTATTCGTAGATTAAGGAGTTGTAAATCATTAATGTTTAATTGGCAATCTGCAATCTATGAAAATAAACCTGTAAAATCTAAAATAAATTTGCCGATAAGAATAAAAGATTAAGTGGACTCACCAAATAATTTTGGACACAAAGTGGACTTCCTAAGTAATTCTGTACACAAAGAACAGAGCCAAAAAAACTTTTTTAGGATGAAATGTGGGTAACTTCCCGAAAAATCGATAAACCGATTTAAGATTTCCTAATCAACCACAAACCCAAGAAGCACAACGCTCCGTTGACAATCAAAATCGAAAATCCGAAATCGAAAACGTAAGTATTTAGAATGTAACTCAAAATTGGCGAAAGGATTGCAATTATTGGAATAAAACGATCTTTGATGGCATATTTTGTGAATAATCCGAACGCAAATAATCCTAACAACGGACCATACGTGTATCCTGCAATCAGATAAATGGCATTGATTACACTGTCGTTGTTGATCAAATGAAACAAAACGATGACGAAAATCAAAACGATAGAAACGCCAACATGAACCAACGTACGTTTTTTTATCAGTTTCGGATCGTCGTTTTTTACGCCTAAAATATCTACCGTGAATGATGTGGTTAATGCTGTAAGTGCTGAATCTGCACTGGAATATGCAGCTGAAATGATGCCGAGAATGAATAAAATAGCCACAAACGAACCCAGATAAAGTTCGCCCGAAATCGGATTAATTTGTGTGGCTAATGTAGGGAATAATTCATCACCTTTTAGGCCGAGTAACACATCCGGATTAACTTGTTGTGTGAAGATGACCAAAAGCACGCCAAACGAGAGAAAG
>JAIRRI010000044.1 GCA_031256055.1 Bacteroidales bacterium
ATAACGCCAATATACGTGATATTAGTGCCACTATTTCCACGTAGTTCCGGAGAGCAAGAATAGCGACTGATTGATTTCCCGTTGTAGTTTCGAGGAGGAGAAAAACTCCAAGCATGCGACCATACCGAACTGCACGGGGACACACCGGCCTCGGCTCCATGACCGGCAAAAATAATATGCACCGTACTCACAGAAGTGCTATTACCTATAACATAGTTGGCAAAATTCGCACCACCTCTATGATACGCTGAATCAACCGCTAAGCCGGCCATAATGCGGGGATCTCCACTGCAACTTACGCCGGAATGATAAGCATAAGCAGAGGCATTACCCGGTAAAGTATACGGACCGAATACATCCACTCGCAAGTCTAATTTGTTGTACGAAACGTCTCTAAAATAATCCCGCAAACTTCCTGTAATACCACCCGATGTGTAGTTTAGTTGGTCAAGCAACATTTCAAATTCTGCCTTCGTTTTACCGAATGCTCTATCTGCAAATGCAACCAAAATTACCGGTATGCGCACAGTTCCTTCAACTTTCACGCCACCATCAACCTCCGAGCGTTGCAGGAAATCACTCCTCATGGCGCGAAACTCATTCATGACTTCAATTTGAGACAAACTAAATGTCAATTCTCTCGACAATGTCGCTACAAAATTTCGTTCGGCAATCGCACGTTCCGCTTCATTATGCGCCCGCACACCCGACAATTCTAAATTGCCCACTCGGTCTTTAATAGCATACTCCCAAAAGCCATCCGAGTTGAGCAACATGGTAAATCCGTCAAGCGAAACCGCCCAACTCGCAAATTCATCACCTTTCAGTTGAATGGTAATTTCCAAACCATCGGGTAAGATGTAGTTCACCGGATGAGGATACGCCGGAACGGCAAAAGTCTGCTGCATGGCAAACAGCGCAATTACAAACACAAAAAGAAAACGTTTTTTCATAGCTTGGATTGTTTACGGGCGTTGCATGCAACGCCCGTACGATTACAATGTAATTTTTACGGATTTGTTTTCCGATTGAATGATGTACGTACCGGATGGTAGAGATGCAACGCACTGCGTTTCTTCAATATCTGATTTCGCAACACCTTGGCATACCAACATTCCCGAAATGGTGTAAATGCGATAGATTTGACCAATGGTTAATCCTTTGATGTGTAAGGTGCCATTTTGAACCCATGCCTGAAGAAGCATTGCGCTCTCTACATCGCGAATATTTACAGGAGGATTTGTTTGAATAACATCGCTAATCGACGGAGTACCTGCATAAAATTCACTGTTTGCAGCCGAACGCGCATAAACGTAGTAAAACTCTAAAGGCCAAAGACCGCCAAATGTCGTAGCCACTTGCCACGACAAAGATATCGGAGTAGCGCTATTAGACGTGCTGATAGCATATTCTACCGTTTGTCCGTTGCCCGGAGGTGGTATAGTATGAACAGTAATGCTATTGTGAGTTGTATTTTCCATCGTTGGGATAGCTACTGCTGCACCATCGCCTCTTGGGTTGGCCATAAAACGGAATGAAACCGTTCTTGCGGTTGTATTATGCTCAATATCGGTTATTGGTCTTTCGGTTAGTCTTGTTAATGTATGTGTAGTGTTACTGGTCCATCCTAACGAACCAGGCGTTGAATTATCCGTAAACTCCGTTTTGCCAAGTTGCGATTGTGGCCATGGGTCGGTTTGGCGACTGCTGCTACAACCATTTGTAGCCGCACAACCGGCTTGTTTGATATTATTTCTGCGACGATTAGGATTGCAGTTAGCGCAATTGCCCCAAGATTGAGGGCGATCTATATGATAAATCAACATACCGCTGCCGGGAAGATTAGCATCCCAACCCACTCTTTGGCGATTTTCCAATAAAAAATATTCGTTGAGGTTGTCTGCTCCGCCGGCTTGCTTTGTATTGATACGATAAACAACACCTGCATTCATAGGGTTAGGCAAAGTGATAACGGAGTCTATCGGTGTTGAAAGGGTTATTACCGGCACCCAGCCGGCATTAACTACACACCATGCGGAAGGTCTCCCCGGCGTATGACTGCGTGAACCACTTGCCATCAAACACCATGGACCTAAATCTACAGCAAGCCCGCCGCTTCCATAATAGTCTGTATCATAAAAATCGGGCCAACCCAATAAAGAGTGTCCTAATTCATGGGCAATAACATCGATATGCGTGAGGTTGGTACCACTATTGCCGCGTAATTCAGGAGAGCAAGAATAACTTCTCATGGTCACGCCATTGTGCGTAACAGGACTGATTTGCCAAGCATGCGACCATATCGAGTTACAAGCAGATGCTCCGTTCTCGGTACCAAAACCGGCAAAAATAATATGCACCGTGCTCACTTGGGTGCTACCACCTATAACATAATTAGAAAAATCTGCACCTCCGACATAGAACGCCGAATCAATTGCCCGACGAACCATAGTTTGAGTCCCTGTCGGACTTGCACTTGGGCAATCTTCTCTCAGAGCATAAAATCCTATATTGTTCTCCATAGCGTATGGGCCAAAAACATCAACTTGCAGATTCAAATTGTCATATGAAACATCCCTAAAGTAATCGTGCAAACTTCCCGGTGCTCCACCTACTGAATAGCCTACCTGATTGAACAGCATTTCAAATTCTCCCTTTGTTTTAATGAGTTTCTTATCTGCAAATTCAACTAAAATCACCGGTATGCGCACATTTCCAGAAACACGCTGCGGCTCATCACCTTCTGCTCTTTGCAGAAAGCCGGTTCTAATAGAACGAAGTTCGTGCATAGCCTCAACTTGAGAAGGGCTAAATGCCAAACCTTTCGACAATTTAGCTACGAAATTTCGTTCAGCTGTTGTGCGTTCTGATTGGTTGTGCGCGCGCACGCCTGACAATTCTAAATCGCCTGCTTGATTTTGAACAGCATATTCCCAAAAGCCATCAAAGTTACGCAACATAGTGAATCCATCAAGCGTAACCGCCCAGTTTCCCCACTCATCACCCACTAGTTGAATAGTAATTTCCGAACCATCAGGTAATTCATAATTCACCGGATAAGGGTATGCCGGAATGGCAAAAACATTTTGCGAAACAAACAATACAGTTGTAAACGCTAGTAAAAAGATTTTTTTCATGGTGTTAATTATTTTTTGATTATAAATATATTGGTTAATTCAAATTACAATGTAATTTTCACAGATTTGTTTTCGGATTGGATGATGTATGTGCCTCGTTGGGGTTGAAAATTTCCAACCTGTACAACGTCTGTCGTTGCAATGCCTTGATAAACCAGCACTCCTGAAATGTTGTAAATACGATAGATTTGACCAATGGTTAATCCTTTGATGTGTAAGGTGCCGTTTTGAGCCCATACCTGTAGAAGTGCTGCAGCCTCCTCTATATCGTGGATACTCACAGGAGGACTTGTTTGAATCGCATCACTAATCGACGGAATGCCGGCATAAAATTCGCTGTTTGAAGCCGAACGCGCATAAATGTAGTAGAACTCCAAGGGCCAAAGACCGCCAAATGTAGGAGCAATTTGCCATGACAAAGATATCGGAGTTGCGCTATTAGACGTACTAATAGCATATTGTACGGTTTGCCCGTTGCTCGGAGGTGGTATGGTATGAACTGTAATGCTATTGTGGGTTCTACTTTCAAACGTTGGGATATCCACTACCGCACCATTGCCTTTTGGATTGGCCATAAAACGGAATGAAACTGTTCTTGAGGCTCTATCATGCTCTATATCAGTGATAGGTTTTTCGGTTGGTTTTGTTAAGGTGTTTACATTGTTACTTGTCCACGCTAATGAACCGGGTATGGATTGATCCGTAAACTCTGTTTGGCCAAGCTGAGGCTGTGGCCATGGATCGGTTTGGCGATTGTTACTGCAGCCTAAGGGTACAGTACAACCTGCTTGTTTGACATAATTTCTACGACGATTAGGATTACAATTGTAGCAATTACCGCCTGCCAAACCCGTTACGCGATCGATATGGTAAATCAGCATACCACCACTATTGTTAGCATTACCGGGAACGTAAAACGCATCCCAACCTACTTGTTGACGATTTTCCAATAAAAAATATTCGTTGTTATTGACTGTATTAATCCGATAAACAATGCCTTCCTCCATAGGGTTAGGCAAAGTGATATCTTGTAGCGGTGTTTCGAGAACGACTTCAGGCACCCAACCAGCATCAACCACACACCATGCACTTGGTCTGGCAGGCGTTGGACCATGTGCACCGCCTGCCATAAGGCACCATGGGCCTAGGTCTACAGCTTGTCCGCCACTTCCACCATAATCCGTATCATAAAAATCCGGCCAGCTCAATAATGAATGACCTAATTCATGTGCAATAACGCCGATAGCCGTGATGTTGTTACTACCGGCACGCAATTCGGGAGAACAAGAATAACGACTTAGTGTTACTCCGTTGTAGATAACAGGAGAAAACGACGAAGCATGTGACCATATCGAAGGACAAGTGCCTGGACCGCTCTCTCTACCAAAGCCTGCAAAAATAATATGCACAGTTCCCACAGTAGTGCTACTGCCTATAACGTAATTGGAAAAATTTGCTCCATTGGCGTATGCCGAATCAACTGCCCTGCGAGCCATAGTTTGAGGGCCCGGATTTCCGCCACCACCGGGACATTCTCCGGCAAATGCATAATTGATTGTGTTAAGCGGCAAGATGAATGGACCGAAAACATCGACCTGCAAGTTAAAATTGTTATACGAAACATCTCTAAAATAATCGTGCAAACTTCCGGGAATCGTACCACCTGCTGTATAATCCGGCTGGTTTAGCAACAATTCGAATGCTTCTTTCGTTATGCTGAATGATCTATCTGCAAATCCGACTAAAATCACAGGAATACGTGCTGTTCCTACAAAACGTTGCGGCTCATCACTGTTTTTTTGTAAAAACTCATTTCTTATTCCGCGAACTTCAATCATAGCTTCGATTTGAGATGCACTATATCTTAAATCTTTAGGCACATTCCGCAAGAAATTTCGCTCGTCTGTCTTGCGTTTCGATTCGTTGTGCGCACGCACACCGGATAATTTCAAATTACCTGCTTGGTCTTGAATAGCATACTCCCAAAAGCCATCCGAACTACGCAATAAGGTAAAACCATCAAGTGAAGCCACCCAATTCACCCATTCATCACCTCTTTGTTGAACGGTAATTTTCGAACCATCAGGTAAGGTATAATCAGATGGATAAGGATACGCCGGAATGGCAGAAATCTGTTGTGCAGCAAACAATGCTGTTGCAAGCGCTAATAAAACGATTTTTTTCATAGTTTTCATTAATTAATTTAAATTATAGTGTGATTTTTACGGATTTGTTTTCGGAATGGATAATGTATGTACCTCGTTGAGGTTGAAAATTTTCAACCCATACAACATCTGCTGTTGCAACGCCTTGATATACCATTATTCCGGAAATATTGTAAATGCGATAGATTTGACCAGCGGTTAACCCTTTAATGTGTAAGACACCGGCTTGAAGCCATGCCTGTAGCGCCTCTGTATGTAGCGCTTCTAAATCCCGAATATTTACAGTTTCAGACGTTTCGATAGGTGCACTCACCGATGGATTGCCAAAATAGAAATTGATATTTTCCACCGAACGCGCATAAATATAGTAAATCGTGCTTGGCGAAAGACTGTTGAATACGGTATCAGGTTGCCACGTTAGAGTAGAATAATTTGTATCATTAGCTGTGTGAATGGCGTATTCTACCGTTTGATCAGAGGCACCTAACGTTGTTTCAACGGCATAAACTATAATGCTCTCATCTGTCACGTCTGCAAGCGTCGGCCTTGATACGGGCGAACCGTCTGCGCGAACTACCGTGAAAACGACATCGAAGCTTTCTGAAAGGTCATGATCTCCGGCCACTGTGACCGTTGCTGTATAGTTTCCAAGTCCAAGACCTATTTTAGGAACAATGGTAAAACTACTGTCAGCACCCATAAAGATATTGGAAATCGATGTTTTAGAAATAATGAAATCGTTTGCATGTTCTCCGCTCAATTCGATGGTCAATTCACCCGTTGGCTGATTTCCTTCATTGGTAATTGTAACCGAAAGTGGTGTATAGGTTTCATAACCATAGGGTACACTCCTGAATGTGTGTGTACCACTCCGGTTCATAGCTATACCCCACCATGGAGGACTTCCACCCATAAACTTGAACGAGACGGTTCTCGCCGACGTGTTGTGTGTAATTTCGGTAACAGGTTTTTCAGTGTTAGCGCCTGCCCACGATCTTGCATTGGGTGTTGAATTATCCGTAAACTCGGTTTTGTTAGTTTGAGGCCATGGATCGGTTGTACGACCGATACAACTGGCCGTCACACAACCTGCTTGTTTCACATAATATCTGCGACGTTGAGAACCACTATTACAAAGAACACAATTGTTGTTCCATTGCGAGAGAGAGGTTCGATCCGTGTGATAAATTAACATCCCACTGCCGGGAATATCAATGTCCCAACCGGTTTTTTGACGGTTTTCCAATAAAAAATATTCATTGTTTGTTGTTGTATTGATCCGATAAACGGCATCTGTTGTAACGGGATTGGGTAGTATAATATCTACTGGTGTTGATAGTGTTACTTCAGGCACCCATCCGGCTGCAACACGGCCATAAGCCGAAATACGGGTAGGTGTACGTCCGTTATCACCCCACGAACCACTTGCCATAAGGCACCAACGTCCCAAATCTACTTGGCTACCACTACCTGTATTGTAAAAATCGGGCAACCCTAATAAAGAGTGCCCCAATTCATGTGCAACAACACCGATATGGGTAATATTACTACCGCTGGTACCACGAAATTCAGGAGAACAAGAATAGTTTGTGAATCTTTTTCCGTTATAGGTATTAGGACTTGCAATAGTTGAAGCATGCGACCATATTGAAGGACACGTACTCGAACCATTCTCTCTGCCATAACCGGCAAAAATAATATGCACTGTGCTCACGCTATAGATGGTAAAGTCTGCACTATCTCTGTGATATGCTGAGTCAAGTGCCAAGCGAGCCATCGTGCGATGTTGTCCGCCGGCACCGGGGCAATCTCCGTTAATTGAATAGCTGATTAAATTACCCGGCAAAGTATATGGACCAAAAACATCTATTTGCAGATCTAATTGTTGAGATGAATTGTATAAAAAATAATCTCGCATACTTCCCGGAACTGTTCCACCCCCCACACTGGTTAGGTTTAGTTGATTGAACAACATTTCATACTGTTCTTTTGGCGTGGTAAACGCCCTATTCGCAAATCCAACCAAAATAATCGGTACACGCACACTTCCTGAAACACGTTGCGGTTCATCGCCGTCTCCGTTTTTATTTTGTAAAAATTCATCTCTTAGGTTGCGAAGGTCTATCATGGTCTCAGCCTGAGACGAGCTAAATGTCAATTCTCTGGACAATGTGGCTACGAAATTTTGCTCGACAATCGCACGCTTCAACTCATTATGCGCACGCACACCGGATAATACTAAATTACCTGCTTGGTCTTGAATAGCATATTCAAAAAAGCCATCCGAATTGCGCAACAAAGTGAACCCATCAAGCGTAACCACCCAATTTACCCATTCATCACCTCTTTGTTGAATGGTGATTACCGAGCCATCCGGTAAGGTATAATTCTCCGGATTTGGATTCGCCGGCACAGCAAAAAAATGTTGTGTTGCAAACATTACAAACGCTAAAAGTAAAAGTTTTTTCATCGTTTTTATTCTTAGTTTATTCGGGCAAAGATACAAAAAAAATATGATATATGCAATTTTGTTCGTAATTTTTTTATATTTGTCAATTAGTTGTATTGCGTTGTTTAAAAATTAAGTTGTATTTAGTTAATTATATTTACTTACAAAGTTTTATTGATTATTAACGGCTATTTGTATGGAAATTCTTTCGATAGAATCAAAATGTTCAAATGATTTTTCTTCCAAATGATTTCTTATCAATGTTGTTAATTCCGGATCAATGTAATCTATTATTTGATTATCCTTGAAAATATGATAGTGTTCGTAAACAGTAATATCGTAAAAGCACTTTCCGTTCGGATAGCTCAATTTGGATACTAAGCCTACTTCAGAAAATGAATCTAAAATACGATAAATAGTTGATAGTGTCATTTCCGGGCTCTTCTGATTCACTTTCGTAATAATATCATCTATCGAACTATGACCTAACTCAAACATTATTTCATAAATCATTCTGCGTTGCGGTGTCGCCTTCAACCCAACTCTATTTAATATTTTACTAATTTTCATTGTTGTGTTTCAAAACTTTTTTGCAAAATTAATAATAATATTTCTTATTTGCAAGTTTTTAGCAATTAAAGTTATTAACATTATCGTATGTATTTTGTTGTGTTGTGTCATAATTAGTTTTAAAACAGTAAAATATAGCAGTTTTTAAGAATTTTGTGTTTTTTGTGATTTATTTTGTATCTTTGCAAAAAAAATACCATGGTCGAAATCACTTGTAAAAACACTAAAGAAACCAAATCCTTCGCAAAAGGATTAACTTTGCAACAACTTCACGAAGCTTTTGGGAAACCGCTTGGGAACTCGGTTATTGCTGCCGTTGTCAACAATAATCTGAGAGAATTGGATTACGAAGTTTTTAAGCCAAAAATCGTCGAGTTTATTGATTTGAAACATTCTTTGGCAAAACGTATGTCTCAACGTTCTGCAATTTTTGTGCTGTATAAAGCTATTCGAGATTTATTTCCGGAGGCCAATTTGCGCGTTGAGCATTCGCTTCCGGGCGGTGTGTATTGCGAAATCGACAATCTGCCGTTTGCAAAAAGTCAAGATATGGCGCACGCGTTGGAAGTGAGAACGCGCGAAATCATCAAGAGTAATCTGTTGTTTCGTCGTCAGCAAATTCCAACGGAGGAAGCGGTTGAATTATTCAAAAAACACCGCTTATTCGATAAAATAAATAGCATCGAAACGCGTCACGAATTTTTTACATCGGTGTATTTTTTGGATGATGAGGTGAACTATTTTTATGGCTACTTACTGCCATCCACGGGCTTTTTGCCGTTTTTGGAATTTGAATTTTACGGCAACGGTTTTTTGATGAAAACACCGTTTTCGATTGAGCCTGGAACACAGCCTAAAGTTGAACCCGATTCCAAATTATTCAAAGTTTTCAGACAGTACAAAGAGTGGTTGGATGTTTTAAACCTGCGCTATATCGGGGATTTAAACCATCTTATTGAACAACAAACCGATGGCGATATCATCAAAATTGCAGAGGCTTTTCAAGAAAAAAATATTGCGAATATTGCAGATGAAATTTACAATCGCAAAGACGTCAAAATGGTGCTCATCAGTGGCCCTTCATCATCGGGAAAAACCACATTCAGCAAGCGTTTGGACGTGCAACTTCAAGTGATGGGATTTAACCCTGTGGTGATCGAACTCGACAATTATTTCAAAAATCGCGAAGACACACCACGCGACGAAAACGGCGACTATGATTTCGAAACCATCGACGCTTTGGACGTAGATTTTTTCAACGAACAATTGGTAGAATTGCTTGATGGCAAAGAAATTCAATACCCAACCTTCAATTTTTATACCGGTCAACGCGAATTTCGAGGCAATACCCTGAAAATGGGAAAACGCTCTATCCTTGTGATGGAAGGCATTCACGGCAATAACCCCAAACTTACTGCACGTATTGCCGACCAACTGAAATACAAAATTTATGTATCGGCTTTAACACCAATTTCCATTGATGCGCACAACCCGATTCCAACAGCCGACAATCGTTTGATTCGTCGAATTGTCCGAGATTACAGAACGCGAGGCTATTCAGCTATCGACACAATAAATCGCTGGAATAGTGTTCGTCGCGGTGAGGAAAAAAATATTTTCCCATTTCAAGAAGGAGCAGATGTGATATTCAATTCGGCATTAATTTTTGAACTATCGGTTTTAAAAACTTTCGCAGAGCCCATTTTGCGTGCAGTTCCCGAGACTTCCGAAGCCTATAACGACGCAACAGGATTGCTAAAATTCTTCACGTATTTTCAACCGATGAGCGACAGAGAAATTCCGCCAACGTCGATTTTGCGGGAATTTTTAGGGGGTAGTTCGTTTATTTATTGATTTATTTGTAGGGGCGTTGCGCGCAACGCCCCTATGGGTATTTACATCACATCATCCCACCGATAAAGCTTATCCCCTCGCCTAACAAGTTCTCGTGTTGCAATGGAACAAAACATGCCTTTTCCGGCGGTTTGCACCAACTGCAAATCCACACGAATTTCGGAAATTGTATCTTCGTAAACACCTGTGGTTTCACCCATAATCAGCATATCGTCGCCAACAGAAAGTTGTCCGGTTTCGATTTTAATTTCAGCAACGTTGATTTTATTAAAATAGTTGGTCACTTTGCCCACATAAACTTTGCGTTTGGTTGCTAACGAACCATACTGCTCCGTCCATTCGCCAAGGGTTTGTCCGAGATAATAGCCGTCCCAAAATCCGCGGTTGTAAACAGTTTTCAATTGTTCGTTCCAAATTTGCAAACGCTCTTTGGTGAATGTGTTTTCAAAAATTGCGTTGACGGCTTCTTTGTAAATTCGGGTAACGGTTTTCACATAATCCGCCGAACGTCCGCGTCCTTCAATTTTCAAAACTTTCACGCCTGCTTTCACGATTTTATCTAAAAAGTCTAGTGTTTTCAAGTCTTTTGGCGATAAGATATACGCGTTGTCAACCGCTAATTCCGTGCCGCCGTCCATGTCCGTAATTTTGTACGGACGCCGACAAAGTTGCAAGCACGCGCCTCGATTTGCAGACTCATTATAGTTGTCCAAGCTCAAATAACATTTTCCTGAAACAGCCATACACAGCGCACCATGTGCAAATACTTCGATTTCGACCAAACGCCCCGAAGGACCTTTAATTTGTTCGTCAGAAATTTGTTGAATAATGGCTGCAACTTGATCTAAATTCAACTCTCGCGCTGTTACCATCACATCGGCAAATTGCGCGAAAAATCGTACGGCTTCAATGTTTGTGATGTTGCATTGTGTAGAAATATGCACTTCAAAATCTATCGAAGTGGCATACATTATAACTGCCATATCCGCTGCAATAACCGCCGAAACACCCGTTTTTTTCGCAGTATTCAGAATATCTTTCATCACTTGCAACTCATGGTCATAAACAATTGTATTCAATGTTAGATATGACCGAATGCCATTCTTTTTGCAGATTTCAGCGATTTTTTGCAAATCGTCTAAATCAAAATTATTCGCCGAACGCGAACGCATATTCAATTGTCCAACGCCGAAATACACCGAGTCTGCGCCGCCTTGTATCGCAGCGTGCAGCGATTCGTAGCTGCCAACAGGGGACATGATTTCTATGGTGCGAGGTACGGGGTACAGAGTGCAGGGTGTGTTCATTTTGCAAAGATACGAAAATAATTGAAAATGGAAAATGGAGAATGGAAAATAAGGTTTTTTGACTATTTCTCGACAGGCGGCTTTTAGCAAATTTTGTAACTCACTGATTTTCAAAAAAAAAAAAAAACGGTTTTTTATTTGCAAAATTTATTTCTTTTTCGTATTTTTGTAATGTTTAAAAATTGATAAAAAAACAAAAAAATTAACAAATTAAAAACCCAAAACAAAAAAAACATGAAAAAATTAATGATCACAATCACGCTTGCTGCTCTCACAATGATGGCACATGCACAACAGTTCTCAATCGGCGCTCGTGCCGGATTAAACATGACAAATGCAGAAGGCGTTTGGAGGTATGATGGAAACAAGTCTTTAACCAGCCTTTACGCGCCCGGCTTTAATGTCGGCGTTGTAGGAAATTTAGTTTTCGGCAAAACTGATTTTTCTGCTAACTTCGGTCTTTTATTCGCACAAACAAGGGTTAGAGCTTTAGACAATTGGAAAGCCGACAAATATGCATACAGATATAGAGCGCATATCAATCAGCTTCAAGTTCCTATCAATCTTCAGTACAATTTGTTTGGAACTGGCTTGTTTATGCAAGCTGGACCGTATTTAGGTTTCAATCTAGGCGGAAAATGGAAAACAGATGAAGTAGACGGGAACGGTAAAGAAACTAACCGTGACGGAGATATTAAATTCGGAAGCGACCCTCTTAAACACGACTCAAAAGCGTTTGATTTTGGAGTAGGTCTCGGACTTGGAATTCAGGCTAACAGTGCACGAATTGCTTTTACTTATAACCTCGGAATTGCCAATTTGTACAATGGAGACGATGATAAAACGAAACATAGAAACCGCGGGCTTATGGTAACTCTAACTTATTTGTTCTAGTAGCAACAATCATAGATAATCTTTATTTATCTAAAAAACACGGCGAAAATTTGTGGTTTTCGCCGTGTTTTTTTGCAATGACCTGTAGGGGCGAGGCGTACCTCGCCCCTACGACAATGAACCAATCAATTCCACAATACCTTCCGTAGCAGATTTCTGAATAATATGCAACGGATTTCGTGGCAACGATATCGCAGGAACATTCGGATCTATCACATATACAGGCACATTTGGGCGAACGTAATGTAACAAAGAAGCCGCAGGATATACTTGCAGCGATGTTCCGATTACCACAAAAATATCTGCCTCTGCAGTAATATCTATCGCACGTTCAAGCAAAGGTACCTGTTCTCCGAAAAACACGATAAACGGACGAAGTAAAGAACCATCGGAATGTCGAGTATCTAATTTTTGTTCCCAACCATCAAGTTCAACCGTTTGCGAAATATCGCGCGAGCTGCACAGTTTGCAGATTTCACCGTGAAGGTGCAACACGTTTTTACTTCCTGCTCGTTCGTGCACATCGTCAACATTTTGTGTGATAATTTGAACATCGAACTGTTTTTCCAAGTCTTTCAAACCTAGATGCGCTGCATTAGGCTGTTTGGTCAG
>JAIRRI010000079.1 GCA_031256055.1 Bacteroidales bacterium
AATCGTACTCATATAGCGTTCAACTTGCTTTTCGCGAATACTGTGATGAGCGTAGAAATAAAGACTTTTTACATTCATATACATCGCCTCTTCACGAAATCTTGTTTCCGGAAAGTCTCTCATTACATTCTTGAAAGCCACTGATGCCGATAGAAACAGCGAACGGCGATAATAGTTGTTTGCTAAAGTGAAAGCCTTTTGCGCCAGTTGTAAGCGCAAAGCATCAATAAACTCGTTGGCTTCCTTCACTCTCGGACTTCTCGGATAGGCGTTGATAAACAACTGAAACTGCCTGATTGCAGTATGTGCATTCGTCTGGTCTAATTTGTAATACGGCACATCCAACATCATACAATAAGCTCCCATGAAGAATGCTTCTTCGGTTCTTTCGCTGTTGGGGAAAAGGCGTGTATAACCCTGAAATGCGTGCGCTGCCATGAAAAAATCGCGACTTTTGAAATACGCATGAGCCATGGTGTAGGTCATGATTTCAAAATTTTCCCGTCCTCGCATAAAGGGTTGTATATCCTCAAAAATCGACAATGCACGAGAATAATTGCCTCTTTCGTACATTCTCATGGCGAAAGCAAACTTGGCTTCCGAGTCATTCGATCTCTGAATTTGTCTGTATTCCTTATTACAAGCCGAAAGCAAAATCATCGTTGCGAATACGGCACAATATGTCAATTTACGAAAAATCATCTTGCAAAGATACGATTTTTTTTTGATATATGCAAATTTTTTCTAGTTGTCATGTCGAGCGTAGCCGAGACATCCCATAGCAAGGGGATTCCTCGACTACGCTCGACATGACGGTTTATATTTACCGTTTAGGAATATTTTTCAAAACCTCCAATGTCAAATCCCAAAAACGCTCCACAGTGGCAATATTCATGCGCTCATCAGGCGAATGTACGCCGCGCATGGTAGGACCATAGGAAACCATATCCATGTTCGGATATTTTTCGCTAATCAAGCCGCACTCCAAGCCTGCGTGAATGGCTAAGGCTTGCCCTTCTTCGTTGTACAAACGTTTGAAGGCATCTAAAACCACCTTCAAAATCGGCGAATTGATGTTGGGTGACCATCCCGGGTAACCATCGCCATGCTTGGTTTTTGCGCCAATCAACTGGAATGTTGACGCCACTTGGTTTGCCACTTCAAATTTGCGCGATTCAATAGAACTGCGTTGCGAAGTGGTGATTAAAATCTCGCCATTTTGCATTTTGATTGCTGCTAAATTCGTAGATGTTTCCACGAAATTCGGAATGTTGGACGCCATGCGGATAACGCCGTGCGGCACGGCTGCAAGGGCTTTTACTAAACTTTCGGTTTCCGTGTTTGGAAGCGCTTCTGCGAAGGGTTCGATTGGTAGTAATTGCACAACAATATTAGGCTCGGTCAACGGCAATTCTTTTTTCACCAATTCATAAAATTCGTTGACAAACTTTTCGAAATTCTGTGATTTTTCAGAAGGTATAGCGATTTTTGCACTTGCTTCACGTGGAATGGCATTGCGCAAATTTCCACCAACGAATTGATTTAGTTTCAAATCAAAATTTCTAATTCCGGTGAGTAGAACGCGATTGCAAAGCTTGAGCGCATTTTCACGACCTTTGTTGATGTCGTCGCCCGAATGTCCGCCCGCTAAACCTTTTACCACGATTTCGTAGCATTTGTAGGTATTCGGAAGTTTTTCGAGAGAGTAGGGGAGTGTAATTACCGTATCAATTCCACCGGCACAACCGATGAAAAATTGGCCGTCGTCTTCCGAGTCCAAGTTGAGTAAAATCTCGCCTTTCAGCCAATTGGTCTCTAATCCGAAAGCACCTGTCAAACCGGTTTCTTCATCAACCGTAAACAGGCATTCTATATCGCCGTGCTCGATGTCTTTCGAGGTTAAAACTGCGAGTTGTGCGGCAACGCCAATGCCATTGTCTGCGCCTAATGTTGTGCCTTTGCCTTTAATCCAACCATCTACAATTTCGTATTGGATGGGATCTTTGTCAAAATCGAAAACGACATCGTTGTTTTTTTCACAAACCATGTCAATATGGCTTTGCAAAACTACGGTTTTGCGGTCTTCGTAGCCTTTTGTGGCAGGTTTTCGAATGAGCAGATTACCGGTTTTATCAACCGAATACTCCAAATTGTGTTGCTTAGCAATTTCAATTAAATGGTTGCGGAGTTTTTCTTCCTTCTTCGAAGGATGAGGAATGGTGAGGATTTCGAGGAAATAATTCCAGAGGTTTTTTGGTTCCATAGTATGTTTAGTGTTTAATTGTTGTCTGTTGTCGTCCCGAACGAAGTGAGGGATCTGTTTGCTATTGAGGGTTAAGGGTAAAGGGTGAAAGGTAAAAGGCAAAAACCTTTTACCTTTCACCCTTTACCTTTGACCATCCTCCTCCTCCATTTCAATGTCAATGACCTTGTCTAATAATGCTGTTGTTTGTTCGGAGGGCAATTCCTGCACGGTGCGCAAACTGCGCTCAATCGCACGCGAACGCACAGAAGCATCGTCGATCACGTTGGTGGCTTCTTGCAATTTCTTTTTGGTTTTTTCTAAAATATCACCGAATTTTCCAAATTCATTTTTCACAGTGCCTAAGGTTTCCCACACTTTGCTCGTTTGTTTTTCGATGGCTAAGGTTCGAAATCCCATTTGCAAACTGCTCAAAAATGCGACTAAATTGGTTGGTCCGACAACCGTAATTTTGTAATCTCTTTGCAAGGTTTCGAACAATCCGGTTCTTCGCAAAATCTCGGCATACAAGCCTTCCGTAGGCACAAACATAATTGCGAAATCTGTTGTAACAGGTGGATTTATGTATTTATCGCGAATATCTTTGGCATTCTTTTTTACTGAATTTTCGAATTGTTTGGAAATAACATCCACATCTTTCGAATGTTCGTAAGCATCTAAAAGCCGCTGATAATCTTCGGTTGGGAATTTTGAATCAATTGGTAAAAGCACTAATTGATCTTCTGTATTTTTATCAGGAAGTTTAACCACGTATTCCACGCGTTCCAAACTTCCTTTTTTCACGGCAGCGTTTTGTTCATATTGTTCGGGCGAAAGAATTTGTTCTAAAATTGCGCCAAGTTGGATTTCCCCGAGACTTCCGCGAGTTTTTACATTAGTCAACACTTTTTTCAAATCACCTACACCCGAAGCTAATGTTTGCATTTCGCCGAGCCCTTTGTGCACTTGTTCCAAGCGTTCACTGATGAGTTTGAACGATTCGTTGAAGCGTTTTTCAACCGTTTCCTGCAATTTTTCATCAACGGTTTTGCGCATTTCTTCCAAACGTTTGTTGTTGTCGTCTTGAATGGATTTCAGTTTGATTTCAATGGTTTCGCGGATTTTTTCGATGGATTTGCTTTGCTCTTCGCGATTATCTTTTAACGATTTATTCAGTTCTTCGCGATTGTCTTGAAGTTCTTTTCGGCTTCGTGCAAATTCCTCGCGCATGAGCGGGTCTATACGCGAAAGGTTGGTGTCGAATTTTATAAATGTGGTTTTGATGTCCTCAGTGTAGTCTTTGGGTTTTCGGGAGAGTAAAATCCAAAAATTGAGGATGGCTAAAATAAGCAGTGATATGAGCAGAACAGTTGTCAGCATGTTGAAAATATTTTTGCAAAGATAGTAAAAGTTTTTTGATTTAAATAAAAAAAAGCCCTTGAAATTTCAAGGACTTTTCTCGGGCGGGATGGACGGGACTCGAACCCGCGACCCCCTGCGTGACAGGCAGGTATTCTAACCAAACTGAACTACCACCCCAGCGACCACATTTTTTCAAACGGGAGTGCAAAAATACAACTTTTTTTTGATATAACCAAATTTTTTTGTATTTTTGCAAAAAAATGCAATTAGTGATAGCATTTTCAAAATATTAAAATTATCGAATTATGATTGTTGTTACAGGCGCAGCGGGCTTCATTGGAAGTGTTCTAATTTCCAAACTTAATCAAGAAGGTTTTAAAAATTTGATTTTGGTGGATGATTTCACGAAAGTGGAAAAGCGAAACAACTACATTCACAAATCATACTTGGAATTGATCGAACGTAAAGCGTTCTTTACGTGGTTTGGCAAACATCACCAAGAGGTAAAATTCGTGTTTCATATCGGTGCTCGAACAGATACCGCCGAATTTAATACCGAACTTTTGAATGAACTGAATCTTGATTATACCAAAGAAGTATGGAAACTTTGCACCAAATTCAAAATTCCATTGGTATGTGCTTCCTCTGCAGCAACGTATGGTTTAGGCGAATTCGGATACGACGATAATCACGAACTTATTGAATCGTTGAAACCGTTAAATCCTTATGGAATTTCGAAAAATGAATTCGACAAATGGGCATTGAAACAAGTGGAAACACCACCATTTTGGTCAGGTTTGAAGTTTTTCAATGTGTATGGTCCGAACGAATACCACAAAGCGCGCATGGCTTCCGTGATTTTTCACGCGTTTTATCAAATCGAAAAAACGGGTGGAATGAAATTATTTCGTTCGCACAATCCGAATTACAAGGATGGAGAGCAGTTGCGCGATTTTGTTTATGTGAAAGATGTGGTTGATGTCTTGTTTTTTATGATGCAAAAACAACCAAATTCGGGTATTTATAACCTCGGAACGGGCAAGGCACGCAGTTTTTTGGATTTGGTCAAAGCAACATTCAAAGCAATGGATATTCGCGAAAATATTTCATTTATTGATACACCTGAAGACATTCGCGATAAATACCAATATTTTACGGAAGCCAATATGCAAAAACTTATCAATGCAGGATATACTAAACCGTTCACGAGTTTGGAAGATGGCGTTTCGGATTATGTTGAGTATTTGAAAGACGAAAAATATTTGTAATACTATTGCAAGGGGATCCCGCGACTACGCTCGGGATGACGGCATAACATAAACTAAAAACATGTTAGAAAATAAATCTCAAACAAGAACCGAACTATCTACACTCGGCGAATTCAAATTAATTGAACATTTATCACAATTCGTAAAACTTTCGCAATCCTCAACCATCAAAGGCATTGGTGATGATGCTGCAGTTATAAAAAACGAATTGGAAGCGACTTTAATTTCGACAGATTTATTGCTCGAAAATGTGCATTTCGACTTAACGTATTTTCCGCTCAAACATTTGGGCTATAAAGCAGCCGTTGTGAATTTTTCCGACCTTTTGGCGATGAATGTGAAACCTCGCCAAATCATAGTCGGATTGGCGGTTTCCAACCGTTTTTCGTTGGAAGCAATTGAGGAAATTTATGCCGGATTATTGTTGGCTTGCGAACGTTATGGTGTGGATTTAGTGGGTGGCGATACGTCGGGAAGTCAAGCGGGGCTTTGCTTAGCGATTACAGCCATTGGACAGGCGCAACAATCCGACATCGTGTATCGCAATGGTGCAAAGGAACACGACTTGATATGTGTTTCGGGCGATTTAGGTTCGGCTTATGCGGGCTTGCTTTTGCTCGAACGCGAAAAAGTCGAATTCCTTGCTAATCCCAACATGCAACCCGATTTGCAAAACAACGATTATGTTCTCGAACGTCAACTCAAACCCGAGCCGCGATTTGATATTTTGAATTTGTTCAAAGAAAAAAACATCAAACCTACCGCAATGATTGATATTTCTGATGGTTTGGCTTCTGAATTGTTACACATCTGTCGCGAATCTAAAGTCGGTTGTATGCTTTACGACTCCAAAATTCCGATTGATTCTACAGCCTGTTCAACGTTGGAAATATTCAATATTTCACCGACTGTTGCAGCACTCAATGGTGGAGAAGATTACGAACTTCTGTTTACTATTCCGCAAAGCGATTACGACAAAATCAAGGATTCGCACGACATCACCGTTATCGGGCATATTGTTGATGAAAATTCCGGTTGTATGCTCGTTCCGGAAAATGGGGCGATGATTGAATTGAAGGCGCAAGGAATGTTGTAGAGACCCACGGCCGTGCGTCTCTACATTATCGCAACAGCGTGACACTGCCCGACAATATCTTTTTGTTATGGCTTTCCAACCCTCTTAAAATCAATTCTGCAACATAGTAATACGTACCATCGGGGCAAGGTTGCCCTGTTTTTTGATTATTACCGTCCCATTCAAAATTCGGGTCGTTGCTTTCAAAAACGACAGTGCTCCAACGGTTGAAAATTTTGATTGTAAATAGACCGGAATATTCGTTTCGAATAGCTTTGAATACATCGTTGACACCATCGCCGTTTGGCGTGAAAATATTGGGCAATTCGTATTCCATGCACTCCTGAAGAATTTGTTGCGGGTCTATGCAAACCGTATCTGACGGTTCGCTGAAAAGCCCTCTAATGTTGCTTGATATAATATAATAACACCCCACATTACTCGTCAAATTTCGGTGATCAAACGTGTTGTAATTTTGGGTTTGAATTTCTCTGAATCCCTGATTCCCGGAAGGTCTGTAGAAAATGTGATAAGTCGTTCCTTCATCCAAACATTCATAATCCACAGGTTCCCAACTCAACCTGTTTTCCACAGGACTACAAATAAAATCCACAGTTAATTCTTGTCGGCAAGGTGTGTCAATTTCCGGTGTGGCTCGCACTTCCTGCGACCAATTGATTAGCACATAATCGTTAATTCGTTCATCGTAATGACGACCGAAAGCCTTGATTTTGTATGTGTAGGTGACATCATTAATCACATCGGTATCGGTAAAGTTTGGAATAGTCGTGTAAAAAACAGAATCAAAATCCGATTGAGAATCCATTTTTCGATATACTGCAAACCCTTCTGATCTCCACGGATGCGTGTATTGCCACCACACATTAACACGCCTGTTTCGCCCTGTAGCGCTCGCAAAAACAGACGATA
>JAIRRI010000092.1 GCA_031256055.1 Bacteroidales bacterium
AAACCATTATTTGGGATACATATCGCGGTTGGATACAATCTTACAGGGATTTGCCGATTTTGGTGAACCAATGGGCGAATGTGGTGCGTTGGGAAATGCGTACACGGCTATTTTTACGCACAGCGGAATTTTTATGGCAAGAAGGACACACTGCCCACGAAACCGAAGCGGAAGCGATGGCGGAAGCGCGCCAAATGTTGGATGTTTACAAAACATTTGCTGAAGAATTTATGGCATTGCCTGTATTAACGGGAACAAAATCGCCCAACGAGCGTTTTGCAGGAGCGTTGGAAACCTTTTGTATTGAAGCCTTAATGCAAGACGGAAAGGCTTTGCAGGCGGGCACTTCGCACTTTTTGGGACAGAATTTCGCGAAAGCGTTTGATGTAAAATTTTTGAGCAAAAACAATACGCAGGAATACGTTTGGGCAACGTCTTGGGGCGTTTCCACACGATTGATGGGGGCTTTGATTATGACGCATTCCGACGATAATGGTTTGGTTCTGCCGCCGAAATTAGCGCCTATTCAAGTGGTTTTTGTTCCGATTTACAAAAAACAAGAGGAATTAGATGCCATTTCCGAAAAGGTAAACGAAATCAAGAAAAATCTCATCGCCAAAGGCATTTCGGTAAAATACGATGATCGCGATTCGCAAAAACCAGGCTGGAAATTCAACGAGTATGAATTTAAAGGCGTGCCGATTCGTGTAGCGATTGGTCCGCGTGATATGGAGGAAGGCACAGCAGAAGTGGTGCGCAGAGATACGCTGGACAAACAAATTATCAAATTGGATGAATTGGAAAACCACATTCCGACCTTGTTAGACGAAATCCAATCCAATCTTTTCAAAAAAGCCCTAAACTATAGAGAAACCAGCACCTTCAAAGTAGATACGTGGGACGAATTCCGGAAAAAAGTTGAAGAAGGCGGTTTTATTCTCGCACATTGGGACGGCACTTCCGAAACCGAAGAAGCCATCAAAGCTGCGACAAAAGCCACAATTCGTACCATTCCTTTGGAGGTGATTGATGAAAACGGCAAATGTATTTTTAGCGGAAAACCTTCGAAAGGGCGGGTGGTTTTTGCGAAAGCATATTAAAACTAAGAACTAAAAGTTAAGAACTAAGAGTTGCTGCGCCAAATAGAAATCTATAACTCTTAACTCTTAGTTTTTAACTCTTAACTAATGAAAAAAATATACTTTATATCACTAATGTTCGCGCTCGTAAGCTGCACAGAGCATTACGTGCCAAAGCCAAGAGCCTATCACCGCATTGATTTGCCTGAAAGAGGGTATCAACTTTTTGATGAAAAAATGTATCCGTATACTTACGAAATTCCGATTTATGCGAATGTTACACCGTATGAAGCGGCGAACGAAAAATTTTGGGCAAACGTCAATTTTCCGGCTTTCAACGCAAAAATAAATTTGAGCTATAAAGCACTAAACGAAAACAATTTAAGAGAACATGTTGCTGATGCCTTAACCTTTATAGATAGACACCAAGGCAAGGCTTCGCGAATTCGAGAACTGGATTTTAATGATCCTGAAAACCGCATTTACGGCATGATTTTCGACATTAGAGGCGCAGGTGTTGCGTCAACATATCAATTTTATATAACAGATAGTTCCAAGCATTTTGTTCGTGGCGCCCTATATTTCGACCATGCACCAAACAACGATTCATTAGCGCCGGTGATTGATTTTTTGAAAATAGATATAGACCATTTAATTGAAACGTTTAAATGGAGAAAGTGATATGAAAGTTATAGATATTTTAAATACCCCGAATACCAAATTCACGTTCGAAATTGTGCCTCCCTTAAAAGGCTCGACCATGGAAGACATCAGCCAAACCATCGAAACGTTGTTGCCCTACAATCCTTCGTATATCAACGTTACATCACATCGTGCAGAAACCGTTTTGATAGACAATGGCAACGGCACATTCAACAAAAAAGTGGTCACCAAACGTCCCGGAACAGTTGGTGTTTCAGCCTCTATCAAGTTCAAGTATGGCGTGGAAGTGGTGCCGCATATCATTTGCGGAGGATTTACCGCTGAGGAAACCGAAGATGCCTTGTTTGATTTACAATTTTTGGGAATTCAAAATGTGTTGGCTTTGCGTGGCGATGCAGTGAAAGGCGAGCGTGTATTCACGCCGGAACTCAATGGACACAGCAATGCGGACGGGTTAGTTCATCAAATAAAAAACATGAATCAAGGCGAATTTTTTACACCTGATTTGAAAAATGCAGGTGTTTCCGATTTTTGTATCGGCGTGGCAGGATATCCCGAAAAACACTGCGAAGCGCCAAACATGGAAACCGATTTGCGACATTTGAAAAGTAAGATTGATGCCGGCGCAGAATACATCGTAACACAAATGTTTTTCGACAACAAAACGTATTTTCAATTTGTGGAAAACTGTTGTAAAATTGGTATTAACGTGCCGATTATTCCGGGTTTGAAACCAATTTCACTTTTGGCAAATCTGAATAATTTACCGCAGATTTTTCACATTGATTTGCCTGCAGAATTGGCGCGAGAAATGGAAAAATGCAAGACTAATGCCGATGTTCGAGAATTAGGCGTAGAATGGGCAATTCAGCAAAGTAAAGAGTTGAAAGCAGCGGGCGTTCCGGCGTTGCATTATTTCACGTTGGGAAGCACGGCGAAGAGTATTGCGGAAATTGTAAAACAGGTATATTAAACTAAGAACTAAGAGTGGCTGTGCCAAATCGAAATCCATAACTCATAACTCTTAGTTCTTAACTCTTAACTTTTAACTCATTATGAACACATCAGAAACCCTCGGAAAATTAGCCCAAAACTGGCGCACCTGGATTTTTTTAATCTCTGCAGCATTACTGATCGGCTTAGCATTCACGTATTTTTCAAGTATCATTATTTACTTGATTATAGCCTTTGTTATTTCGATGATTGGTAAACCTGTGGTGCATTTTTTGGAAAACAAACTGTGCATTCCAAGTACGTTGAGTTGTTTAATTACGATGTTTGCTTTCGCCTCTGTTTTCGTGGGATTTGTGTTGTTGGCAATTCCGTTGATTTCGACACAAATCAATACCTTTCAGCAAATTGACTTTTCTGCATTGAGCAAAGATTTAGCCATTGTATTGAATAGATTTCAAGATTATCTTTGGACATACGGACTTATGCCTAAAGACCATACGCTGGAACAATCCTTAGCCAATGGCATTCAACAGATCGTTGGCTCAATTCATTTTGAAGCGGTTTTTTCCAATGTCGTGTCGGCGTTGTCGAATTTGTTTATTGGTATTTTTTCAGTTGTTTTTGTGACGTTTTTCTTTTTGAAAGACCAATCTTTATTTCATAATATTTTACTGCTGTTTGTCCCTGAACAATACGAAAAACAAGCTGAAAACATCATTAAAAATTCCCAAAAATTGCTTTCCCGTTATTTTGTCGGTTTATTGACCGAAATCGGGTCGATGATGATTTTACTCTCGCTAACCATGTGGGCTTTGGGTGTGAATAATGCGCTTTTGTTGGGATTTATGGGAGGCTTGCTCAATATTATTCCTTATTTGGGACCTGTGATTGGCGCAACGATAGCTTCCATTTTGGCTTACATGGCAGCACTTGCCGGTGGTTTTTCTCCTGATTTGATTTGGGTTGTGGTAAAGGTGCTTATCGCGTTTTCGGCGTGCAATTTGTTTGATAATTTTGTGATTCAACCGATTGTTTATTCCAAATCCGTATTTGCCCATCCGTTGGAAATTTTCCTTGTCATCATGATGGCCGGCTCAATAGCGGGCGTAAGAGGTATGATTTTTGCAATTCCTGTTTATACGCTTGCACGGATTATTGCAAAGGAATTTTTCAAACATTCGAAATTGGTGAATAAACTTACGCAACGAATGTAAAAAACGTATATTTAAAATCAACATCATTACATTATGTCTGTAAATCAACTCATATTATCGTTTTTGACGGCGCTTGCTGCGTTGTTCCCTGTTATAAATCCGATAGGAAGCGGTTTCATTATCAATGGTTTTTTTAAAGACTTAGATGCGGCAGGACGAAAATTGGCGGCAAAAAAAATTATCATCAACTGCTTGATGATTTCGTTAGGATGTATGGCAGCAGGGCATTTTATCATATTAATTTTCGGTATTTCAATACCCATTATACAAATTGGTGGTGGAATTGTAATTTGTAAAACCGCTTGGGATTTGCTTTCGGACTCCAAATCGACTGACAATTCCGGCGAATCCAACAAAAGTATTAAAGTATCCATCAAAAACATTGAAGGAAAATTATTTTATCCTATCGCATTTCCCATAACCGTAGGTGCAGGCACTATATCCGTTATTTTTACGTTAATGGCTACCGCTTCTGTTAAAGATAATTTACTGCTGTCGGTATTCCATTACATCGGTATCTGTGTTGCCATTTTTCTACTTCTTGCTGTTTTGTACATACTTGTTTCACAAGGAGATAAACTGACAAAAAGACTTGGTTATTCGGGTAATATAGTTATCAACAAATTGGTAGCGTTCATTACGTTCTGTGTCGGGATACAAATTCTTATAAAAGGTATAAGCGGCATTTTAATGGGCGTTTCTTAAATGGTTAATAACCCATCGATAAAAGTTGCCATAATTCTGTACGAAACTACTGCGTAAATGCGAACTGCACAATATTCGCACCCATTTGCAAAGCCTTCAAACGTACGGCTTCACTGTTGTTGTGAACTTCAGGGTCTTCCCAACCATTTCCCAAATCGGTTTCGTAAGAATAAAAAACAACTACACGTCCGTTGTAAATCCACGCAAAGCCTTGCGGGCGCTTGCCGTCGTGCTCGTGAACTTTCGGCAATCCATTCGGAAATTTAAATTTTTGATGAAAAATCGGATGTGTAAACGGCAATTCTATAGGTGCAATTTCAGGAAAAACTTTTTGCATTTCTCTGCGAATAAACGGGTCTAAACCATAGTTATCGTCAATATGCAAAAAACCGCCTCCGATCAGATAATTGCGTAAATTTGCGGCTTCTCGTTCGGAAAAAAGTACGTTGCCATGTCCCGTCAAGTGCACAAACGGATAGTTGAATAAATCTGACGAACCCACCTCAACCGTAGCAGCAACAGGATTTAGCGAGGTGTTGAGATTTTGATTGCAAAATCGAATTAAATTCGGTAATGATGTCGGATTTGCGTACCAATCGCCGCCGCCGCCGTATTTCACTACTGCAATATTTGTGGTTTGTGAAAACACAGATGTTGCAAAAAATAAAATTAGTGTTGTGAATAAAATTCTCATTGGATGTTAATTTTTACAAATCGACTATTTATAGGCTGTACAAGTCCGTTGTCTAATGTTAATCCGAATTGAAATTCGCCTTGCAAATCGGGAATTACAGTCATCAATACATTTTTTTCTCTGGAGCTTTCAGACTTTAATTTTTTTAAAGGATAAGCACTTGTCAATTCGCAATCAACAAAAAACATCGTTCGTTTATTCAAATAGTACACAGCTTTAAATGTAACCGGAAGCTCAGGATGATTAAAATCTATTTCGTAGGGTTGTGGATTAAAGATTCCAATCTCTACAATAAGCGTATCTCCTGCAGAAAATGTTTGTCCTTCCGTCGTATAAAACCACATGTTCAAACGATTAACCGACTGAAAATCTTCACTAAAAAATCCGTGAAATGTATATCCGTCAACTTCGAAATCTTGCGATAATCTGGGAACATGACCAATAACAAAAACAGGCTGACCTTGCCATGCCAATTCTTTTTTCCAGATATCAAATTGCGTTTGACGATAGGTTATGGAACCTAAAAGAGTCGTTTCTTGTTTTGTAAAAAAACGATACATCGAAGGGGTTTGAAAATTTCCAGTAAACACGACAGGTGTATCTCCAACAAGAGTCTCCAAAGCTTTGAATTTGGCTTCTTTTCCTGAAAAATGTAGGTTTCTCGACAGTTTATTATCTGTTGCCAAAATAATTCGTATCACAAAAATCAAAATCACAAAAGGTGCAATGCCATATTTCACAAAGCGAAGCAATTTTCGATCGCGCAAACTGTAACGATACAACAAAACAATCATCGGAATCGTAGCAGCCACCGTCCAATGTGGTTCAACATGCCCACGAAATGCCATCACAAAAAAGAAACCTATAAATCCGAAAATCAACGCATACAAGCCTCTTTCAAAAACATCACGCGGTTTGTATTTGAACAAAATATAAAACACTGCACCAAATGCGAGCGGGTTAAAAACCACTAATTGATTCGGCAAATAAATCAAAAAATACTTCCAAACAAAACCGATACCTCTTGTGGTTAAATGATATGAAAACCCCGGAAATCCCTCTGAAATCTGCCAAAGCAAATGCGGAATCAATAAAATTATCGCAAAAAATCCTGCCAACCAAAATTTGTAACGCGTCAACAATCGCAAGTTTGACAACACAATCAGTCCAATAACAAGCACAGCATGATATTTGCTGTACATCATTCCCGCCATGCTCAACCCTAATAAAAAGACGTTATCCCAAGACTCTTCTTTCAAAAATCGCTGATAAATCCACAAAAATAAAGCAGCAAAAAACAATAGCGGAGCATCAGCGGTTGTAATGAACCCATACGCCGAAAACATGATCATGCTTGCAGAAAGAATGAAAAAAGAAAATACTTTTTGGTTGGTCGGTTTCTTTTCATCAAGCATTTTCCAAATGAATAAAAGTGTGAAAAGTTGAATGAAAACCGTGAAAAATCGTACCGATAAATTTCCATTAAACAACAACGCAGACAAATAATTCAACAAAGCCACCATCGGCGGATGATCGTAATAACCCCATGCCAAATGTTCGCCCCAAAAGGCGTAGTAACTTTCATCATCAATGATTTCGGTGAAAATGGCTTGCAAAATATTTATGCCTAACCAACAGATTAGCAGAAGCAAGAATAGTTTTTTCCAATTATTTTGTTTAGCTATTTTCATTTTCAACCAATAAAAAATCCATTCTTTTCTTTGCCAAATCCACATTCTGCACTTTGATTTTAACCTTGTCGCCAAGTTTGTATCGCGTTCCGTAACGACGACCTATCACTTGATAATTTTCCTCATCCAAATAATAAATATCATCGTGCAGCGTTTGCAACGAAACCATGCCTTCACATTTATTACCTTCGATTTCTACAAAAATTCCATATTTGCTCACGCCCGAAATAACACCGTTGAAAATCTCGCCAATGTGGTCTTTCATGAATTCTGCCTGTTTATATTTGATGGACAAACGTTCGGCATCGGCGGCTTTTTTCTCCATTTTGGAACAATGATCGCAATACTCTTCGTATTCTTTCGCATTTGCTGAGGATTGATTTTCCAAATAACGCTCCAACAAACGGTGCGTCATCACATCGGGATAGCGCCGAATGGGCGATGTGAAGTGCGAATAAAACGGAAATGCCAAGCCATAATGCCCAATGTTTTCGGTGGAATAATACGCCTTGCTCATCGTGCGAACAGCGATGGTTTCAATCATCGTTTCTTCACCTTTTCCTGCAATATTTTTGAACAAATTATTGAACGATGACGCCAATTCCGAGCGATTATTGGTTTTCATTTTGTAACCCAATTTTCCGACGAATTGTACAAAAGTTGTTAATTTTTCAGCGTTAGGTTCGGCATGTACACGATACACGAAGGTCTTGGCTTTCGTGGGTTTTCCCGATTGCGAAAGTTGGCTTTTATTACGTCCGACAAATTCAGCAACGTGCTTATTAGCTAACAACATAAACTCTTCGATCAACCAATTAGCTTCTTTACTTTCCACAACGTAAACGCCGACAGGACGGGCTTGTTCGTCTAATTTGAATCGCACTTCCGTGGATTGAAAGTTAATTGCACCATGCTCAAATCGCTTTTTCCGTAGGACTGTGGCCAATTTGTGCATCGGTAAAAGTTGTTCGGCACAATCACCTTTTCCGGTTTCAATCACAATTTGCGCTTCGTCGTATGTAAATCTGCGAATGCTGCGAATCACGGTGCGTCCAAACCACGAATTCACAACTTGTGCTTTTTCGTTCAATTCAAACACGGCAGAAAATGCCAATTTATCTTCGTTCGGACGTAGCGAACACACGCCGTTGCTCAGTTTTTCAGGCAACATCGGAATCGTTCGATCTACCAAATAAATTGATGTTGCACGGTCATACGCTTCTTTGTCGATGATCGAATTCGGTTGCACATAATACGACACATCGGCAATGTGGACACCCACTTCGAAATTGCCGTTTTCCAACGTGCGAAATGACAACGCATCATCAAAATCTTTGGCATCGGCAGGGTCAATCGTCATTGTTGGAACATTTCGAAAATCGCGACGTTTGGCGATTTCCGATTGTGGAATTTCCAACGGAATTTTTTCCGCTTCGGCTTCTACGTTTTTTGGGAAAAACAATGGAAAATCTAACTCCGCCAAAATAGACTGCATTTCTACATTATTTTCACCCGGGTTACCCAAAACCATGGTGATTTCACCGGTTGGGTTCTGCATTTGCTTAGGCCAATCGGTGATTTTCGCCAACACTTTTTGACCGTTTTTTGCGTTACCAATATCTTCTTTCGGAATAAAAATATCCACGCCGTTGTTGTCAACCGCAACCATGGCATACTTCGGAAAAATCTGCAATACGCCGACAAAATTTTCCTTATGACGTTTAACGATTTCGATGATTTTTCCTTCCAAACGTTTGCCCTTTCGTTGCGGGAATAGAGCCACTTTTACCAAATCGCCATTCAACGCGTGATTGGTGTTATTGGCACCGACGAAAACATCGTCCATATTCTCGTTTTGCGGAAGAATATAGGCTTTTCCTGTGGATTTCATGTCCACAGTTCCTAAAATCATACTTTTCGGTTCGTCTTCAACAACATATTTCGGATTTAACTTATATTTTCCGCGCTTTTGTTCTAAAAGAACATTTTGTTCAGCCAATTCCAAGATGAGTGCAGCGATTTGTTCGCGCCCCGCCTTATCGCTGATACCTAAGCGAGCAGAGAGCTGTTTTTGATTGAATGCATCAAATGGGTGTTTGGCGAAAAAACGAAGAAGTTGAGATTTCATAGGGATTTTTTTGCAAAGATACGAAAAAAATGTGAATTAGGTCGTCATTCCGATCGCAGTCGAGGAATCCCCTTGCTATGGGATGTCTCGACTGCGCTTTGCTACGCTCGACATGACAGTTTAATAATTTTTCGTATCTTTGCACCATGATTCAAAAAATAAACTATCGCCGTAGTTCTGGCACAGAGAAACCCTTAGTTTTGCTTCACGGATTTATGGAAAGCCAAGCGATTTGGGATCCGTTTTTCGATGCGCTTGGCGAGGAACGCTGTGTGATTACGCTTGATTTGCCCGGTCATGGGCAAACGCAACAATTTGCTGAAATTTATACCATGTCGCTCATGGCAGAATGTGTGAAATCCGTGTTGGATGCTGAAAACATTGAGAAAGCAACGATTATCGGACATTCAATGGGCGGTTATGTCGCATTAGAATTTGCATATTTGTTTCCCGAACGCACAGTGCAATTCGGTTTGTTTCATTCGCAAGCTGCTGCCGAAACCGAACAGGGGAGAGCTAATCGTAATCGAGCCGTTGAGGCCTTAAAACAAAACAAAAAAGGTTTTATTTCACAATTAATTCCCGATTTATTTGCGCCGGAAAACATTGAAAAATATCAAACCGAAATTCAAAAATTAATCGAGATCGCCCAAACCATGAGTGTCGAAAATATCATTGCTGCAACACTTGGTATGCGCGATCGCAACTGCCGATTAGACATGCTAAGGAATGCCAAAAAGGCCGTCATTTTCATCCAAGGCAAACAAGACAAACGCTTTCCTGATGAGATGATTTTTTCGCAAATTCAACTCTGCAATCAAGCGGAAGTGTTGTATTTGAATTGTGGGCACATGGGTTTTTTGGAGTGTGAGAAGGAGGCAACTGAATTTCTTAAGTTATGAGTTATGAATGATGAGTTATGAGTAGCTTTGTCCAATATAAAACATAACTTATAACAAAAAAACACTCATAATTCATAACTCATAACTTATAATTCAAAACTTTTTCGTATCTTTGCACTCCCATTTCCGATTTTCGGAACAGGGCCCTTAGCTCAGACGGTTAGAGCAGTTGACTCATAATCAATTGGTCGGGGGTTCAAGTCCCTCAGGGCCCACCACAGAATCAAGCCTTTCAGAATATTTGTTGAAAGGCTTTTTGTTTTTGTACACACAAACTACAAAACATTTTGTCAATTCATTTTTTTTTTGTACATTTGCAGAAAAAAAATATCATGAAAAAATATCTTTTATGGATTGCATGTGCTGTTGTCGTGGCAGGATGCAAGGCGGACGACAAAGGCTGGAATGATTCCGTTATTCCTGTTTCTCTTGTGGGTATTCAGGCTGTAAACATTGACAATTCGGGAGAATTTCCGATTTTGGCTACTGACTCTATTATAAAAGAGGCTTACATGGTCGGCATCAGATGGATCACTGACCACATAACATCGGCTAATGACTACATTACCGGTCCGATACAATGGGGTGACCAAACGTATGAATCGTTGTCAGATAAATATACGAAAAGAATTTGGACTAATAACCAATTCAATTCTTCCACTCCTGCCGGATCAAATATTTCCAGTTTCTTCAAGGAAATAAATAGAAACTATCTTCCGCCGGATATGGATGAGGGATTTGTTTTGCTCGTTGCTCCCACTCCCGGAGTGCATTCTTTCAGAGTAGAGTACTGGTTAGGAGGTACTCTTGCTTTCTTTTACGACACAGAATCAATTATATTAAGATAATCACCCATGAAAAAAAGTATAATATTGCTATTTAGCATTGCGCTAACGAGCGCTCTGTCGGCACAAGACGAAAATAAGTCTCAAATGCGAGCATCGTTCAATTTTCAAGCCGCACAACATATCGGACTTACCCAATGGAGCAACACCGGTTATGTTAATGACGGGCTTCCGAAACCGTTTATAACCGAACTTAGAGGTACACTAAACATTCTCGACAAATATTTTGGTGTTTTCATGGATATGGGACTTGGAATTATGCCTGTTCCCAAAATGAGAACGCTCGACTTAAATCGGATGCCGACACCTCGTAATGGAACGCAATACTTCTTACGTGAAACATTGCAAGAAGCCGATAGAAGCGGCGCAAGCGCTCATTTTAAGATGACGTTCGGGCTTGTTGGAAAAATACCAACAGACAAGGAAAATCTCACTATTATGCCCTACCTCGGAGTGGGCTTTCTTACAATGCCAAAGAGAACATACGAAGTCATACTAAAAGAAAACAACTCTAATATGGAATACCAAACAACATACATTTGGAATCATAATGACAATGAATATAGCAATAATTCCACTTTGGGTTATCTGACCGGAAGACTAAATTTTAAGTACAATAAAATTTTGATTGGATTAGAGTATACTTGGTTTTTCACTACAATTGATTTCTATGCAAGACATACCAACGTATACAACGCAAATATTACACGAAATTTTACTATAGAAGGAAACAGAGTGAATACGCTTGGATTATCTGTGGGAATATCCTTGTAAAATGATTGCCATCGAAAACACCTTAATCTCAGACGATATTTTCACAGAATATTTTTGTTGCAACCTTGATGTTTGCAAAGGTTGTTGCTGTGTGGAAGGCGATGCAGGCGCGCCATTGGATGAAAATGAAATTCATTATTTAGAAGAACATATTAATCTCATCAAACCTTATCTCACAGAAAAAGGTCGTGAAGTGATTGAAAATATAGGGATTTTCGAAATTGCAGTAGATAACACAGCCGTTACGCCGCTCGTCGATCGTGGCGAATGCGCTTTTATCACGTTTGATGATACCGGCATTGCCAAATGTGCCATCGAAAAAGCCTTTGAAGACGGCAAAATTTCGTATCAAAAACCAATGTCCTGCCATCTTTATCCAATTCGTATTTCGAAGGTGGGCGATGCCGATGCTTTGAATTACGATCGTTGGACAATTTGCAACGAAGCCCGCATCGAAGGGCGCGAAAAAGCCACCAAAATCTTTCAATTTCTCAAAAAACCTCTCATTCGAAAATATGGCACAAATTGGTACGAACAGGTTGTTTTTGCTGAAAATGAACTTTTTGCGAAAAAAGGTTCGTAAATTAACTTCGTTGAGGGCTTGCGCCGTTCATTTTTTTTTTGTATCTTTGCAACCAATAACAACAAACCCAACACGACACTAAAATGTCAATCAGATCTAAAACCCTCGACCTCCGACGTCGCATGTCGGAAGCCCTTCAAGGTGGTGGCGAAAAAGCCATTGAAAAACAAAAAGCGGGCGGAAAGCTTACCGCTCGCGAGCGCATCCTCAGCATTCTTGACCCCAATTCTTTTCACGAATATGACCTTTTTGTGGAACATTCGGGACGTGAGTTCGGGATGGATAAAAAGTATTTGCCGGGCGATGGCGTAATTACGGGAACTGGCACCATGCAAGGTCATCCCGTGTGTATTTTTGCTCAAGATTTCACCGTTGCAGGTGGTTCGTTGGGTTATATGCACGCCAAGAAAATCACGAAAATCATGGATCACGCCATGAAGTTGAAAGTGCCCCTCATCGGTATCAACGACTCGGGTGGTGCACGTATTCAAGAGGGCGTAAATGCTCTTGCGGGATATGGTGATATTTTCTATCGCAATACGGCTGCATCGGGCGTTATTCCTCAGATTTCCGTAATTTTGGGACCTTGTGCCGGCGGTGCGGTTTATTCGCCTGCACTTACGGATTTCGTGTTTGTGGTGGATAAAATTTCGAAAATGTTCATCACGGGCCCCGAAGTGATTAAATCGGTGCTTGGCGAAGATATTTCTCAAGAAGATTTGGGCGGTGCACGCGTTCATGCCGAAATTACCGGAAATGCACACTTTTTTGCGGAAAGTGAAGATGAATGTTTTGAACAAATCAAAAAACTGATTGGTTATATTCCATTCAACAACACCAAAAAAGCAGATTCGTTCCCTGTAAAAAACCCGAAAACCAAGGAATACAAAGTCGAAAACTTTTTCCCTGCCAATCCCAAAAAACCTTACGATGTAAGAAATATTATCAAATCTATTTCGGA
>JAIRRI010000172.1 GCA_031256055.1 Bacteroidales bacterium
TTGAAGCCGTGTATTTTTGTGGTGAACAAGTGGGACACGATGGTCGGTCAAATGCCGACGGAACGTATGCGTCTATCGCTCTTGAATGGGAATACCAACATGTTATAATGATACAATGAAATACGCCAAGATTCAAAAAGAAGAAGCACTTAAAATCAAAGTAGCCCACGATTTTTTCGGCAACTTCGATTACACGGTTATCGAAAACATTGATTTTGCCATCAAAGATGGTGTGAGCGTACTTCATGACTCTTTTTTCCTATGGGCAGAAGCGAAAGCCGCACAAACAGACATTTGCGATATGCTCACGCAACTTGTCCTAACCATCGGTAAGGCAAGGACTTTCGACAAGATTACTCCACCACCGTTTCTCGGTTGTTTCGACCGGGAAAAAATCGCTTTCGTTCCTTACCATGCCATTCAAGAAATTTTCTATCAAAACGATTTTAACTGGAAGGTTACACCGTCGAATCACAATAGCCGTGAGTTCAAGCAAGTTTATACGCAAGTAACAAAAATAATTACTAACACGCAGGGAGAATCGTACCTTTTCGATTTTCAAACGAACGAAAAGGAACTGAAACATTTTATCAGTAAGAATTTTATCGTCGGAAAAACGGACACCACCAAAGTTCTTATCGACAAAAACAACTTTGTTACGATTTATTGCAAATGGTTGGACACGGTGAAACCGACCATTGCGGTTAACTGGGAGCAGTTGAAAAAAGTCGGTATCATCGACGGTGATTTCTATCTTGCCGATTTACTGTCGCGGGAAAACGAAACGTTGAAAGAAAAATTATTTGTGTTACTCAAAACGGACTATTACGAACTGGATAGAAAATTCGAGGAGAGTGGATTTTTTAGTAGCAAGAAAGCGTTCTTCACGGACAAACAAAAAGCGCACAATCAATTCTGGGCAATCTATGAACGTCCGCCACTCGAAGAATACTGGGACTACATTATTGAACGCCGTGATTTACTCGTGCCGCAGGATGTCCGAGAACGCAAAGGTTCGTTTTATACGCCAAAAATCTGGGTAGAGTTATCGCAGAAATACATTGCCGATGTTCTCGGCAAAGATTGGCAAGACGAGTATTATGTTTGGGATTGCGCTGCTGGTACGGGCAATTTGCTTGCGGGGTTAACTAATAAGTATAACATCTGGGCTTCGACGTTAGACAAAGCCGATGTGGATGTCATGCTCCAAAGAATCGACAGCGGAGCGAACTTGCTCAAAGAACACGTGTTTCAGTTCGATTTTCTTAACGATGATTTTTCTAAACTACCGAAAGGTTTGTTGGACATTATCAATGACCCGATACTGCGCAAAAAACTTGTTATCTATATCAATCCGCCGTATGGTGAATGTGGTCGGGCAGACAACGTTGGTATGAATAATAAATTCGGTATTGCCAACACAAACAGAACACATGAAAAATACACAAAAGAATTAGGAAAAGCAAGCCGGGAACTGTATGCGCTATTCTTTGCCAAAATTTATAACGAAATCACGCACTGCAAAATTGCAAACTTTGCGAAATTGAAAGCACTGAACGCACCGAATTTTGCAAGTTTTAGAATGATGTTTCAAGCGAAACTCGAAACACTTTTCGTTGTACCAGCGACGACTTTTGATAATGTTAGCGGACATTTTCCTATCGGATTCTTTTTCTGGAACACAGAAGAAAAGGAAAACTTCAAAAGAATTACGGCGACCGCTTTCGATGCAACGGGAAATCAGTGCGGCAAAAAGAAATTTTTCTGTTACGATGACGAAAAAGGATTTATCAATGATTGGATTGATAACCACAAGCAGCAGGACGGAGAGATAATTGGAGCATTGAGTTGTAAACTCAATGACTTTCAAAATACGAACATGGTTTTTGTTGCAAATACAAAAAGTCAACTACCTATCGGCGCGAAAGGAATTGATATTACGTACAAGAGTTTAATCCCAACATGCGTTTATTTTGCCGTCCGAAAGGTTATTTCGGCAACGTGGCTCAATGACCGCGACCAATTTCTCTCTCCCAACAAAAAATGGGAAAACGATACAGAATTTCAGAATGATTGTCTCGCTTACACGTTGTTTAACAATAACATACAATCAAAACATGGCGTAAACCACTGGATACCGTTTTTGGAAGACGAGGTCAATGCCCGCGATTCATTTGATAGCCATTTTATGATGAGTTTCATTAGCGGAAAGTTAATGCAAAACAGATATTCGCATTTATTTGAGCAGGAAGACAATCATTTCATAAAACGGAAATTTTCGCCGGAGGCAAAAGACGTATTCAAAGCCGGTAAAAAACTTTGGACATACTATCATGCCCAACGGAAATGCAATGTAAATGCCGGTCTCTATGACATACGGGAGCATTTTCAAGGACGTAACGAAAAGGGCAAGATGAATAATAAAAGTAATGACGAGACTTATAATAAATTGATTGCTGATTTGCGCTCGGTATTGAAGATGCTCGCTGAAAAAATCGCACCAAAAGTGTACGAGTATGGTTTTTTGAAGAAATAAGGTTTGCTTTCACTTGCTACATTTCCCGATTTGAATTATGTGCCGATTGCTTTCATCACGGGCAAGACGGGCAAGAATATGAAAACGATGTTGAATCACGCCCAGATGTTGTTCAATCAATCCCGGCAGCGGATTTCGACGGCACAACTGAATAAACTTGTTGCGGAGGCACTGAATAATAATCCGCCGCCGTTGCATCATTTTCATCGGGTCAAGATTT
>JAIRRI010000179.1 GCA_031256055.1 Bacteroidales bacterium
ACAAAAATGCGAACCCATCGAATATCTCACCATTCATTCACCCGAGGAATTTTCGGGAAAAGTGATCGAGTTGGTAACCATGCGTCGTGGCGAAATTCTGACGATTGAAAATCGTGGAGACCGCACCCACATGGAGTTTTCTATTCCTTCGAGAGGTATTATTGGTTTACGAAATAATATTCTTACGGCTACCGAAGGCGAAGCCATTATGGCGCACCGCTTCAAAGCCTACGAACCTTGGAAAGGTGATTTAGGCACGAAACGCCAAGGTGCGCTCATTGCTAAAGAAACCGGTACGGCTTATGCTTACGCAATTGACAAACTTCAAGATCGCGGACGATTTTTCATCGAAAATCACGAAGAAGTTTACACAGGACAAGTGATTGGCGAGCATATTCGCCAAGAGGATTTGGTCGTAAATGTAACGGTTGCCAAAAAACTCACAAACATGCGTGCTTCAGGCGCCGACGACAAAACGAGTATCGCACCGCCCATCAAATTTTCGTTGGAGGAAGCAATGGAATATATCGGCGACGATGAATATTTGGAAGTGACGCCACAATCGTTGCGTTTGCGGAAAATTTTGTTGAGTGAGGTGGATCGGAAACGGGCGTCGAAAAATTAATAATTGATAAATTTGGTTATTTCGGAAAATTGTTGTAACTTTGCAGCGACAAATAAAGTCGTTCAGACTTTGTTTAGGAAAAACCGGCATAAGACGTTAGCGAGGGGCATAAGCATCGATCGCGTTCCTAAGAGTCTATACCGCCTAGGTACGCTTAGGCGGTTTTCTTTTTTTATAAAGAGTTTTTAACATCAACCGTTTTTTACCTTTTTGAATACATTCCACATAAAAAATGTATTTTTCAAAATCTTTTCTATATACAATTGTATCATTTTCTTTGCCTAATCCTACAATATCAGGATTATCAACAATAACCAATATGGTTAAAAAATCAGTATCAAAGAGATTTGGGTGTTTATTTAATGCGTGCCTAACGCCATCGGCATCAAGCGTTCGCTCATAGTCTCGAACATTTATTCCGAATTGTTTTTCGAAAACATCCGCTTGAAATTTAGTGATTTTTCCGATAGAAATAATCCTTTTAGAGGTTTTGTGAGTCCTTGCTATTTTTATTAAATCAAGGATTTTTTGTTGTAGTTTGATTTCTTTTTTCATCATTTTGATTTTTTGTAAATAATTCTGTTTATGAACAAATATCCGTTCACCTATATAACGCTCGAAAGTCGATTTTCGTATATTTTTTTTGAGGAAGTTTTCAACGGAGTTATTAACAAAACAAAAAAGGCAGAGATAAAATCCCTACCTTCGCGTTGATTTACGCACGGACGTGGACGTTCGCGCGCGGTATTATGAAAAGGTCATCATTCCTAATTCGTAATTAAATTTCCACGCGATTTATAATACTCCGCCCTAACGTTACCTCATCGGTATATTCCAATTCATCCCCAATCGCCACACCTTTCGCGATGGTCGTGAGTTTGATACCCATCGGCGAAATATGTTTGTGAATATAAAATTGCGTAGTTTCACCATCCATGGTGCTTGGAAGTGCAAGTAACACTTCTTGAATGGCCTCATTTTTTAGGCGTTCAAACAAACTTTCCAAATTCAAATCTCGTGGCGAAATGCCGTCAATCGGCGAAATCACACCGCCCAAAACATGATAATAACCTCTGAAAGAGCCTGTGTTTTCAATCGCCATCACATCGCGAACATCGCATACCACGCACAGCAATGCTGCGTCTCGAGAAGGATTGCTGCAAATATCGCAAGTCGTTTTGTCCGACAAATTGTGGCAACGTTCGCAATATTGTATGTCAATTCGCATAGCCAACACGTGTTTGGCGAAATCGATCACCACTTGTTCGTCTTGTTTCAGTAGCCACAACGCCAATCGCAATGCTGTACGCTTTCCAACACCGGGCAGTTTCGAGAGTTGTTCGACGCCGTTTTCCAAGAATTGCGAAGGGTAGGAGTGCATTGAGATTTTTGATTACAAGGATTACAATCCCTTTGCCTTGATATACTCGTCGAACAAGCGAGCCACATACTTTCCAAACACGTCAAACTCAATATTCACCACCGTTCCTTTTTGGAAATTGTGAAAATTGGTTTCTTTAAATGTATATGGAATGATGGCCACAGAAAATAGTCCGGGCTCGGAATCGACCACCGTCAAACTCACGCCATTCACGGTAATCGAGCCTTTGTCAACCGTGAAAAACCCGTTTCGAACTTCGTAAGAAAAATAGAATTTCCAACTGCCATCTAAGGTTTCAACCTTTTCGCAAACGGCTGTTTGATCGACATGACCTTGCACCACATGCCCGTCGAAACGTCCGTCCATACGCATGGAGCGCTCGAGGTTGACTTCCGTTCCAACTTCCCAAGTGCGCAGATTTGTGCAGTCTAACGTTTCTTGCATGGCAGTTACAACGTATTGATTTTTGTCGTAATCCACGTTCACAACCGTAAGGCAAACGCCGTCGTGCGACATGCTTTGGTCGATTTTCAATTCTTGAGCAATGGGCGTTTCAACCGTGAAATGAACATTGGTTTGTTCGGTTTCAATACCTACGATTTTCCCGATTTTTTCGATAATTCCTGTAAACATAATTTATTGAGTTAAGAGTTAAGAGCTAAGAACTATGAGTTACTTCGCCAAGTCGTATTCATACAACTTTTAACTCTTAGTTCTTAACTCTTAGTTCATTTATTTGTTCATGAAGAAACCAATACTGAGCCCCACGTATGAGGTTCTAAATGTAACATCGGGATTTGGTGAAATATCCCTCAATCCTTTGTTGTAACTTGCCGTAAACGTAATGCCGCTTCTCGGCAATTGGTAAGCGAGTATAGCGCCTATCCCGAAATCAAAACGTTTGAAATGATTAAAGCCATGGTGCTCAGGAGGTGCAGGTTTGCCATTCCAATTGATTTTTGGACTATCTTCATACGGCGAACCGCCTAAATTTTTAAAAATATTCACTTGTCCGCCAACACCTAACGAAAGGGTTGGGCCTACTCCAAAATAAAAATTTCCAAAAAAATCCGTTTCTCCCCGTGCAACTAAAAACAGCGGCATTTCCAAATAACTCATTTTATAGAATACCGAAGTGGTGTCTATAGGTGTTATATGGTCAACTTCCGACCATTTTTGCACAAGTCCGATACCTGTTCGAAACGAAAACACTAAACTGAATGGCACATCCGCGTCCAAATTGATAAGTACGTTGTAGCGAGGAGTAATCTTGTATTTGTCCATATCGGCACCTTTCAGTTCAAATAAGCCTGCATTCAGTCCCATGCGGGCTCCAATATTCACTTGTGCGCTTCCCAATTGGGTAAGTAATAAAAAACTAGTTAATAGAATTATTTTTTTCATTGTTTTTGTGTTTTAATTTGCTGATTTTAGAATTTTACACTTTTTGAAAGTATAATTTTCGGCACAAAGATACGAAAAAAAAATGAAATACAAAAAGGGGAAATGCTATTCTTTTTTTTGAGGCAATGGCTCACAAAAGGTTTTATTCACAACTTTTTCTCTGAACACTGCCTTATTAACTCTTCAACGAATTGACTTTCTTCGGTATTTATTTTCAGTGTTTTATTCATTTTAATACTTTTTATGATTTTGCAATAAACAATCTGAAAACTCACTAATCTACAGGTTGTGGTATGTCTCTGATGGCTTTGGTAAGTTTTTGATGTTTACATAAAAATAGTGTAGATTTAATTTGCAAAGATACAAAAAAAATCGTACCTTTGTATAATTATTTTATCTCATGAATATTTTTAGACCTATGAACGCTATTATTCTTTTTGCGACTTTAATTTTTGCCGCTTGTTCAGGCAGTTCGAACGATTCGTCTGAAGCCACAACTGCCACTGTTACTACTGCTTCCGTTAAAGGAGCAACATTTATTTCAGAAGCAGAATTCAACAAATTAGTGATGAACTTCGAAGCCAATCCCGAAGAATGGATATTCGAAGGTGATCTGCCTTGTATTGTTAATTTTACAGCGGCTTGGTGTGGTCCGTGTCGTCGTATGGCTCCGATTTTAGACGAGTTGGCGAGAGACTATGCAGGAAAGGTGAATATCTATAAGGTGGATACTGATCATAATAAAAGGGTGTCCGCTTTTTTCGGCATTCAAAGCCTTCCAACGATGTTGTTCGTTCGTATGGAAGGCTTGCCCGCTCTACAAGTGGGTGGCATGAGCAAAGAGCAATTAGTTAATGCTATTGAAGGCTTCTTGTTGAAAGCCGAATAGAGACAAGATCATTGTATCGGAACTTTCCGTATTGCGTCAAACGTGCACTCATCAATACAAAGTCCGCATTTGACGCATTTTTCAATATCAATCGTATGAATTTCGTAGGGCGTGTAAGGAATGGCGTCCACAGGACAGGCTTTGGCGCATTTGGTGCAGCCAACGCAGTTTTCGGCAATTACATAGTTGATCATATCTTTGCACGTCCCGGTTTTGCATAAACCGTTGATGTGCTCTTCGTATTCATCGCGAAAATATTTCAAAGTCGTGAGAACAGGATTTGGCGCGGTTTTGCCTAATCCGCAAAGCGATGTTTTTTTTACGTTCAGCGCAAGTTGTTCCAATTTGTCAATATCGCCCATTTCGGCTTGACCGCTACAAATTTTATCCAAAATATCCAACATTCGTCGAATTCCAATACGACAAAATGTACATTTTCCGCACGATTCCTCACACGTGAAACTCAAAAAATACCGCGCTACATCCACCATACAATCGCTTTCACTCAATACCACCAAACCGCCCGAACCCATCATCGCACCCATTTTCGAAAACGAATCGAAATCCACCTCAACATCGCACAAATGCGCAGGAATACAACCGCCCGAAGGTCCTCCGATTTGAATGGCCTTCAACTTTTCGCCTTTTTCCACACCTCCGCCAATGTCCTTGATAATTTGATTTAGTGTAATGCCCATCGGTACTTCGATCAATCCGCCGTGACGGATTTTTCCTGCCAAGGCAAACACTTTTGTGCCTTTGCTGTTTTTTGTTCCTATTTCTGCATAGTGTTCTGCGCCATGTCTGATGATGTAAGGAATTTGACTCAACGTTTCGACATTATTAACCAAAGTCGGACAGTCGTTCAGCCCTTCAACTGCAGGGTAGGGCGGACGTTGTTTCGGAAATCCACGCGAGCCTTCGATTGAGGCAATCAGCGCAGTTTCCTCACCACAAACAAATGCACCCGCACCTTCAAAAATACTAATATCGAACGAAAAATTGGTTTCCAAAATGTTTTCGCCAAGCAAATTTCGTTCACGACAAATTTCAATCGCCCTACGGATTCGCTCAACTGCCAACGGATATTCCGCACGAATATAAAAAATCCCTTTTTTCGCACCAACTGCATAACCTGCGATAATCATACCTTCGATCACACGAAATGGATAGGATTCGAGGATCATGCGATCCATGAATGCACCAGGATCGCCCTCGTCACCGTTGCAGATCACGAATTTTTCCTGTAGGGGCGTTGCGCGCAACGCTCCTACGATTTCCCATTTTTTCCCTGAAGGAAAACCACCACCGCCACGTCCGCGAATACCGCTATTCAAGATACTTTCGGCAATTTCGTTCGGTTTTGTTGAAAGCGTTTTTTTCAATGTGCCAAAACCGTTTTGTGTAATGTATTCGTCAATGTTTAGTGGTGCAAGAAAACCGTAACCTTCGGTTGAAATATGTTTTTGCTCGGAAAGAAAACTGTTGATTACACCTGTGCGCTCGTTTTCGGGTTTCCAAATCACGTTGTCCCACGTGGTATCGGTGTGAAACGTGTCAACATGGTTGAACAGTTTGTTTTTCCAACGTTTGAAATAACTTTCGGGCTCAAAATGATGATGTAGGATTTCCTTGATTTCAGAGGGTTTTACGTTGGGGTAACGTTCAATAGAATGATCGGGTAACACCACATCAATCAACGGCACTTGGTTGCAAACGCCCACACAGCCTACCATTTTGATATGAACATCAACCCCCAATTCGCGTTCCGCTTTTTTCAATTCTTCCAAAATGCCAGATGAACCGCTTGCTTGGCAGCATGAGCCCATTCCGATACGGATTTCGCCTGCGATTTTGCGTTGAGTGTGGCGAGGGTGAACCTCGCCACTACGGTCGTTTTCAATTAAAAAATCGCTGATAACTTCGCTTACCTTTCCGGGTTGCACGTGACCATAAATTTTTTCATCAATTTGCACTACGGGAGCGAGCGAACAGCACCCCAAACAAGCGATTTTTTCGATTGAAAACAATTCGTCGTTGGTGGTAATTTTATCGTCGTCCATGTTCAATTCACGACGAAAAGCGTCAATAACATTTCCTGCACCCTTTACATGGCAAGCCGTTCCTGTGCACACTTTGATCAAATGTTTTCCGTAAGGAATATGCCGAAATTGCGAATAAAACGTGGACACGCTGATGAGTTGCGCGCGGTCGATTTCGGTTTTCTCATACACGCGTTCGATAGCCTCAGACGGCAGATAGCCAAATTCGTTTTGCAACGCTTGAAGCAAAGGGATGATGGTGCTTCGCGATGTGCCGATTTGATCAATGATAGCGTCGGTTTGGGCGATGAAATCGGTATATGTGCAATTGCAGGGCATTGTATTGAACTAAGATTTTAATAAGATTTACAAGATTAGCAAGATTTTGGTTTGTATTTTTTATTGAAGAGTCGTTTAAATTGTAGGCTTTTGGCACCAAAATTAATTAGTAAACCTGTCTGTAAATTGTATGCTTCTAAATAATTTATGGCTTGTGCAAAATGTACATCTTCTAAATTAATAATCGCTTTTATCTCAACAGATATTTCATTTGCAACTAAAAAATCAACTCGTCTTTGCCCCACATCAACGCCTTTGTAAGATAATGGCATTTCAAACTCACGCTGATGTCCGATACCTCGTAATTTCATTTCTACAGATAATGCTCGTTGATAAACCACTTCCTGAAACCCATTCCCTAAAATACGGTGTACTTCCATGGCACAGCCGATTATTTCTTTTGTTACTTTATCTTGGTCGTCTTTTAACATGTTGTTTGAACCTTGATTTTATTAAGATTTGCAGGATTAACAGGATTAGTTTTTCTATTTTAATTCACAATTTATTTTATACAATACAGGATTTGCCAATTTATCAAAATCTCTTATCAATTTTTCTTTGCCAATAATTCTAATTTTTGGAGTTTTTTTATTGATACAGAAAACGTAATAAATCTGACAAAAGTTGTCTTTTTTCAATCTGTTCAACTCGTTATCTGTAAGATAAAACGATATATTATCAGGATTATCGTTTTCTGTAGTTTTTACTTCGATATGAATTTCTATACCTGTTTTTTCATTGTAAGATTTTATATCATAACCCTGACTATCATCAATTTTGGAAATCCATTCAACTTTATCTGCTAAATCTTTTCTATTCGCGTCAGATAATCGTTTTTTCTCATATTCAAAAACCGCATTTTCCCCAGCCTTTCCAATATTATTTCTGTTTTTTACAACTTTTTCATAATCTGGCTTATATGGTTCTCCTTTTTTATATCCTTTTTTTTCTTTTGGAAAGTAATTCCTTGTATCATTGATAATTTGCAAACTCTCAGCAATTATTTCAGGTGTTTCTTCATCAATTTCTTTTTTATCTTTTTCTTTTAATTCTGGAAATGAACTATATAAAAAATACATAAATTTACTATTGTCCCAATCTTTCATTTGAGCATAGTTGTTTTTAATTTTCAACAACTGCTTTTTTGTTTTTTCAAGAGATGTGTATTCGTATATTTCAAACTGTTTCAAAAAATATTTGATGTGTTCAAAACTGAAAACAGGCAAATAATCATTTGGAAAATAAGTCGCAAGTATTTTTCCTTTAAACATTGGCGATAGTTCATTCTGTTCTATTTTATCGTAATCTCTTTTTTCGCCTGCAATTACCAAATTGTATAATTCTTGCTTGACAATATCAAAGTTTTCGTTTGTCCATTTACTCCATTGCCATTTTTTCTCTGTTTTGCCTATTTTTCCGTAAAACACACCAAATTTTCTCGCAGTACCACCATGAATATTACCTAGTGGCTCTAATTTCGTTTCCAACCAATAACAGAAAGAATCGTTTCTACTTTCCTCCACTCCAAGAGCGTATTCCTCTTTTGTTAAAGATAATAATTTGTCTTTTGGAAATCTTTTAAGAAACTCTTTTCGTATATTTAAAGCATTTTTAATTCGTGCTTCATTATAGTCAAATGCCTTAATTTTTCTATCAATTATTTCGTTATTCATTTTATTTTGAATATAAATCTTGTTAATCTTAAAAATCTTAATAAAATCAAGGTTCAGACTTCTTCACACAATAAATACTTTTCTCCGTTCGAATCACAATTTTTCTATCCGTAAACGCAGGCGTAGCAAACGTTTTCTCACCTGTTTCGAAAGAATTGATTAACGTAAATTCGCGCTGTGCAGAGAAAATATATACTTTTCCTTTGGTGCAAATTAAATAGATTTTTCCTTCAACAATGATCGGTGAAGCATTAAAATCCGCGCCCAATTCCATAGATTTTATCACCTTTCCGGTTTGAGGATCAAAACTTGCCACCACACCGTAGGATGTGGCAACAAACACGAAATCCCGTGTTGCTACCGGACTTGATATTTCGGGCAAAATTTCATTGTTTCTCCAAAGTATGGTGCCATCTGTAGCGTTGATGGCGACTAATGTTGCGTATTCAGTTCCTGCGAAAACAATACCGTTGGCATAAGCTGCGCCCGGAGCGGGCTCTCCCGCCATCGCTTCTACACGCCAGTTTTGTTCTCCGGTATTCGGATTGTAAGACGTAATGCCCGGATTGCCCACTAATATCAGTTGCGGACGATTGTTGACCATGGCAATTGTCGGACTGCTCCATGACGGATTGCGCTCGGGACGCGGTCTTGACCAACGTTCGTTACCGTTCGCCAAATCCAACGCAACAACTCTCGGCGAATTACGATTGTCGTATTGAATAATCAATAAATTTCCGTAAATCAGCAGCGATGACGCAAATCCGTAAGCATTGTCGGGCACGCCGAGGTTTTTAGCCCAAAGCTGCTTGCCGTTCATATCGGCACAAATCACGTCGCCTGTGCCGAAAATTGCGCATACTACTTTGCCGTTGGTTGCTGCTGTTGGCGCGCCAAGCCCGGTATCATCGGTTGTTGCAGGTGCTCGACTTGGCGACCCCGGAATATTTTTGGCTTCCAATCTCCATAACAATTTGCCTGAACTCAATTCGTAGCAAAACAATTCTCTAACGTCTTCATCTGCTCCGGTAAAGAAAACTCTGTTTCCGCTGATGATTGGCGAATTGTAGCCTTTTCGGGGAATCGGAACCCGCCACAAAATGTTTTTACCTGTCGCTAAATTCCACGTCGTTGGAACATTTCTCGCAGGGCTTATACCAAGCGAATTATTTCCTCGAAATCCGCTGTGTGTTACGTTTGATATCTCAAGTGTGTCAATTGCAGTCAACACGTTTGTAACATCTGTTTCTTCAACAGATTCTGCTTGTTCGATGGCTTGTGTTTCTTGTTCGAAGTCCGTTGTTGAATAATCCGAAACGACAGTTTCCGTTTCCGAAATCGATTTTTTGTTGCTTAATTTTTTCAAATATGACGAAGTCAACAAAGCAAAAATGATTCCGCTTATCGCCAATCCGCATGCAATCCAAACGATGTATGCTCTCGTTTTTGATTGAATAGCCCAATTGTCGATGGGGTCAATGTCTTTATTGGGAATATCTTTGCTTTTCGCGAAATAAATCCGTAAAGAAATCACAAATACAATCACCATCATCAATAAAATAGCAACACCTAATCTGAGCCTGCCAATACTGATAAAATAGGCACGTCTTGCCAATAGATCCAATTCTCGAATTTGTTCTTGTAATTGTGGATTTTCGCCAACTTCCTCGTTGGCTTGTTTCAGAATTTCAATGGTTTGCAAAGGATCTGTACCACTAACCTTAAAATAATTAGTTACAAGCATTATGGAAAATGTAACCATAAAAATTGCCGATACGATAGCGATGTTTCTGCTGATTGTTTTTTTCATTTTGCAAAGATACAATTTTTTTGTATCTTTGCAAAAAAAATTATGCCAAACATTGCCATCTTCCCGGGATCATTTGACCCAATTACCAAAGGTCATGAAAGTATTGTGCATCGTGCGTTGCCGTTGTTCGATAAAATCATTGTGGCAGTGGGTTACAATGCCGATAAAAAAGGATTGTTTTCAGTCGAAGAACGTGTGAATTTTATAAAAAAAACATTTTCCGATATGCCTGATATTGTAGTAGATACATATGATGGCTTAACTGTGGATTTTTGTAAAAAACACAATGCCAAATTTCTGTTGCGCGGTTTGAGAAGCGTTGCAGATTTCGAAAATGAACGCAATTTGGCATCCATAAATAAAGAATTGTCGTCGGATTTGGAAACCGTATTTATGTGTACGGACATTGCTTACAGCCATATTTCATCGACTGTTGTTCGTGACGTGTTGCGTCACAACGGCGATGTTACTAAATTTTTACCCAAAGCATTGAAGGGGTGTATTTAACAATGGTAGGGGCGAGGCATGCCTCGCCCCTACAAAATAAAAAAATATGAAAAAAATTCTATTTATCACAGGTGGTGCAGGTTTCATTGGTTCTCACGTCGTGAGATTGTTTGTTACAAAGTATCCCGATTATCAAATTGTAAACCTCGACAAACTCACGTACGCAGGCAATTTGGCGAATTTGAAAGATGTTGAACATCTCCCGAATTACAAGTTTGAAAAAGTGGATATTGTGGACGGAAAGGCTGTTCAGGCATTGTTTGAAAAATATCAGCCGTTTGGCGTCATTCATTTGGCAGCTGAATCGCACGTGGATCGCTCAATTGCGAATCCAATGGAATTTATTATGACCAATATCGTTGGTACAGTAAATTTGTTGAATGCTGCGCGCCACACGTGGAAGGATAATTTCGATGGTAAACGTTTTTATCATGTCAGCACAGATGAAGTATATGGTTCGTTGGCAAACGATGGTTCGTTGTTTACGGAAGAAACGCCGTATGATCCGCGTAGTCCATATTCTGCGTCCAAAGCGAGTTCCGACCATTTGGTAAGAGCATATTTTCACACGTACCATTTGCCGATCGTGCTTTCAAATTGTTCGAACAACTACGGTCCCAACCATTTTCCCGAAAAACTATTGCCATTAGCAATTAATAATATCAAAAATATGAAACCGATTCCGATTTACGGAAAAGGTGAAAACGTTCGTGATTGGCTGTATGTAGTGGATCATGCACGTGCGATAGACATGATTTTTCATAACGGAAAAATAGGGGATACTTACAATATCGGCGGTCTCAATGAATGGACAAATATAGATTTAATCCACAAACTTTGCGAAATCATGGATCGCAAATTAAACCGTGAACCCGGTACTTCTGCAAAGCTGATCACATTCGTGCAAGACCGCGCCGGACATGACTTGCGCTATGCTATCGACTCATCAAAATTGGTAAACGAATTGGGTTGGAAACCCTCACTTCAATTCGAAGAAGGTATGGAAAAAACCGTAGACTGGTACTTGGAAAACGAAGAATGGCTCAACAATGTAACCTCGGGAGATTACCAAAAATACTATGAAACGATGTATTCGGGACGCTAACAAAGCACGTCATTCCGAGCGAGACGAAGTGTAGTCGAGGAATCCCCTTGCTATTAATAACCTAGAATCTTCAACATTGACTTATGGCTCTGTTCTTTCGCGAATAACTTCGTGAAATACTCGCCTGTTTCGTCCACATCAATCAAAATATGCTTGGGTGCAGGCGTTAAGCAGTGCTGAATTCCGCCGTATCCGCCTACGGACTCTTGATAGGCTCCTGTGTGGAAAAATCCAACATATTGCGGCACATCAGATTGTAATTTTGGTAAAAAAACAGCATTTGAATGGCGTTCTGAGTTGTAAAAATCTTGACCGTCGCAAGTCAAACCACCGAGAAATACACGTTGATATTCGTGATCCCAATTATTGATAGCCATCATGATAAATCGTTGATTAAGTCCCCAAACATCAGGCAAAGTCGTGATGAAAGAACTATCAATCATATACCACAATTCTCGGTCGTTTTGTTGTTTTTGATTAACAATAGAATATAAAACTGCACCGGATTCACTCACTGTGAATGACCCAAACTCAGTAAAAATATCCGGTTCAACCACGCCATGTGCATTACAAACCTGTTGAATTTGTGCGATGATTTCTTCTGCCATATACTCATAGTCGTAACTAAATGCCAACGAATTTTTGAAAGGAAAACCGCCTCCGATGTTCAAAGAAGTCAAAGATGGACATACTTTTTTGAGTTCGCAATAGACAGTTACTGCCTTGGAAAGTTCGTTCCAATAGTGTGCCGTATCTTTAATCCCGGTGTTGATAAAGAAATGCAACATCTTTACTTCAAACCTGCTCCGTTTGATGCGCTTAATATAAAAATCAACAATATCATTAATACGCAAGCCTAATCGCGATGTGTAAAATTCAAATACAGGCTCTTCTTCTGTGGCAA
>JAIRRI010000002.1 GCA_031256055.1 Bacteroidales bacterium
ATATAAATGGCAATTCGTCTATTCGAGAAATTTTTTCATAAAACGGGTCTATGCGTCCTGTTGGAACACAGATAATTTTTTCATCGCTCCCTGCTTGGTCTTTCATTAATAAAACACCGATTGGACGAACGTGGATAATACATCCAGGACGCAGTGCAGAACTACACACAACAACACAATCCAATGGGTCGCCATCGTCGCCCAACGTATCGGGAAAATAACCGTAATTTGCCGGATATGCTAATGGTGTGTGTAAAATTCTATCAACCCTTAACAGTCCAGTTTCTTTGTCGATTTCGTATTTTACGTGTCCGCCTTCTGGTACTTCGATAAGTGCCGTCATTTCTTTTGGTGCGTCTTTAAACGGCTTTTGAGTTTTATTTTTCAATGTTTATTTCTTTTTTTGGTGTAAGATATCTGATTAAGGCGACAAGGAAACCTAACGCAATAAAAGCTCCCGGTGCTAAAACAAAAATAAGAATCCCATCGCCTGCGATGAATTTATAGTCGAAAATACTGCCGGAACCCAAAATTTCACGAACACTTCCGAGTAGCGTTAAAGCAAATGTAAAGCCCAATCCCATACCTAATCCATCAAGCAGACTTTTCCAAATGGTATTTTTTGCAGCAAACGCTTCGGCACGTCCCAACACCAAACAATTGCAAACAATCAACGGAATGAAAAGGCCGAGTTGGGAATGCAAATCCGGCGTATAGGCTTCCATAAAAAGTTGTACGATTGTTACAAAAGACGCAATAATCACAATAAATGCGGGAACTCGCACGTTGTTCGGAATTTGTGTTTTGAGTAGAGAAACAAGAACGTTCGACATAATGAGAACAAACATTGTAGCAAGTCCCATTCCCATACCATTGATGGCGGAAGTAGTTACGCCCAACATCGGACACATTCCTAAAAGTAGAACAAATATGGGATTTTCTTTGAGGAAACCATTGGTTAAAGTTGTTAAATTACTCATATATTTTTTATTTTACTTATCAAATTATTCCGAACTTTTGACAAAATTACGTTGTGCTTTCAAAAGTAAAGTTGCAAACAAGAGCATATTTCTCGTATTTGTAAGAATTGATGAATACAACAAACTATTTTTTGTTCCACAAACACCGTTTTTAATGCGCTTCATTTGCTTTTTGTTGATACTTTCTATATATAGAACTGTTTCTTGTTCATAGCCAAGAGTTTCTTCCAGCAATCCGAAGTTTTCGGTAGAAATATGGTTGTTTACCATTTCTAAAAACGTATGAATACGACGATTTAGTTCAGCAAGTTCGTTTTGTTGTTCGGCAATGAACGGTTTGTGCTTATTGTTGGTATGCGTAAACGCTGTTTCGATAAAACTTTTCAGAGCGAATGAAATTTCTCGCAAATAATTCACTGCTTGCGCGTAATAGTGCATATTTTCGAGTTGCTTTTCATTAAAAGTTTGAATCGTTACATTGAGATTATTTTTCATCAATTTGGTTTCATCTCTAATATCTCTCAAATCGTGGCGTACAATTTCCAATTGCTTGATACTTTCTTTGCTTAAAGCGTCAATAGTTTCGCTATACATAACATCCATTCTTTGCAACGATGAGCAAAGTGTTTCCGCTGCAATTTGTTGAATCTTATCGACATCATCTTTTTCGATGATAAAAGATTTTTCGGCTTTTGTAGTGGCTGCTGTACGGCGTTTGTGGATTTTATTGGTGTGCCACATGGAAAAAGCCACAAGAATAATCATGCCGATTATTCCGAAAGTTCCTCCCCAATACAATATCATACCAATCACAAAAGCGATTGTGAACGCAGAAATTGCCGTAAAAAACCACCCTCCAATAACTGAAAACATTCCTGTTACACGATATACTGCGGAATCTCGCCCCCAAGCACCGTCGGACAACGATGAGCCCATCGCCACCATGAACGTGATGTAGGTTGTTGAAAGTGGTAATCTGAGCGATGTTGCGAAAGCAATCAAACTCGCAGCAACCATTAGATTAACAGAGGCACGAAGCATATCAAATGCAGCACCGGTTTGGTCGACTTTTTTGCTGGGTTTGAAACGGCGTGAAATTTTTCTATCTAATTTTTTTGGTGTAATTTTGGTTATCCATTCGCCCAACGCTACAAACATTTTAACAACGGAGCGAGAAAGCGGTGTAGAGCCGAAACGCTCAATTCCGGCATCTTGACGACTTAAATCTACGGTCATTTTCGTTACATTTCGGGCTTTTTTTGAGAACCACAATGCCAAAATCATTATAGTTCCTGCCCCAAGCAAAACGATTTTTGGTGCTTCTGCTCGTCCTGCCATGCCGAACATCTGAAACGTGTTCGGGTCGGGTGCTCCTGCTTCTTGATACAACTGAAAACTATTTAATCCCGCCACCGGAACTCCGATAAAATTCACTAAATCGTTGCCCGCAAAAGCCATTGCCAAAGCGAAAGTTCCCATCAATACAATAACTCGCAAAGCATTGAATTTGAAAATCCAATAGAAAGCTTGCAATAAAACAGCAATAATCGCAAACGATGCAAGCATTAAAAAACCTTGATACTCTGTCAAATAATTAAACAAATCCAAATAATTATCTTTCAAAAAATCTTTCATTCCTTTGAAAACAATGAAATACAAAATCATCGTCACACAGATTCCGCCCCAAATTGCACCAAAGAATTTTTGAGTTTTGTGAAGTTTGAAAGTAAACAATAATCGTGCAAAATACTGAACAATCGCAGCCACAACAAAGCCAACTACAACCGAAGATAAAATACTGAATGCAATGGTTACAACTCTCGATGTATTGAGAAATGAGCCCAAATCAGCCATCGTAAGTTCTGCCGTATTTACAATTTTCATAATCGTAATAGCAACTGCTGCTCCCAACAATTCAAATATCAACGAAATCGTTGTCGATGTGGGAAAACCATAGGTATTGAATAAGTCCAACAATAAGATGTCCGCAAGCATTGCCGTTAAGAAAATCAGCATGATTTCGTTAAAATAAAACATGGTTGGATTAAAAATGCCACTTCGAGCCACTTCCATCATACCATTTGCCGATAAAGCCCCCACTAAAACACCCAAAGAAGCAACCGCCAAAACCACTTTGAATGTCGCTGTTTTCGAGCCAATGGCAGAGCCTACAAAATTTGCAGCATCGTTTGCTACACCTACGATTAAGTCGGAAATAGCCAAAAGAAACAAGATTCCGACGATGATTAAATAATAATATTCCATTGTTTTATACTTTTATTCTAACCGAAAAATGCAATAAAAATTCCTGCAAAAACTGTTGAAAGAACCACACCGGAAACGAGCGCTCCCATTGCATGCATCAACAAGTAGTTTTGCGAATTGTAATGTTGTCCCAATTTTTGGGAAATACGGGCAGCCATTGGCATTGCAGAAACTCCCGAATTACCAATGAGCGGATTTATTTTTCCGCCCGTAATTTTGCACAGAAGTTTGGCAACCAAAACACCTCCAATCGTTCCGAAAGCAAAAGCGACTAATCCAAGAGCAACAACCAGCAAGGTTGTTGTTGTCAAAAATTTGTCTGCCGAAGCGGAAGAGCCGATAGAAATGGCAACAAATATCGTTAAGATATTCAAAAGTGCATTTTGGAGGGTTTCAATATATCGTCCGGTTACACCGCTTTCTTTGAGTAAATTTCCCAGCATAAACATTGCAACCAGAGAGCCTGCGGCAGGAACTAACAACAAAATCGCCATACATCCCAAAATTGGGAACAAAATTTTTTGCTTTCGCGTTACATTTTTTGGAGCAGGCATAACAACTTTTCGTTCTTTATCCGTTGTGAGCCATTTCATAATTGGTGGTTGGATAAACGGCACTAATGCCATATATGAAAAAGCCGCAATCGCCACAGTAGAAAGAATTTCGGGTGCCATTCTACTGGCTGCAAAAATTGCAGTTGGTCCGTCAGACCCGCCAATAATGCCGATAGACGCTGCTTGTCCGGGTGTAAATCCATCGAATCCGGGAATAATAGAGGTCAGCCACGCACCTTGACCTAACACAAAGAATGCAATTGCAAATGCAACAATAATTCCGAGTTGTCCGCCAATTCCAATCAATGCTAATTTCGGATTGGAAATCAGCGGAGCAAAATCGGTCATCGTACCAATGCAAAGAAAAACCAAAGGCGGAAAAATTACATACAATATCCCGCCATACATGAAGTTCATCAATCCCGGTCGTATTTGCCCTGCGGATTCAAAGACATCGTAAGCAGAAAGGTTTGCCAATGGTATATTGGCAATGATGATACCAAAAGCCAACGGCAAGAGTAGCAACGGCTCATATTTTTTTGCGATTGCCAAATAGAGAAAAAACAAGCCGACCAATAACATGAGAACTTGTGGTACGGTAATGATTTCAAGCCCCGTACTGTAACGGGCACTGAGAAGTACACTGCTGCTGAAAATTCCAAAATCAATTGCCATTTTTAAAGTATTTGTTTTTTTAATTTTTGAAAATAAAAAAGCGGACAATTCCAATTTTGCTCCTATCGAGGTTGTTCGACGACCTGTAACCAAAAACTGAAATGAATCCGCTGTTGCGGACGTTTCTTTTCATGGGGTTACGGAATGTGTCGAACTTTCGATAGCCGAGAAAATTAACGTTATGACGTAGTATGTTTTTTTGTTCTTTTTTTTATTCTATAATTTTTTTTGATTGTTTGCAGGTGCAAAGGTATGATTTTTTTTTGAATTGGCAAAATTTTCTGCGTAAAACTGACAACACTCCTATTTTATCCTCTGTAAATGATGTATATGAGATAAATTATATGATAGACATTGATTTTGTCATTTGTTGTAAAATGTTTAACAACTAAATCCCTAAACGCCTTGTTTTCTATGGTTTCTATCCATAAATTGTCGATTATGGCATCAGTTTGAGAAACAATATTTAAGTAGTCTGTTTCCGTCATATCTCAGTTTGCTTATGTTTGAATTGAAGATGTTCCATTTCTTTTCCGGCTAATGTTTTTTCGGCAACAAGTTCAAAACCTAACTTCAAATACAATTTTTTTGCATTGGGATTGTCTTTATCCACAAGCAATCCAAGCGTTTCATTTCTTTTGAAAACGTACTCGTCAATTAAAAACCGGAATAATTTTGAGCCGACTCCTTTTCCTTGTTGATGCGGAGCTACAGCGAAGCAGTCAATATAAAATTCTCCTATTTGTGTTTCATTTTCGGGGTTGAAATCTTTGCTGAACATAGACTTTATTTCCTTGGCTACGGGCTCTCTTAACTCCTGTAATTTCGCACCATCGTATACAACAGCAACTGCAACAATCTCGTTTTCGATTTCTGCGATCCAACAATACTCGTACGAATATTGCGTAGCTTCTTGGCAGATTAGATTTGTTAAAAATTGTGTGGCTTTTACTTTGCAGTTTTCGCCAATGAATTCATAAACGATGTCTTCCATAGCTAACATCAGATATGCTGCAATTTCGGGAGTATCTTTTTGGGTGGCTTTGCGAATTATCATACTTCTCAAATTATTTTGCAAAAATACAAAAAAATACGTATCTTTGCAAAAATATACCAAACAAAAAAAATAAAGATGAAAAAAAAAATCATATTGCCAATAGTAATAGTAGCGATAATAGTTGTAGCCGCTGTTGTTTTGATGACTGCGTGTTCTGCACCTCCTGAAATGGTGAGCAGAACGAAAAAAATCGCTCGCAAGGAAGCCGTAACAGAAGTGTTTTTTCAGTCATCCGAAAATGAAATCGGCACATCCGAAAATATAACCTCGCAATGGCGTGGCGATAATCGGGACGGGATTTACAATGAAACCGGATTGCTAAAAAAATGGGCTGCCGATGGTCCGGAATTGCTGTGGTTTCGCGATGAATTGGGCGACGGATATTCTTCTCCGGCTATTGCCAACGGGAAAATATACGTTACAGGACTTTATGCCGATGACCTTGTTCTTTCCATATTCGACCTTAACGGAAAATTGCTAACAAGACGGGTTGTAGGTAAAGAATGGAACGGTAGCTATCCGGGTGCACGTTCCACCATCAATGTGAATGACGGCAAGCTCTACATATACAGCTCTTTGGGGCAGTTACACTGTTTGGACGAAGAAACGCTAAATCTAATTTGGAAAAAAGATATTTTAAACGATTTCGACGGTAAAAATCTCACTTGGGGAATGACCGAATCGCCTTTAATTGTTGACGATAAAGTTTTTATCACTCCGGGAGGTAAAACATATAACTTCGTTGCACTGAATAAACACACAGGTGAATTGATATGGCATTCTGCCGGCGAAGGAACGCTTTCGGCATATTGTTCGCCACAGTATATCGGTGGTTATGAAAATCCAATTGTTGTAACGAGTGTTGAAAAATATATCATCGCGTTTAACGCCGAGACAGGTGAAAAATTATGGTCGTACCCGCAAACAAACAGACACGATATTCATCCTAATACCCCGATTTATAGCGACGGTACAATTTTTTCAACCACAGGGTACGGTAACGGTTCAATGTTGCTTCGCCTGAAAACCGGTGGAAAATCCGTTGAACAGATTTGGAATAACAATGCAGATAATCAAATGGGCGGAGCGGTAAAAATAGGCGATTATGTTTACACTTCCGGGCATCGTAACAGAGGTTTTTACTGCATAGATTGGCGAACCGGCGAAATAAAATACAAGGAAAATCAAATTTCGCCGAGTGCAATTATTGCTGCCGACGGCATGTTGTACGTTTACAGCGAAAGAGGCGAAATGGCATTAGTTGAGCCAAATCCCGACAGATTTGAGTTGGTAAGCAGTTTTAGTGTAACCTTGGGAACCAATCAGCATTGGGCGCACCCCGTCATACTCGACGGCGTACTGTATATCAGACACGGCGATGTGCTTATGGCTTATAAAGTAAAAATATGAGAGCTATTTGTGTTTGGATTTTAATCTAAACTTTTCTTGTGTTTAATTTTTCGAGTGTAAGTTTTCTTCGACTGATGAACAGTTGTAGGATTGTAATAGGAAATCAGTTTTCGATTCGCTATTTTATTGGCTTTTATATAGTCTTTTTGGGTGATTTTCATTTTTACTTATCTCATTTTTGAGGCTTTTTTCAATCCTTTCAGATATTGATTTTTAACTCGGTGATACTCATATGATGATGACTGTTATCTGTATTTATTTTTGTCATTATTTATCATATTCTTTCGGAACAGGAAGCCCAAAAGTCTTGCAAAGCAACAGTACATCGTGTATATCTTTTTCTGTATATTCATAGCCTTGATGATACAATAGTTGTGCTTCGGCTGTCAAGCAACGCACCGTGACTCCGCTAATTATTCCTTTTCCGTTCAATACTTCCGCAGGATAAACTTCATTTTCAAAATACAATGTCCCTTCTTCGGTAAATTCAAACAAATGAAGATCTATGATACGGTCATCTGAATTACGCCAACCTGCGTGGTCTTTGGTGGTATAGTCCATTTTAGTTTCACGATAACTACTTAAACTCAACATTTCCGTGAATACTTTTGCATCTTTCTTTTGAACAAAAATGTCGACATCATTATGTGGTCGTGTCTGCTGCCCTAACAGAGCGTCCACTCCCCAACCGCCGGTAATCCACATATCAACACCGATGAATTCAGCCTTTTTCAGTATATCAACTATGTCTTCTTCGTTCATCATAATTAGTCAAAATTTATATGTTAGATATTGTTTCTTTCCATTGGATACTACTGCCGTTGCGCTAAACCGCTCGTTGTGTATTTGTGTTTTTCTATTTTGTCAGCCGTTTTATGCATTCAATTTATATTCTCTTCGTGAATAGTATTTCCAACGGTTGATCTTCTAATAACAAACTGCCAGAATCTTTATATCCTAATTTTCTGTAAAAATGTTGTGTCTCTTCGTTGGATAAAGTTGATGTCATTGCCAGTTTGTAGCCTTTATCAATCATTTCCTTTTCCCAAAATTCAATAATCGCTTTTCCGATATTTTGATTTCGATAATTATCAAAAACGTATATCATATTCAAAAAAGGTGTATTATCCCAAAACAAATTATATCTTGCCCAAGCACAAATATTGCCATCTTTAACTACAACGATTACTTTATTATCTAAAATTAACTTTTGCAATTCGTCATTAGATATATGCTCATCCAAATCAGCAATTATATCTGTATGTTCTATTTTTGCATATTCAATATTCATACTAACGTTATTTTATAGTTTTGAAAATTTTTCACACATCGAAAGTTTATCAATCGATTTTGCCATTCTTTCAATTTTCGTTTCGTCTGTTTTTGCGGAGTAAATCCACTTGACATAACTGTGTTTTTCGCTCTCATTGAGCGAATTAAAAAACTTCAACGCTTCGGTATCATCTTGCAGGCATAATAAAAATTCTTCGGGAACTTCCTGCGGTTCATTGTCGGCATACAGAATGACTTGAACATAATCGCCTGCTTGTTTTTTAATTTTTTTTCTGATTTCAGCCTTTACAAATAACATTAATGTTCCCTTACCCGACGGCATTAAATGGTATTTACGGATTTCGAAGCCGTCAATACTGCCTCGTACTTTTACCCAACCGAATGGAGCCTTTTTGTCCGGCAAAATCTCAGGAATAATGGTATAGACCCAACCATTCGTTTCAGGGCATTTTTCAAGTAAATATTGTTTATTTACTAATGGCCTTTCCATGTTATTTTTATTAATGATTATGTTAAGTTGTAATTTGCCGACGTTTCGGAACCCTC
>JAIRRI010000057.1 GCA_031256055.1 Bacteroidales bacterium
GTTTCGGATAATGCGAAATGTATGTTCGTATCAAATCTTCGGAAAATTCGTCGTGTCCTGCAGGAACAGGCGTATGCGTGGTGAATAGCGTTGACGCACGAACCAACTCTTTGGCTTCAGCAAACGATTTGCTTTCGTCTTCAATCATCTGTCTCAAGCGTTCCAAGCCAATAAACGCAGCATGACCTTCGTTGCAGTGAAATAAATCGGGTTTAATTCCTATTTTTTGAAGTGCACGAATACCGCCAACACCCAGTAAAATTTCCTGTTTCAAACGATTTTCCCAATCTCCGCCATAGAGATTGTGCGTGATGGAACGATCTTCTTCGCTGTTGCTTTCAATATCCGTATCCAACAAAAACAAAGGCACACGGCCAACATCCAAGCGCCACATTTTAGCATGCAACATACGTCCTGGCAGCGAAATATTGATTTCTTGCCAATTTCCGTTTTCATCTCGAACAGGCTGCAACGGCAAATCCGAAAAACGTTGCGGAATAGAATGCGCAACTTGTTCGCCGCTGATCAAAATTTGTTGTTTGAAATAGCCGTAGCGATAGAGCAAACCAACACCAATCATATTGTAGTTGCAGTCGCTTGCCTCTTTCAGATAATCGCCTGCCAAAATTCCCAAACCGCCCGAATAAATTTTTACCGATTCGTGCAAACCGAATTCCATACTGAAATAAGCCACTTTCGGCGTTTGGTCAGTTTTTGCATCCATATAGGCTTTGAAACGTTCATAAATGCTATCTAATTTAGTTAAAAAACTGATGTCATTTTCTAATATTTCGATTTCAGGAGTGCTCAACTTATTCAACAAAGCAACAGGGTTTTGATCCAAACGATTAAATAAATCGGGGTTTATGGATTTGAACAAATTCGTAGCCTCGTAATCCCAGCACCACCAAAGGTTTTGAGAAAGATCATGTAGTTTTTTCAGTTTGTTTGGAATGTTGGGTTTAACCATTATTTTTTTCCATTCCGGTTTGGATTTTTGGGTATAGATTGACATTGGGTTGGACTAAAAATTAACTTGCAAAGATACGAAAAGTTTTTGAATTAATCATCGTCATTTCGAGCCCTTCGACTTTGCTCGGGATAAACTCCGTCGAGAAATCCCCTTGCTATGGGATGTCTCGACTTCGCTTTGCTACGCTCGACATGACGTGCCTATTCAACCTTTACATAAAAAACAACAACACAATATTAAACACAACAATAAATCCAAGCGCGCCTAACAGCAGTCGTGAAAAGGTTTTGCGATTGCCCGAAAATGCAATGCCGAAAAATACTTTCGATACATTACTGCTGATAATCGCTTGAAATGTTGCCATACTAATCGCTGTGTTGGATACAGCATATCCGCCTTCAAACAAATTCAGCAAAAACGGTGTAATGTCGGTTACTCCGACGATGATGGACAACACATTCAACCCTTGTGTTCCGAAATATTCAATGGTGTATTTGGTAATGATGGTGAATACCACAAAAAGTGCTGCAAAAAGCAAGGCAACTTTGAATTCTAACGGATTTTCATCTACTTTGGTTTCGATGTCTTCGTGAGGAACTTGTTTATCTCGTTTGTAAATATGTAAAAACAGCGCAATAAGAGCGCAAATGGCAATCATGATAACGAAATAGACCAATAATTTCGTAAACAATTCTTGGTTAAAAATCGAAAGCAACACCAACACACGCACATACATCGTGCTAATTGCTGCCATCACTGCAGCGGCGTATTGTCTGACTTCGCCTTCCGGCGCTACTTTACATTTTTTTGCCAAAATAATCACCGTTGCCGTACTGCTGTAAATCCCACCCAATACGCCCGAGAGGATAATGCCGGATTTCGGAAATACAAATTTATGCAACAAATACGACGAGTACGAAATGGTCGAAATAACAACCGTTGCTAACCAAATTTTATAAGGTGTCAGAGAAATGCCTTCAATAATTGGGTCATTAGGAAGCATTGGCAAAATAATTCCGGTAATCAAAATAAATTTGGCTAAGTTCACAAATTCGTCGTTGTTGAGTTGTTTAGCGAAATTGGTAAACGTTTCTTTCATTTCTGTGATCAACAGAATCGTTACAACCACTAAAAGCGTAAGCCATAGAGGTTGTGTAATCACAAGCGGCGCAATGCAATACGTTAAAAAAGCGATGACGATTGACGTGATACCGTAACTTTGGAATTGAGACAGTTTAAAATAATAATTCACACCCAACAAAATACCCAGTAGCAAGCCTCCGCCTGCAAACAACATCATACCATCAGGCTCTAAAACATATAAAATAAAACCTAAAATTCCGATGAGAGTGAACGTTCGATCAGAACCAAAAAACTTTTCGCTGTCGGTTTGCAAATTGATTTTCCGTTGCGACAATCCAATGAGTAGCGAGAAAACGGTTACTAAGAAAAAGTCGATGAGATTTGGCGGGAGGGATTGGATGTATTCTTGCATGTTGATAGTTATGATTTTGCCACAAAGATAGGTATTTTTTTTTGATTAACAAAATTTAATTTTCAGTAAACAGTTGAATTTCAAAATTAATTAACTTCTTTGATGGCTTCGCCGCCCAAAAAGAAATATTATTGCAATATTTTTGTAAATACAATTTAACATCTTACAAGTAATTTTGTATCGAAATAAAATCAGACAATCGGACTAAATGAAACGTTATTTTACATTATTTTTTATTTTTATTTTTTCAACCAATGTTGTGTTTTCTGCTACATTTTCAACAATCAAAGGCACAGTAAAAGATGCACAAACAAAAGAGGAACTTATTGGTGCGTCTATTTGGATAAAGGAACAGAAAACGGGAACTGTTACAGGCTTGGACGGAAGTTTTCACCTCCAACTTAACCAATTTCCTGTTACGCTTGTGTATTCGTATATCGGCTATGTTTCGCAGGAAATAATTATCGAAAATTCGAAACAAACAACGCTTAACATCTTGCTTATGCCCAACGCACAACAACTTGAAGGCGTTGTGATACGAGCTGAATCCGTAAGAAATACCGATATCGGAGCCCGTACAATCGAACGAAATGCGCTGAATGTGATGAATGTGGTAAGCGCTCGTTCGATTGAGATTTCGCCGGATATGACGGTTGCCAATGTTATTCAACGTATGAGCGGTGTGGTTATGGAGCGTGACAATAGCGGTGACGGGCAATATGCGCTGTTGCGAGGTATGGACAAACGTTTCAACTATACATTGGTAAATGGTGTTAAAATCCCTTCGCCCGACAATAAAAATCGTTTTGTGCCGTTGGATATTTTTCCGTCGGAATTGTTAGACAGACTTGAAGTAACGAAAGCGCTTACTGCTGATATGGAAGGTGATGGAATAGGTGGTGCCATCAATATGGTGATGAAAGATGCTCCGTCAGACTTGCAAGTTACGGCAAATTTATCAACAAGCGTGAACTCCCAATTTTTTTCGCGCGATTTCCAAACCTTCAATCACTCTGCTATTGATCGTCAATCTCCAGACGGAAAATATGGCCTTGGATTTCCGTCCGACATGTCGCATTTTACAACCAAAAATCTCAGAGTGACCGAAAAAAGTTCGTTGCCGATGGGTATTGCCGGAGGTTTTTCTGCCGGTGGACGTGTATTCAAAGATAAGTTAGGAATTGTGGTTGCAAGCAGTTATTCCAACGCTTATCGCGGAAACACAAGCGATGTATATGGCATTGTGGGTTCGAGTGGTTCGCAACATATTACCAACCGTTTTTTTTCTACCGAACAAACACGCCTTGGAACACACGCCAAATTTGACTTGCGATTGAATAAAAACCACAAACTAATGTGGTATAACGCTTACATGGATTTTCAAAACAAACAAGTGCGTGATGCAATTGGCGGATCTACACAAGTTAGAACGTCGCAAACCGTTCGCATGCGCTGGAATCACCAATCCATTTTAACGTCAACACTGAAAGGCGATCACCATTTTTTGAATAACAAATTATGTTTCAATTGGTCGCTTGCTTATGGACGTGCGTTTAATGAAACACCCGACAATACAACCATACGCCTAAATGTCATGGGCGACGAAGTTTCTGCATACGCTACCGGTGTGGCAACACGGCGTTGGGAAGAAAATTCGGACAATGATAAAGCCGTTTATGCCAATCTGATTTACTTTACACGAATAGGAGCTGTAAATGTGGAGTGGTCAACAGGTGTGGTGCTTCGCGATAAACAGCGCGAAAGTTTGTTCTATGAATACAAATTCAGACCTGCAAGTTCCACTCCGCAATTGAAAGGTGAAGACTGGAATCATTTCGATGAAATAAAAATGGATTTGGAAACGATAAGTCTCCTTGATCCGCTCAACTATGATGCTTCCGAAAAAATCAATGCCAGTTATATCCAATCAAAAATAACCCTTTCAAAACTTCAAATGATTGCCGGATTGCGTATGGAGCATACTCGACAAGGTTACGATTTGAGATTTCCGCTTGGTGGTGATACAAAACCCATTGGCTTTCAAGAATACTACAGTTGGTTGCCCAGTTTTCATACCAGATATGAGTTGGATCGTAATACCAATCTGCGGTTTTCGTATGTGAAAGCTATCAATCGTCCAAGTTTTTTTGAGATTGTACCTTACATGAAAGAGTTCGAGGATTATCGAGAGGTTGGAAATCCGGAACTGCGTCACACTGTAGCCGATAATTTTGACTTGCGTTACGAATATTTTCCACGTTCATCCGAGCAAATTATGGTGGGCGTGTTCTACAAATATATTAAAGATCCGATTGAATATGGGATGGCTGAAACGGGTAGAGGTGCGAACTATATGCCCGACAATTTAGGTAACGCCAACAATTTGGGGATTGAGATGGATGTAACTCGATATTTTAGAAAATTTGGCGTGAAAGCCAACTACACGTTTACCCATTCAAGAATTGTTCAGCCGAAATGGTTGGAGATAGACAATCCCAATCCGTATGCTGAGCACTCAAGAATTATCATAGGAAAAAATCAATATAGACAGTTGTTTGGTCAGGCAGCACATGTAGCCAATATATCCCTATTGTACAGAGATATGGAAAATGGTTGGAACGGACAAATTGCTTTTTCATACACCAGCAAACGTTTAGTCGATATTTCGCGATGGTATAATGAAGATATATGGCAAGACGGCTTTATCAGATTAGATGCTTCAATAGAAAAAACATTTCCTAAAATTAGACTTACTGTATTTGCAAAAGCAAGTAACCTACTCAATACGCCAATGTATTTGTACCTTGATCCCAATAATCCTAAGGACGAGCGTTTCGACAATTATGCACGCCGAAAAGGTGGACGAATCGAGCGAATCGAACATTATGGAGTAAATATTTTGATTGGGTTGAAGTATAAACTTTAAAAAACGGAACGTAGTGTGCGAAGTCGAGGAATCTCCCTGCTATTTTGCCCTTAAAAAAGAAATGAAATTGTAATGTTTTTGTAAATACAGTTTAATATTTTGATTGTAGTTTTGCACCGTGAAATTAAACCAAACAAAAATAAACAACAACACAATGAAAAAATTATTAGCAATGGCAGCACTGTGTGCAGTAGTAATCACAGGTTGCAAAAAAGACAAAGACAACCTTGAAGACCTGGCAGGTCTTAAATTGTCGAATCCAAAAAACATGATTAAACCGGCAGAAACTCTCAGCCTTAATGTTGAATTTTTTCCCTCTAATGCCAGAGACAAAAGTTTGACTTGGTTAACATCAGATGCCAGCGTGGCAACAGTTACCGATGGTAAAATTACTGCCGGTAGTAAAGAAGGTTTTGCTGTAGTTACAGCAACATCAGTAAGTAATCCTACTATTTCTGCGACATTTACCGTGGCTGTAAGTTCGACCGATATGGTAATTATGAGTGGAAACGTAGAAGGCACATGGGCAAAAGGCACAACGGTACTTATTAATGATCAAATTAAAGTTCCAGCAGGAAAAAAACTCTTCGTTGAGGAAGGTGTAACCATTATTGTGCAGAATGGACCTGTAGGCGCATCACAAGCTCATATTGAGTTTTTTGTAGATGGCAGTCTTTATCTGCAAGGCACCAAAGAAAACCCGATATTGGTTACTGTTCCGGCACCGATGCGTGATCCGGCAGCAAACAAATATGTAGGTTTGTGGGGAGGTTTTGTTGGAAGTCAAATTTTCGAAGAAATGTTATTTAACTATGTAACTATCGAATACACCGGAGCAGTAACTGTAGCAGCTTCACAATCAGCAGCAGCTGGCATTATCGAAAAAGTTGGAAACCGCACATCAGCTATTCTTACCGATAATCCTAAAGGTAAAGTCGTGGTGATGCATAGCACGATTCGCTATGCAGAATCAGATGCCATCTATTTTATGGGTTGCGAAGCTATTGTTGCTCATAACATCATTCACACTGTAGGTGCAACCGACAACGACGGTATCAATACCAAAGCTGGCGTAAAAATTGATATTGCCTACAACCTTATGTTTGGCGTTAATTCAAACGGTTTGAAACTTAATTCAAAAGGACAATCCATTGATCGTTACCAATCCATCAAATGTGTATACAACAACACGATTGTAAATTCGGGTTGGCGTCGCACTAAAAACCTTAAAGGCGGTTCAATCTTTATTCAACAAAATGCTTCTGCCTATGTTTTCAACAACTTACTTTTGAATTGTAAGCTTGTAACCAAAACACCTGAACTTGATAATCCAAGTCCGGATGCTGGCGCTTGCCACAGCACGTTTGTTGGTTATAATTTTTATGCATCCGGCTCTCAAACATGGACTGGTGCAAATCCTCCCGGAACACCAAATATTCCGACTGCCTTCTTTGGATATACTCAATACACAGATGATGATATTTGGCACGATTGGTCTAATTATCCTGCAGCTTTCCCAAAAATTGACCAAACCAGTCTTTTCGCAGCTTCTGCCGGTGCACCGGATCCTAATTTTGTAAACTTCGGATTTAACACCGTTCCTTTGGGAGAAGACATGTTCGATCCAACATGGGATTTCCGCGTTAATAGTGCAAGTTCACCTATTATTGCCGGTGTAGGTGATAAAAAACCGCGTACGCAATTTACAGAAAGATTTGCTCCTTACTTTGCTGTTAATGGGCTAAGAATGAATGGTGTTGAATACAAGTCACCACTTCCGAAGGCTCAATACGGTGCTCACGGAGTTAGATAATCTATAACTTTTTACCACAGAGGACACGAGGAAACACAAAGTTTGTGGAAATTTTGTATCTTTGTGTCCTTTGTGGTTATTAAACTCTAACAAATGAAAAAACTATTTTTATTACTTTCGTTCCTCGCAATGACGTTCGCAGGATGTGCACAAAAAACGCCTGAAACCATCAATTTCATTGTTGCTTCCGATATGGGACGACACGGAGAATCCGAACAAAAAAACATTGCCGAAATTATGGCACGTTTTGTTGAACAAAACAACACTGAGTTCCTCGCAGTTGCAGGCGACCCTATTCACGACAACGGCGTACAAAGTACAGATGACGAAGAATGGACACTGAAAATTGAAAACGTTTACACCTCAACTTCACTTCACGCAATCCCGTGGTATGTAGTTTCGGGTAATCACGAGTATAACGGCAGTGTGCAAGCTATTTTAGATTATTCAAACGTCAGCAAACGTTGGAACGCGCCTGCACGCTATTTTACCAAAGAACGTGCTATTGGCACAACAGGGCAAAAAGCCTTGTTTGTGTTTATTGATACATCACCGTTGATTGACAAATACCGCAACAGCGAAAAATATTCCGATGCCGGAGAACAAGATATGGAGCGACAATTGTATTGGCTCGACTCTGTTCTGATGGTATCAAACAATCATTGGAAAATTGTTGTCGGACATCACCCTGTTTATGCAACCACCAACAAAGACGAAAGCGAAAGAACCGATATGCAACAACGTGTCGGAGAAATCTTGGAAAATCGCAAGGCGGACGTTTATATTTGCGGACATATCCACAATTTTCAGCACATCAAACCTGAAGGCAGCAAGGTGCATTATGTGGTTAATTCCGCAGCATCAAATTCACGCCCAATTCATGAACCGAATTTTCGGGGATTGGCTTTTGCCAATGCCGATCCGGGTTTTATGTCATGTACAGTTGGCGAAAAAACGTTGAATTTTTCATTCACCAATCATCGGAATGAACAAGTTTATAGTTATACGATAGAAAAACCGTAACATTATTTTAATATTTTTGTAAATAGCATTTAATATCTTACAAGTAATTTTGCGCTGAAAAAATCAAACAACAATTCACCACAAAAATCATGTTTATGAAAAAACAAATTACTCTCATTTGCGGATTACTCTTAGCCGCATCCGTGTTCGCAGAACCTGAACTCACAGAAGTCGAACAACTCGAACAGCGTATCGCCGTTCTCGAAGCCCAAACCCAAACCTTACGAAAATTCAAAGTGTCGGGTTATATCCAAGCCCAGTACCAATGGGGCGAAGGAGACGCTAGACTCAGAGTAGGACTACCAAACCCAGATACTAAGGAATCGTTCAGTCGTTTCGGAGTTCGTCGCGGACGCATTAAATTCACGTATGATGCAACACCGCTCACATCCGGCGTATTTCAATTGGATATTACGGAAAGAGGTGTTAGTTTCAAAGATGCATACTTTAATGTTAAAGACCCTTGGATTAACACCATGCAATTAAGAGTCGGTATTTTCGATCGTCCGTTTGGAAACGAAATCGGTTATTCTTCGTCGAGACGCGAGTCGCCGGAGCGTTCGTTAGTTTTTCAAACGCTTTTTCCTGATGAACGCGATTTGGGAACTATGGTAATCTTGCAACCCGCAAAAACATCGCCGTGGAATTTCATCAAACTTGAAGCCGGACTTTTCGCCGGAAACGGTATTAGACAATCACCAAGTAATCATCGAGATTTCATCGGACGTCTTTCCGCAAATCAAAAATATGCGGATTTCGAAATCGGTGGCGGTGTATCGTACTACAACGGCAGTGTTTATCAATCCTCCGACAAAGTATTTACGATGGACGGAAATGCGTTTAAACTTAACCAAGACAGTATTAATATAGGAAAATTTGCCAAACGTGAATATGTTGGAATCGATTTTCAAGCGTCTGTTTTAACTGCTGCCGGAATGACCATGTTTAGAGCGGAATATCTCTTCGGACAACAACCCGGAACGAATGCAAGCAGCAACAGTCCAAACTGGACTGCACTTCCAACAAACCAAGACACTTATATTCGTCCGTTTTCGGGATGGTATGTAATTTTGGTTCAGGACTTGGGCGAGTTGCCTTTTTCAGCAGTTTTGAAATATGATGTGTACAATCCGAATACAAAAGTAGAAGGTGATGACATTGGTTTAACTAATAGTGGAACATCAAGAACTGATGTTACTACCAGCACATTCGGTTTCGGTGCCTTGTGGAGAATCAGCCCTGCTCTTCGTCTTCAAGCATTTTATGAAATACCACAAAATGAAACATCGAAAAATGTTTCAGGTTTTGAAAAAGACCGAAAAGATAGTTTTTTCACACTTAGACTTCAATACAAATTTTAATCTATTGTAACAAAAAATCAAATCAAATAAATCACGTAGAGACGCACGGCCGTGCGTCTCTACAAAAAAAACAAAACAAAATCATGAAACGTATAATTTTAACATCAGCAATCATATTTGGAATGATATTCCAAGCCCAAACCCAACAACGAATCCGAATCAAAGGTTCGGATACCAATCTGCCAATCTCTCAAAAAGTAGCGGAGGCATACATGAAAGCCAATCCGGGAACAACTCTAATCGTAACCGGTGGAGGTAGTGGTGTTGGTATTGCAGCATTGGTTGAAGGAACCACAGAAATCGCGCAATCTTCCCGTAAAATAAAATTCGATG
>JAIRRI010000013.1 GCA_031256055.1 Bacteroidales bacterium
ATCAAAAGTAGTAAAATTTTGTCCTTGAAAAGCCATTTTGTTTACATCCATTTCTGAAATGGTGTTAGTGAAAATACGAGTATTTTCAGAAGTTTCAGTAATCTTTAAACCGCCCGGTGACGATTCTTGAAACATGATTTTTTGCGCGAACATCAGGTTCACAACTAAAATCAGAACGATAGTGATAAGTTTTTTCATATTCAGTTTAGTTTGGTATTGTTAAAAGCAAAATTTAAAATTAGAAAACAATGCAAAGATACACATTATTTTCTAATTTTGAACCTTAATTTTTAGTTTTTGACTATTTTTATCGGAACAACTGCTGTGGGCGTATGGAATCGAATGATGTAATTTCCGATTTGATTAAATTCTTTATGAGATTCCAGTCTATTTAAACGCTGTCTCCGAAAGCCCATGCCCCGAAAGTTTAAGCGCATCGAAATATTCAGGAACAGATTTTCCGTAAAGCTTATCCACATAGAGTTTTGCGAGATATTGGCAAAGCATAAATCCGTGTCCGCGCATACCTACAAACAAGCCCAATTCCGGATCAACAATATAGCGTGGCTCCACATAATAGCCCGACCAAACTGCCTGAAACCCTACGCTCGACAACTCCGGAATCCAATCACAAAACACTTCCGATATGATTTCCAAAAACTCCCGACTCGACATTTTCAAACTTTTATCCGTTTCTTTTGCATCAATCAGCGGTGATGCACAACCGATGATTTGCCCGGTTTCCGTGAGTTGTTGACCATATACGGCGGAAAAGTTTTTGTATTTTCGGCGGTCTATCAACATGTCTAATGCACGACCGTTTGGTCCGATTAGCGGCAATCGTCGTGTAATGAAAGCCTCGTGTTTAACAGGATATAAACCTGTTTGATACCCTAATTTTTGTGCAAATTTATCGGCTTCTGCTCCTAATGCGTTAATAAAAATATCGGTGTGATATTCTTCGTAATCTGCACCGTTCCGGCGAACTAAAACACGATAATTTTTTCCGATTTTTTGAACATCCACCACTTCGCAATCTTCCAAAACCACACCCGAATGTTTTGTGCCAATTTTTCGCAAGGCATCGATTACCTTGCCGGGCGTAGCTTGCCAACAATTTTTTGTAATCAATGCTGCTTGATAGGTTTTCAAATTCGGATTGAAATACGATGAAATTTTCGATTGAAAATCTTTAGGCGGAATCATTTCCGCATCCGAGTAGGCACGTGAAGCATCAAGAGCATTGTACGAAGCGTCATCGTGTGCAAATCCGATGTAATTGATCGGTTCGAAATCAATGTTTTGTTTGGATTGAAGTTGTTTGAAAATTTCAAGGTTGTGCGCTGCAATGTCTGCTAATTCAGGCAATCCGAAAGCAGGACGTCCGCCTGCAATATTGCGCCATGAACCACCTCTTTCGTTGTTGGCCATTACGGGTTTTTGTCCCGCTTCCGCGAAATAACGGAATAGTGAGCTTCCGGCAATACCACCACCTGCAATGAATACAGACGTTTTTATCACTTTGGGTTTAACCGGTAATTGCAAGTTTTCAACATTGTTTTTCGGATATAAATCGCCCATTGAAACCTGATTCGACATCGGACCTCGAGGTGTCGCATCACCAATCAAATCTATTCCATGACTTCTCAAGACATGTTTCAATCGCGGAATACAGCGTTTTCCCCGACAAGGCCCCATACCCACTCGTGTGTTGTGCTTGATTTCATCAACCGAAATAAATTTTCGCTCACCAATCATTGCTAAAATTGGGTCTAATTCTACATCATCGCAATGGCAAATAAATGTTTTGGTATCAATTGTTTCGGTAAACGGTTTAAATTCCAAGGATTTTGGATAATTTTCCCTTACAATAAATCCGCGGACATTGGTTAATTGTTGTAGAGACGCACGGCCGTGCGTCTCTACGGAACGAACACGTGCAATATTGGTTTTATTAGATCGTTCGAGAATTTGCTCAATCACACCTTCGCCCAATTTTTGACCTTGATTATCGACCAAAAACACCTCTTCACCTTCATTTGCAGCATATTCGATGGGTAAAAACAATAAATTCCGTTTCAAATTATACCCGAAAACAGCTAATCCCGGGCATTGATACACACAATCCATACAACCGATACATTTGTCGTAATCAATTTTCGGAACTGCTCTTGTACTTTTTTTCGTGATTGCACCACATTTGCAAGAAAAAGTACACGGGTTACAAGCGAAGCCATACAAACAATCGAACAAAACAAATCCTTTTTTCTGCATACGTTCAGGTGTAGGCATTTGCGGCGATTCTAAAACACGTGTAGGATGTTGCTGAGAATCAATATATTCTTTCGAAACAGCAAGATATTCGTCGTAATTAACACGTTTATTCATCATTTGCAAAACTTCCAATGCTGCCTGTTGTCCACGAAGCACAGCAGATGTTCCTTCGCCAATTCGAATCGCATCACCAACACCAAAACAGTTTCGGCCAAACACATCGAAACCTTTTGTCAACAGCGGATCATCGGGCATTAGCCCTGTGCAAATATTGATCACATCAATACCTTCAATGATTTTTTCCGTTCCCGGAATGGCACGAAAATTCTCGCATTCGGCAACAACAGCACCAATAATTCCCGTGTGAGCTTCGTTTGGAATGGCTTTAAGTAGAATATGAGATGTGAAAATCGGAATACCTAATCGTCGCACACGATTGGCCTGTACGGGAAAACCACCCTCTTTATTCTGTGCTTCAAGAATGGCAACAACATTTGCACCTGCTTGCATCGCTTGATATGATGTGAGGTAACCAATATTTCCCGCCCCGACGGTGAGAATATTTTTTCCCAACAACGTGAGTTCGTTGTTCATCATTTTTTGAACTACAGCAGCGGTGTAAACACCTGGTAAATCATCGTTTTCAAATGCCGGCATGAATGGCACCGCACCCGTTGCAACCACCAAATAATCGGCATCTACATAAAAAACTTTTTGGGTTACAGTATCTTTTACCGCCAAACGTTTGCCTTCAAGCAAATCCCAAACGGTAGAGTTGAGTAAAATTCCGTCGAGGCTCTCTCCCGCAAGGGTTTTGGCGATATCAAAACCCCGCATTCCACCAAATCTTTTTTCTTTTTCGAAAAAGAAAAATTGGTGCGTTTGCATCAAAAATTGTCCGCCGATTTTATCATTTGCGTCAATAACCAAATTGTGAACACCATGTTTGTTCAGTTCTTCGCGAACCGCTAGTCCTGCGGGGCCAGCGCCGACAATAGCAACCGAAGTTTTGAAAACTTTGTTCGATTCGTTGGGATGCAACGGCGTTCCATCGGGATAAAAATCCTTCGGAATTTCACGAATTTCTTTGATGTCATCAACTTTCGTGATACAAATTCTACGAATTTCGCCATCGACAAGCATTTCGCAAGCGCCACATTTTCCGATGCCGCACTCCAAGCTGCGTTCGCGGTTTTGAATACTATGGCTGTGTACCGGAAATCCCGCCTGATGAAGTGCTGCAGCGATCGTAAATCCACGCTGTCCGGTGATTTTTTGACCATTAAACAAAAATTCCACAACATCGGGCTGCGGAATATCCAAAATCGGGTGTTGGGTTATTTTGAACATAAAATTCCTTTTTGCAAAGATACGAAAAAGTTTTCAGTTATCCGTTTTCAGTTATCAATTTTTTTTGTATCTTTGTAGTTCATATATTTTGCTATCATGAAAAAATGGCTAAAAATTTCCCTCATCTCTTTATCTTCATTGATTGGATTAGTTTTAATTACGTTTGCAATCGTTTGCTATGTGTTGTTTACACCGAGTCGACTGACGCCGTTGGTAAATCGCTTTGCGAACGAGTTCTTGAATGCTGATGTGCACATTGAAAAAGTGGATTTGTCGTATTTTTCAGTATATCCGTTTGTGCGGTTGAATATCGACAATGTGTTGATTACCGTTCAAGACAATCCGCAAGATACGTTGACGTTTATTCCAATAGTAAAAGCGAAATTAAATTTTAATCAACTTGTTTTCAGAAATAATTTGATTTTAACTACACTCGAACTTCGCGGAGGTATAACCAACGTGCGCTTCGACCAAGAGGGCAACATGAACTGGGATATTTTTCTGGAAGATGACACGCCGCCTGATACCACTTCAATGATGGCTTTGGACAGCATGTTCAACATGGTTGATATTCGGCAAATTTTTATCAATTCAGGATACATCAATTATCGCAACGAACAAGACGGACAATTTGCAACTATACAAAACGCGAATTTTAAATTGGATGGTTCATTCATCGAACAAAAATTACTTTCGGGGATGTCGTTAAATCTGAAAAATATTGATTATTCCGATAGTTCGAATAGCGTGCAATTGGTGAGTTTTCAAACGAAATTGGAAGGCGACTTGTTCAAGTCGCAAGTGGATATGATTTCGGATATTGTGATGGATTCGCTTCATTTCAAAGACCAAACTATGATGGTGTTTTTTCCTCACATGACATTAAGTTTGGAAAGCACAAGTAATTTCAAAGATGGTAAAGTCCGCATGAACACGGTTGTTGAGCAAATTCGTTTCGATTATGAAAATGAAACGTTGTTGAACAAACCAAACTTAAAACTGATTTTGGCAGCCGAATATTTTTCCGAAAATCAAAAAATCTCTATTGAAAAAGGCGAATTTTTTATCAACGAAATTCCATTCAAACTCTCGGGAGATATTGAAATGAGAGATTCGATGTATTTTCCGAATTTGGCATTTAATTTAGATACAACTCAGTTTTCTCAAATTCATGAATTACTTCCGAAAACATACGAAAAAATGCTTTTGGAATATGCTAAAATCAATGACGGAGAAGTCTTTTTAAACGGCACCATCACAGGTAAATATTCTGACAAATCCATGCCAAATGTGGATATGATTTTTGGTCTGAAAAACATGGATATGGTTGTGAATAATTCGAAAATCGACACGTTGAATTTACTTGCAGACGTTAAACTTCGGATGAATAATTTGCGAAATTCAATGTTGACAGTTAAGGATTTTTATTACAGCGGACATTTGGGAAGAGCTTCTGCAAAGGCTGTTGTGAAAGGCTTTACGGACAATCCGCACATCGACACAGACCTACACATGGATTTGAATTTACGACGATTGTATGTTTTGCTCATGGGTCGAGGAAGTGGTATTCGCACACGAGGCACCATTCATGCCGATTTGAAAGCCAATTTCGCATTGGCAGATGTAATGGATTTTTCTCTTGAGAAACTTGACAAAATTAAAATCGACGGCGTTATTGCGGTAGATTCGCTGCTTGTCAGAAATAGAGCGGATTCGCTCAATCTTTTTGCCGATCTTGCGCGATTGAGATTTGGCTCACAAGTGGATGATACAACGCTTGCACAAGGTCAAGCTTTGTTTAGAGCCAGCGTGCGTTTGGATAGCTTGGATTTCAGTTACAAAAATTTGTATACGGCGAATGTCGGACGTTTTTCAGGCGGTTACAGGGTTGAAATGCCTAACAACAACAATATTGTAAACACCCAAACAGCACGCATCAGTTTTCGGGGATTGAACGCTCGAATGCCGCAAGAACGTATGCGTATTAGTGCAGGTCGAACATCGGCAAACATCCGAATTATACCTAATCCCGAAAAACCGACATCACCTGTCGGAACTATAAGAATGTCGCTCGATTCGTTGAATTTCCGTCAAAGCGGAATGGCTGTGCGATTGAATAAATCGCAGTTGAATTTGGCATTAATGCCGCAAGATCCGGTGGTGAGAACCGGAACTCGTGATACCACTGTTGGTCAAGAGGAGCGCCGAAGAGGTCGCGATACCACTATCAGCCAAGAAGAGCGTCGACAACAGCAATTAGCCCGTTTGCAAGAAATGTCGTCCGATCAATTTATCGAAAAACTGTTGGGCTATATGGATGTTTTGGGTGATACAACTGTTGATATTGCACAAAAATTCATGAACGAATTTTCTTATGAAGGGTCTTTGATTTTTGATACGTTCCGTATGCGAATGCCCGATTTTCCGTTGCCGATTTCAGTTTTATCCACAGAAGTGCATCTCACACCCCGCTTGCTTTCGCTGAATAATGCGAAAGTCATTATGGGTAATACGGATATGGTGGCTTCGGGAAGTTTGGAAAATTTCCGACGTGCATTAGCGGGTCGCGGAACATTGCGAGGGCATATAGATTTGAAATCCAATAAAATTGATGCCAATCAATTGATGCAAGCCATGACTTACGATCCGGCCTTAGACACCAATCGTAGACAACGCGGAGGCGGAGAAGGCAGACGTCAAAGAGAGGAAACTGAAAACCGATTTGAAAGAATGGATCGAGAACGGGCAGAGCAAAGAGGTGAACGAACAGAACGAAGCGAGCGATCGTCCGAACGAACCAATCGTGCACAAAATAGAGAAGCAGACGAAACCTTGGACGATCCTAATTTTATGGTGATTCCGGACAGTGTTCTTGTTGCTGAAAAAGCAGAAGACAACGCCATGTTTGAAGTCGAATTTGAGACCACGCAAGAAACGTCGTTGTTTATGATTCCAAAATTGTTGAGTTTGACGCTCAACGCAAACATCGATACGTTATTATTTGGAGAAGGTGTGATGACCAATTTGCACGGCGTGGCTGAAATCCGCGATGAACACTTGAAGTTGAATGAATTTACACTCACAAATGGTGCCGGAGAAATGGAGCTATCTTTGGCTTACAGGGCTATAAGCTTCAACGAAGCTGATGTGTGGATGGATTTGACCATTGAAAACACAGATATTCAAAATCTTATCGAATTATATCCCGAAATAAGGAACGAAATGCCCATTACACAATCGCTCGAAGGGCTTGTAGACTTGAGTTTAACATTGACTACACTACTGGATTCTGCAATGAATGTGGATTTAAACCGCACCATTGCCACTGGTCATATGCGTGGTCAGAATTTGGTGTTGTTGGATGGTGAAACTTTTGCGGATATAGCTAAAATGTTGAGATTTAGAAACCGAGAACGAAACTTGATTGATTCTCTTTCGGTGTATTTAACGGTGAACAACGGAAATATCGAAATTTTTCCGTTCAAACTAACCATGGAAAGATATATGTTAGCCGTTGGCGGAACTCAGAATGTGGATATGAGTTTTGATTACCACATTACCGTTTTGCAGGCACCCTTTAGATTGTTCAGTGTAATATCCTGGGGCACCGCACTAATGAGCAGTGTGGGCATGGGTATTGATGTGTCTGGAACAGGAATACCCGGGGATAGAATCCGATTCAGACCGACAGGTGCAAGATTTAGAGACTTGGCAACTCCTGCCACTTCCGTACACATGACCAGAACCATCAACGTGCAACAAGAATTCCGACGACTTTTGGATCACGAACTTAATCGAATCGTGGGGCAAACGGAATAGAGACTTGGTTTATTCAATTTATTTTTGTAACTTTGTGCTCATTAAATAACTAAAAAATAAAAAATATGTTTTGTCCAAATTGTGGATCAGAAGTATCCGAAAAAGCAGTTGTTTGTATTAAATGTGGCGTAGCCCTTCAACCGGGCGGCTCTACTGTAGGTCGAATTATGCCTAAAACATGGCTTACAGAATCTATTTTAGTAACTATTTTCTGTTGTTTGCCGTTTGGTATTGCAGGAATTGTTAATGCTGCCAACGTGAGTTCCAGATTCAACGCTGGCGATCTTGACGGCGCAAATATGGCTTCACAGCAAGCCGGAAAATGGACTAAAGTATCATTTTGGGTGGGATTATCAGGTATTCTTCTCTACATTATTTTTGTTGTGTTTATTGTTGGAATTGGAAGTTTTGCAGCATTAGCAGGTTGGTAGACTTAAAATGCCAAAAACAAGGAAAATAATTATTTTCAGTCTGATTGGTGTTGTATGTATCGTTTTAGTGGTAATTTACGGCAGATTAAATCCTGAAAATTCTCAGCTATTTCCTAAATGTCCGTTTAAACTACTGACAACATTTGAATGTCCGGGATGTGGTTCGCAAAGAGCCATACACTATTTGTTTAATTTGGAAATCGGCAACGCAATTCGTGCGAATGCGCTGTTGGTTTTTTCTATTCCGTATATTCTTCTCTTACTTGTTGCGGATTTATTGAAATCAAAAGGACAATTTTTTAAGCGATTACATCATGTTCTTTATAGCCCAAAAGCTATTTGGGCGGTGTTTGCAATTATTATAATTTGGTGGATTTTTCGTAATTTTGTATAATGATGTCTCCAAAAAATATCCGAATTGAAGATTACGATTATTCTCTTCCCGAAGAGAAAATCGCGCTATATCCTTTGCCGGAGCGCGATTCGTCAAAGTTGTTGGTGTATAAAAACGGACAAATTTCGGAAACCATTTTTCGAAATATTGCGGATGAAATTCCCAAAAATGCATTGTTGGTTTTCAATGATACAAAAGTGATTCACGCACGTATTATAGCTCGCACGTCGACAGGTTCACGTATCGAAATTTTTTGTTTAGAGCCTATTGATCCTGTTGATGTGCAATTGACATTTCAACAGAAAAGTAAATGTGTTTGGAAATGTTTTGTGGGTGGAAATCGGAAGTGGAAAGGAGATGGTGTTTTGTGGGTTGATGAAGATGTTATGGTTAAACGTGGCAAACAAATCGACGATGCGTGGGAAATAGTTTTTGAATGGAATAGAGACTTAACCTTCGCTGAAATTCTTGATAGGATTGGAAAAATTCCGCTTCCACCTTATATTCACCGCGAAGTAGAGGGCAGCGACGAAGACCGTTATCAAACCATTTTCGCCAAAACCAAAGGCTCTGTTGCAGCACCAACCGCGAGTTTGCACTTCACCGAAAATGTTCTGAAATCGCTTGAAGCGAAAGGTGTTGAAACCGTCACACTCACACTTCACGTGGGCGCAGGAACGTTCAAACCTGTTACCACAGAAACCATTGGCAACCACGTTATGCACGACGAAAAAGTGATAGTTTCGCAAGAGTGCCTTCAAAAAATCTTCAAAGCCAAAGCCAAAAATCGTCCGATAATTCCTGTCGGAACAACATCGTTGCGGAGTTTGGAATCGCTTTATTGGCTTGAGCCGAATGAACAGTATGTTAGTCAGTGGAAACCATACGAAAGTTGCGAGTTGCGAGGTATGGGGTACGGGGTTTCCTCGAAGCACACCTCGCATCTCGCACCTCGCAACCTCGCACCAATTTCTTTTTCAACATCACTAATGATTACCCCCGGTTACAAATTCCAAGTTGCAACGGGCATCATCACCAATTTCCACCAACCCAAAAGCACACTACTCCTGCTTATTTCAGCAATGATAGGCAATGATTGGCGTAAAATTTACGATTACGCACTTTCGCACGAATTCCGATTTTTATCCTATGGGGACAGTTGTTTGCTATTGCCGTAATGTAGGGGTGAGGCATGCCTCGCCCCTACAATTTCATAATTTTAATGATTTGAAAGGACAACTGTACGAAAAAAAATGAGAATTTTCAGTTCTCAATTAAAATTTGTATCTTTGCAAAAAATACCGTCATGAAAAAATTCATTTCCCTTCTTATCGCCATTGGTTTTTCAACTGTTTTATTTACTCAAGAAAAGACCGATTTTCCATACACATTTGAAACGATTAAAGATATTCCCGTTCCGCCCGTAAAAAATCAGTCTCGTTCGGGAACCTGTTGGAGTTTTGCAGGAACCTCGTTTTTGGAAGCCGAGATTTATCGCAATACGAAAAAAATGTACAATCTTTCGAATATGTTCCCTGTGTATTGCGCCTATATGGCGAAAGCCGATCGTTATGCACGTTTGCACGGCGAAACCAACTTCCCGACAGGTGGTGCAATCGGCGATGTGTTTTGGACATTTGACAATTTCGGTATGATGCCCGAAACTGTTTATCATGGTCTGAACTATGATGAGGAAAAACACAATCACGGTCAGTTGGACAAAGTTTTGAATGTCACGATAGACGCCACAATTCAATATGCAAAAGAAAGAAAAACATTAGCAAAAAATTGGAAAATCGCGTTTGATGCCATACTCAATGCTTATTTGGGCGAGGTGCCGAAAGATTTCACATTTGAAGGTAAAACTTACACACCGCAAAGTTTTGCAAAATCGTTGAACATAAATACAAACGATTTTATCAAAATCACATCTTACACGCATCATCCGTTTTACGGGAAATTCGCCATCGAAGTGCCCGACAACTGGCTCATGCACGAGGCTTACAACGTGCCTTTGAACGAATTTGTCGAAATCGCGAAAAACGCTGTAAACAACGGCTACGCGATGGCTTGGGGCGGTGATGTGAGCAACAAGGGTTTTTCGTGGAAAAACGGAATAGCCATTGTTCCCGATGAAAAACAACAAGACGATTTAACCGGCACCGAACACGACAAGTGGGAGTCTATGAATGCACGCGAACGCACCGAATCCGTTTACAAATTCGATAGAATCGTAAGAGAGCAAACCATTTCACAAGACATTCGTCAAATTGCGTTCGACACGTGGGATTCTACCGACGACCACGCCATGCTTGTTACCGGTTTAGCCAAAGACCAAAACGGAAATTTGTATTTCAAAATTAAAAATTCGTGGGATACAGATAATCCGTTTGACGGATTTCTCTATATGTCAATTCCGTATTTTGAATTGCGCACGTTAGATATCACGGTGCATAAAAATGCAATACCGGCAGCCATTCGGACAAAATTGGGAATAAAATAAAAAAACGCTTATCTTTAATGAAAAACTATCGAATTTTCGTAGAAAAACACCCGCAATTCAGGGTAGAAGCGCAAAGCCTGCAACAAGAATTGAACAGTAATCTTGGACTTGAACTGAAAAATCTGCGTTTGTTGAACGTTTATGATCTGTTCGGATTTACGCCCGAATTGTTGGAAAAGAGCCGCTACAGCGTATTTGGAGAGATTGTAACCGATAATGTTGAAAATTCGTGCGATTTGGAAGGAAAAAATTATCTCGCAGTCGAATTTTTACCAGGACAATTTGACCAAAGGGCAAGCTCGGCAATAGATTGCGTCAAACTGATAGAGCCTTCCGCAGATGTGCATATTAAAAGTTCGCGATTACTTATTTTTGACAATGATCTCAGCGATGCAGATTTGGAAAAAATTCGAAATTATTACATCAATAAAATAGAATCCCGAGAAAAAAATCTTTTAGTATTAGACCATTCGGAACAAATGGACATAAAACCTGTTCCTGTATTGGAAAGGTTTATACAAATGGATGTAGAGACGCACGGCCGTGCGTCTCTAC
>JAIRRI010000133.1 GCA_031256055.1 Bacteroidales bacterium
CCCAAAGCTTGTAAAATCCGTATCAACACAAATCCGTAATAATATTTGTAAAAAGAATCTTTCGCGAATTCTTTCCACCCCCCGACCCCCGCCAGCGGGGGAGATTTAGTGCCTTCTGCCTTCTGCTTTCTGCTTTCTGCTTTCTGCAATTGCTCCAAATAATACTCCAATAATTCTTCTCTCATTTCCGGCGGCAGGTCAGCTTTCCCGTCAAACAACAACGATGCCACATCGTACTGCAACGCCCCTTTTCTACCGCCCTGATAATCTATGAAATAAGGTTCACCGTTGTGCAACATAATATTCCGCGACTGAAAATCGCGAAACATAAAATAATCGCTATCCGCTTCCAATAGAAAATTTATAAAGCAATGAAAATCATCCTCCAACAACTGTTCATCGAATGGAATATTTGCCAATTTCAGAAAGTAGTATTTAAAATAGTTCAAATCCCACAACATAGATTGTTTATCGAACGCCGCACGCGGATAACATACCGAAAAATCTATTCCTTTTTTTCCGGATAACTGTAACAAAGGGAGTTGTTGCAACACTTTTTGATAATACGAAATTACAGATTCGTCCGTTCGCCCGTTCGCCCGTTCGCCCGTTAAAAACGTAAACAACGTTTCATCCCCCAAATCTTCCAAAAAATAATATTGTTTTGTTTCGTCAACTGTAATAATTTTTGGGACATTTATTTTTTGTGATAAGAAGAAGTTTGTAAATGAAAAAAAAGCGTTGTTTTCTTTCACATCTTCATTAAAAACGCCAATAATCGTTTCTTGCTCCGTTCTCCTTTCTCCCTTTCTCCTTTTCTCCTTTTCTCCTTTCTCCATAAGTATTCTAAAATATTGCCGACTGGAACCCGATTGTTGCAGCTTTTCAATACGACTGAAGTTCGGGTTTATTTTTTTTGCGAGAAGGAGGAGGGTTTGTTCGATGTTGTTCATACTGATTTTGGCACGCAGATGACGCAGATTGTCATGATTTACGCAGATTTTTGTTAAAATTCGACTGCGAAGATAAATAAAATTTACCTCATCGCTTCAATAAACTCCCAAAACCGTAATATTTTTTTATTGTTATGTTTGTAAAATAACAAATGTTCAAAATCCTTTGATTTTAATTCTATGTTAATTGTCGTTAACAGTTTTTCGATTGCCTGTTTTAATTCATTAAGATTATGAACATTGTTTCTTTGTCCCAAAAAATGATAATCAGGTGAAGTTAGTGTGAGTAGGAACATTGCGTCGTAGAAGTCACGCCCTTTTGCACGGGAGAGTAAAGCAGAGAGTTTCATGGCACACAATACGGAATCCGGAGGGACGGGCATCGGAAAAAAGAACCCGCAACTTTTGATATTAGTGATTACAGGATTGTACAATACCCCTTGATTTTGGCTCTCAATCTTCAACAGAAATCGTTCCTCTTTATGACCTGTTAACCCCAATTCAAATAACAATTGAGGAAAATAAATATTTCTACGATATGCTTTTAGTTGTGTGTTAACCTTCTCTTTCGTCTCTACTTTTAACCCGCTACGTTCAAGAAATTGCAGCACATCGTTAGTCATTGCCATAAATTCTTCTTTAGATAGCGACTTGCAATCAAAATCCAAATCTTCTGAAAAACGGTCAATTCCTTTTACAAGTCGCAGATTCGTACCTCCGATAAAAACCAATTTTCGAATATAAGGAGTTGCGGAGAGGTAATCCAATATCATTAATTGAATATACTCCTTCAGGATGTGCTTAATTTGCGCTGCTTCATCACGCAAAAAAGGAGGAAAATAGTTCTTGATAATTTCAAGTGGAATCATAAATTATAGGTTTTGATTAGTAAATGAACTCGTTCTTCAAGCGCAATGCTCTTAAACTGTTGCGCATACTGTAGAAATAATTCTTTGTTAAAATTGTCTTGCATAAAATCTTCATCTAATCTTAACTCCAACATTTCCATTTCATTATTATAAAAAGGATAAAGATAAAGTAGATCAAGCAGCGCTTTTTCGGGTGTGGCGATCAGCAGGGTGTGCCCGTCGGAGAAAGGCTTGGCTTCGTAGCCAAAAAACAGCTCTTCTTTTATACTTTTGTAAGAATATTGCCCGATTTTGTTAGTAAAAGTAGCCGTTTTTAGCGTTGTTACATTGGTAATTTGTACAACACCTTCCGGAATCATATCGTAGAATGAAAGGGCAGTATGCAGACTGATATAAGATGGTTTATAGATACGATTTGCAAAATAACGTGCGTAATCCAATTTGTTTTTATATTCAGGAAAAGTAAAATAACCCTGTTTTAGTCTAATCAGATAACCTTTTTTTACCCAAAAAGTGAGGTTATTTCGGTTAAAATTAGGCTGCCAAGCATACACTTGATTGATGTTAAAGCATGCTAAATCAAATAGTTGTTGTTTAAATTGATAAAAATTCATTACGTTTCTATAATGCAGCAAAAATAGTGAATTTTGGAAACGAAACAAACTATTTCGGCGGAATTTTTAATTTTTGCCCCACACTTATTGCATTGATATTCTTCAAATTATTGTATTCTGCTATTTTGTTTACAG
>JAIRRI010000153.1 GCA_031256055.1 Bacteroidales bacterium
AAATCGCCGGTTCTAGTGTCTAAGGCAAATGCAAATTCGCCGTCATCATCAGCGCCCGTCATATAGAGCGTTGTTCCCACAACAACTGGGCTTGAATAACCTGCGCCTGTCTGCCTGAATACCCACGAAAGAGCAGGTGTTTTTTCGTGCCAATCTAAATTCAGATTGGTGTTGTTCACAATACCCTCGTTGTTCGGACCACGCCATTGTGTCCAATCCTGTTCCTGTATGTTTGGTCCTTTGCAGGAAACCGCTAACATTGCACCCATTATCACAAATGGAAGCATAATTTTACTTTTTCTCATTGTTTTTATAGTTTTTTAATTCTTAGTTCTTAACTCTATACGCCATCAACGCATCCCCATGTCTAACATACAACACACCTTGATAAATCACAGGATGTGCCCAATGTTGAGCTGTGCCCAAGGTTATGGGAAACTTGCTAACAAGGTCGAATTTTTCAGGCGTGGCTCTTATCAAAGCCATATCGCCGGTTTCGGTATAACAATACAACATATCATCGCCATCTGCAATTACTACGCCTACTCCGATTGCATTATCCTTCCACTGAACTTTGCCTGTGTTCCAATCCACGCAATGCCAAAAACGGCCACTTCGGTCGTCTCCACCCATATAGGCGTAGTTACCGACTTTCACGATACCGCCATGTTTAGATTTGATGTCGTCATTTTCCCAAACTTTTTCAACCGAACGTCCGCCATTTGTCAGACGAAACATAATAGAGCCTCTTTCATAACCATTAGTGATAAGCACCATATCTTTTCCGTCATAAACCGGCGTATTGGGGTTAATGCCTCTTTGACTTTTAAAAGGATGCGACCAAAGCAGTTTCCCGGTTGCAGCCTCAAGTCCAACGATGTTTTTTTCCATTGTGGTAACAATCAGCGGAGTTTCTTGATTGCTGATATAAAGTGGAGAGCAATACGACGAAAGATCGCCTTTGCCCGGAGATGACCAAACCAACGAGCCGTTATTTTTGTTTAATGCAACAATGTTATGTTTATCTCCTCCGACAGAAAGTATAACCTTACCGTCAATAATAAGCGGAGATTCGGTTACTCCCCAGCGAATATTTTTTCCTCCAAAGTCGGTTACGAGATTTTTTCTCCAAATAACGTTAAAATTGTTTTGATCCATACAAATCAAATCTCCGATTCCACTATGAATGTAGATTTTTCCGTTGTTGATTGTAGGCGTTCCACGTGAACCGTTGTAGCTTTGGTTCCATTCTTTGCCGTATTCGATTTTGTTCAAAAGGTTGCCGTTTAAATCGAAAATGTAGAGATAGCCGATGTCTCCCGTCATTCCGGTAACATAAAGCTTGTTTGCGTCAATAGCCACAGACGAGTGCCCTTCGTTCAATCCCTCAAAATGCCAAAGCAATTCAGGCCCATTGACTGGCCACGATTTTAACAAACCTTTTTCATTGTAAATTCCGGTTCGATCATTTCTCCACTGGATGGTAGGATTTTGTGCCGACAACGAAAACGCGGCACACATTAAGGCTAAAAAAAATGTTGATTTCATGTTATTTTGATTTTTAGTTAATAATTCACACAAAAGTTACGTTTGCAAATATACGAAAAATTTTGTACATTTGCAAAAAAAAGAAATAAATTATGAGAAAAACAGACGTGAAACGCTGCGATTGGAGTACTACAGATCCGCTTTATATTCAATATCACGACAAAGAATGGGGGAAATTCGTAGACAATGATAAAACAATGTTTGAATTTCTGGTATTGGAAGGTGCGCAGGCAGGACTAAGTTGGATCACGATTTTACGAAGACGTGAAAATTATCGCAAAGCCTTTTGTAATTTTGATGTTAAAAAAGTAGCCAAACTCACAGAAAAAGATGTAGAGAAACTTATGCAAAACGAAGGTATTATCCGCAATCGACTAAAGATAGAATCAACGATTACGAATGCTCAACATTTTATCGAAATACAAAACGAATTCGGCAGTTTTTGCAATTATCTTACGAGTTTTTTACCAAAAGGAAAACCAATTATCAACCATTGGAAAACATTAAGCGAAATTCCAGCTTCAACACCGTTGTCCGACGCCATTAGCAAAGACATGAAAAAACGCGGTTTCAAATTTTTCGGTTCAACGATTTGTTATGCGCATTTGCAGGCGGTTGGCTATGTGAATGATCATTTGGTAGGGTGTTCGTTTAGAAATCGGTAAAGCACAGTTTCCGACAAAACCATATTGACAAAAAAAGGCGACGCTTACACGCCACCTTGAATGTTTTCACAACGGAATAATCCTTATTGTGAATTGCTTAATTTTTTGTATCTTTGCATTTTCAAACAGTGAATTAACGCCTGAAGAAATCAAAGAAAAGTTGTGAATTGCTAAAAAATTGGGTGTAGAATAAAAAATCCCACGGAGTACGCGGGATAAAAGTGCAAGGCACTTCGGCTTATAGCCTTGTTGTGAATTGCACTGCAAAGATACGAAAAAAAACAATATAGAACAAATAAATTTGATGATATGGCAAAAATTTTAGGATTAGACTTGGGAACAAACTCTATTGGTTGGGCTATTAGAGATACTGAGGCAGATGAAAATCAAATTATTGAGGATGGTGTACTTATTTTCCAAAAAGGCGTTGGTGATGGAAAATCGGGTGAATTTTCTTTGGCTGCCGAAAGAAGAAAAAATCGTAGTAAACGCCGTTTATATAATGCCAAGCGGTACAGGAAATGGGAATTGTTGAAAATTCTAATTGAAAATGGCATGTGTCCATTGACTTTGGAGGAACTTCGCTTATGGAGTATCGGGAATTGGCAGAAAATTGAAGATAAATGGAAAAATTTAGGAAGGATTTACCCTGTAAATAATGCTGAATTTCAACAATGGCTTGCTTTTGATCTTTCAATTTTTGGGCATAAAGGAATTTCAAATAATGAAAAATTAGTCAGGAAAAATCCTTATGACTTACGTTGCGAACTGATTGAAAGCGAAGAACAAAATGAATATGATAAAAAACTAAGAATCGGCAGAGCATTATATCATTTAGTCCAACGGCGAGGTTTTAAATCAAGTCGAAAAAGTGGACAATCGGCTTATGCAAAAAATGAAGATATTGAAAAACTTAAAACAGAAAATCCGGACTTTCAAATTGCTATATTAGCCAAAGAGAAATTAGATAAAGGCGAACGTTTTAGAGCAAGCGGAGTGATTCAACGAAAATATTTTGAGGATGAATTTGAAAAAATATGCGAAGTGCAAAAACTCAGCAAAGAACTAACCCAAAAATTGTATAAAGCAATTTACTTTGTTCGTCCTTTACGTTCGCAAAAAGGGTTGGTTGGTAATTGTACATTGGAAAGAAACAAGCCACGTATTCCAATAAGCCACCCAAAATTTGAAGAATTTAGAGCATTACAGTTTATCAACAATATCAAATGGCGAGAAAAAGACCAAAAGGAATTTGCCGCAATTTCAATGCCATTGAAGAAGAAAATTTTTGAGGAATTGTTCTTTAGAAAACTCACAAGTGGAAAAAATAAAGGAAAAGTAAATGACGATAGCTATTTCAAGTTCGATGAAATAATCAAAAAATATTCCGAAGACGGCAAGTATGAGTTTAATTACAGAAATCTACCGAATGTATCAACTTGTCCTACTATTGCCGCATTGATGAATGTTTTTGACAATGATTGGACAGACAAATTTATTCGGGATGAAAACACTTATGGCATAAATTGGGAAGGATTGTCAATCAATTATATTGTAAAATACGGAAACAAAGCAGGACAAAGCCGAACATTAAAGATTGATGAAATTTGGCATTTGCTCTTTGATTATATTCAAACCAAAGACAAACAAGAAGACTTGGAAAAATTTTGCAAAGAAGTTTTGGGGTTTGATGACGAAAAAACAAAATCTTTCTCGGAAATTGATATTCCGCAAGGTTACGGTTCGTTGAGTTATAAAGCGATTTCTAAGATATTGCCTTTTTTACAAAGCGGCTTTATTTATTCCGAGGCGGTTTTATTTGCCAATTTGAAAAAAGTTTTTGGTGAAAATTTCGAAAAAAATAAAGAACAAGCAAAAAGCATAATTGCCAAAACTATTGTAGAAGTTGCCAAAACAAAGGAAAATTTGAATATTGTAAATGGTTTGATTAAAAATTTCTTTGGCGAAAATGAATATCCGAAGCCTGTCGGATTGGACGAAGAAATAGTATATGATGCTTACAAAAAAGAATGTGAGAATTACCTGAATACAAATTGGCAAAGTAAAACAAATGAAGAAAAAGAATATATATGGGAATTTTATGCCAAATTTCTGAATGGAGACCAAACGATAGAGGAAAAAGCGTCAGGTAAACCAATAGACTTCTACAAACTTCCTCGTCTTGATGAAGCAATTAAACAAGGATTAAAAGATAGCTTTAAAGTATCCGATAATGCTCTAAAACATTTGTATCACCCGTCTGATATTGAAATGTACCCTGTTTCAAAAACAGGAAAATTAGAAAGTCCGCAACCGCCTTCAAAAGGTTGGAAAAACCCAATGGCAATGCGAACGTTGCACGAATTACGACACTTATTGAATTATTTTTTGAAAATCGAAAAAATTGACAAGAATACAAAAGTTGTTGTGGAAATGGCAAGAGAGTTGAATGATGCCAACAAGCGTTGGGCAATTCAAACTTACCAACGATACAGAGAAGAAGAAAACAAAGAATTTGCAAAAGCAATAGTGGGAGTTGCAAAAGCAAAATACCCAAATTTGAATGAAAATGATATTGAAAATATTAATAAAGTTCGGCTTTGGTGGGAGCAGGTTAATAATAACGAGGAAGTTTATAAACAAATAAAAGCATTAAAGGAAGATGTTGAAAAATATCGTTTGTGGAAAGAACAGGAATGTGTTTGTATGTACACAGGCAAAATGATAAATATCACCAATTTGTTTGCCGGAACACGAACGCAACTTATGCATACTTTTCCTGCAAGTATTTCGTTTGACAATTCATTGGCAAATCTTACGGTTGGTGATGCTGATTATAACAACTATATACAAGGAAATAAAATTCCGACACAATTGCCAAATTATAGCCAAGATGTAACTATAAACGGAAAAAAATATCAAGCCATTGAACCTAATTTGAAAAAATGGAGAGAAAAAGTTGAACATCTTAAAAATTTGATAGACGAAAATAAAAGGCGCACAAAGAAAACGCAAGACCCTGAAACAAAGAAAGGACTGATACAGCGTAGACATTTATTGCAATTTGATTATGATTATTGGAACAAAAAACTTGAAACTTTTACGCTTACAGAAATCCCTGCAAAATGGAAAAATAGTCAGTTAGTTGATACGCAAATTATTTCAAAATATGCTCGTGCTTATTTGAAAGCGGTTTTTGAAAAAGTAGATGTTCAGAAAGGAAGTATTACCGATATTTTCAAAAAGATTTATCAAATAAAAGGTAATGAACAAAAAGACCGTAGTAAACATAGTCATCACGCTGTCGATGCTGCTATTCTGACTTTAATCCCTAGTTCTACACGCCGTGAAACAATCTTGGAAGAATACTACAAAGCAGAGGAAAATCATGATCCAAATTATAAAAAGCCCAAACCATACGAAAAATTTAAAATTTCACACTTGCTTGATATTGAAAATAATGTGATTGTTAACCACGTGTCTCACGACAAAACGCTTGAAAGAACTTTCAAAAAACTAAGAACCACACGCGGAAATGTAATTTATCAAAAAGATGAAAAAGGAAATTATGTGTATTATACAGAAGGTGAAAAGAAGGGACAAAAAGTTCCTGTTTTCAAAATTGGCGATACAATCAGAGGGCAGTTGCACGAGGAAACATATTTGGGAGCGATAAAACCCAATGTGGTAAATGAAAAAGGATTTGCAATAAAAGATGATGAAACAAAAAAATATCTTGTGCAACAAAACAATGATGAAGATGTTATTTGGACTGTTCAACGGAAAAAAATAGAAGAGGTAGATTTAGATTCTATTATTGATGTTGCTTTGAAGAATCACATCAAACAACAATTAGATTCAGGAGTAAAAATCAACGATGTAAAAGATTTTAATGACAAAACAATTCGCCATATTAGATTCAAAAAATTCTCGCCGTCTTACGATAAATCTTTGAAAATAAAAACACATTTATTCCAATCGAAATACGAACATAAAACTCTATATCTCGCAAATAATGCTTCAAATTATTTGTGCTTATTATATGTCGGCAAAGACAAAAAAGAAAAAGAGATCAAAGCGTACAGATTTATCAATTTGTTCGAATTTTCGCAAATAGATGATAAGCAAAACACATTAATTTTTAATAATCCTGAATACAACATTTTTACTAAATTTAGCGGTAAAAATGAGTATAAGTTGTTATTGACTAATATCCTTAAAGCAGGGCAAAAGATAATACTATTCAAAGATTCTGATGAAGAAATTGATAAATCAGACATCTCAAATAATCAAAATCGAATTTATAAGATTTACAAGTTCAACAATTCAGGTGCTGATTACCTATTTTTGGAAAATATTATTGAGGCTCGAAGTGATGATGAATTGAAAAAAGCAGGAATCAATCCTGCGGGTGAAACAGAATTTAATCCCGAAAAATATCAACCTCGCCTTAAATTAACAGCCGACAAATTGTCTTGTCTTTTTGAAGGCAAAGATTTTGAAATAAAGCCTGACGGAACAATAACGTGGATAAAATAAATTAGTGTTATGATCAAGAAAACCCTCTATTTCGAAAACCCCGCCTATCTCAGTTTGAAGAACAAGCAGTTGGTTGTTAAACTTCCCGAAGTGGAGAATAACGACGCTTTGCCCGATTTGCTCAAGGCGGAAAGCGTGAAAACAATTCCCGTTGAAGACATCGGCATTGTGATTTTAGACAACAAACAAATCACGCTGACACACGGATTGATAGAGGCTTTGCTTGAAAATAACTGCGCATTGATTACTTGCGGAAGCAATCGAATGCCGGTTGGATTGCTTTTGCCGTTGGAAGGTAATACGCTCCAAAGTGAACGTTTTACTGCACAAATCGAAGCTTCACTACCCTTGAAAAAACAATTGTGGCAACAAACCATTCAAGCCAAAATAGAAAATCAAGCGTATGTTTTGAAAACATGTCGTGGCACGGAAGTCCGCAATATGCTAAAGTGGGCAAACGATGTGCGAAGCGGAGACAGCGACAATTTAGAAGGACGGGCAGCGGCTTATTATTGGAAAAACTTGTTTCCGATGATAGACGATTTTACACGCGATCGCGATGGTGTGCCACCGAATAATTTACTGAATTATGGTTATGCGATTTTGCGATCCGTTGTGGCGCGGGCGTTGGTGGCAAGCGGATTGCTGCCCACGTTGGGCATTCATCATCACAATCGTTACAATGCCTATTGTTTGGCGGATGATATTATGGAGCCCTATCGCCCGTTTGTGGATAAATTAGTGGTCGAAATCGTAGAGACGCACGGCCGTGCGTCTCTACAGACAGATTTAACCAAAGACATCAAAATAAAATTACTGCAAATTCCTGTTTTAGATGTAATCATAAACGACCAACGCAGCCCGCTAATGGTGGCAGTTACCCAAACTACCGCCTCATTAGCCAAATGCTTTTTAGGAGAAAATCGTAAGATTGTTTATCCTAGTTTTGAATAGCTATAAAATGAAAATTTATGACGACAGAATTAACAACGGAACAGTTTATTGAAATTTTACAGAACAAAGAAATTACAAAGCCGGAAAATATGTCTGATTTTCAGCATATTTATTCGTTCGATAATCATCAAATACCAGCCAATTTTATCATTCGAAAAGACTCAATGCGTACTTTCCTTTTATACATTCACACAGGAGAAAAATATAAGGAAAAAGGAAGTAATTCAAAAATTGGACGACTTGGAAGAAGGGTTGCAAAGAATTATCAGGTTTCAGTTGATAAACGGGAGGATGGGGAATATAAGCATTGGAAATTATTTTTTGATAGTGGTTATGATGATAACTTATGGCAGTTAAAACCAAACTTAATTAAAGCACTTGAAGAATTAGGCCTAGTAGAAAAAAAATCTAATAATAAAACAATTGACCAAATTACTAAAGAATTTGAAGAAGAAATAAAATCTTCAAAAAACGATAGCCAACAAAAACGATTGGAACGATTAAAACAAGCAATCAAAAAACCAACTTATACCGAAGCAAAGGTAAAAACATATAATCGTAATCCTGATGTAGTAATTGAAGTTTTGAGTAGAGCCAACGGACATTGCGAGTATTGTCAAAGTCCTGCACCATTCAAAAAAGACAGCGACGAAGAAGGTTTTTTGGAAGTCCATCACATTATTCCTTTGGCAGAAGGTGGCGACGACACAGTTGAAAACGCTGTCGCACTTTGTCCTAATTGTCATAGACACGTCCATTATGGCAAGAATAGTTTTGATATTGAAAAATTAAGAAAAATAGCAACACCATACAATTTTACACTTCGCCCCGAAGGGGCATAACATCATTAACACAGGGCAACGCCCTGTGTAGCAAATGCCACTCCTCTAGCAAGCCCTGAAAGGGCGTAATAAAAAAAGATGTCGCCCTTACAGGGCTCAATGAAACGGGGGAAACTTTAATCATAGGGCGTTGCCCTATGCAAATGATAACAAGGCTTTCAGCCTTAAAAGTGAGAAAATTATATGTGGTTGTTAGAAAAGTAATGACGTTGTTAAAAAGAATGAAAATTAAACTTTGTGGAACGTTTCAGCGAATATCGAATTATGTGGGTACTTGTATTTTTTGATTTGCCGACGGAAACAAAAAAAGAGCGAAAAGCACACGCACAATTCCGTAAAAAATTGTTGGAAGACGGTTTTACGATGTTTCAGTTTTCGATTTACTTGCGACATTGCGCCAGTCGCGAAAATGCAGACGTTCACATCAAACGCGTGAAGAATCTTTTACCCGAAAAAGGCCATATTGGAATTATGTGTATTACCGACAAGCAATTTGGTTCAATGGAATTGTTTTATTGTAAAAAACAGACGGAGGTTTCTACGCCTCATCAGCAGTTGGAATTGTTTTAGAAATGAACAGTTTACTGCTTTTTACTTTTCTTCTTTGTCGTTTGCTTTAATTTCTTCTACTCACCTTTTAATCTTTGTGCTACTTTTTTCACATCTTCAGCCGGAGGTAGATTTTTAGGGATAATGCCACGTTCTTTCAATAGTTTTCTGACAGCAGAATTGTTGTCGATATGCTCGGTTTCGATGTTTGTTTGACCTTTCAATTTTTTATTTTGTACGTTGACACTTGTCATATTTGCTGCAAATTCTTTAGCACTAATGCTAATTGTTGGCAGAAAATCAGCAATAGAGCGGTTTTTAGGCACACCAAATAGTAGGCATAACGAGTCAAAAAGATGTCATCTACCGCTTTTTCAGCACTAGAGCCGATTTGAACCATTTTGTTGACGTCAACAAAATGCTCCAGAACGCTTATATTGGCGTTTTTGCAACTTTCTTTTGCTTTGTCGATAGTTTTGCAAAAGTTTCGCCATTCGGCGTAGTCCAAAAGTTTTTGTAATTTGCGAGCGCTCCAACATTCTACATTATTGTATTCGCAAGCGATAGATTCGAATTGTTTGAATAGATGTTTAATTTCGTTTTCTTTCATGATGGTAATTTTTCTGCAAAGTTACAACGAAATTTCCAAATGAAAAACTTAAAAAGTGTTAAAATTTCAGAAAGTAAAATCTCGCCGAGGTTGGCGAGATTTTACTTTTTACAAACAGTTTTTTTGTTTTCTAACTATCTTTGCAAGTTTCTGTTTTTTACGTTTTTGCTGGTAACGTACTGTTTGAGAATGCAAAGATACAAATTTTTAAAGCAATTCACAACTTTATCGTGTCCCACATAGATTTAATAAAACTGTTTGAGAATGCAAAGATACAAATTTTTAAAGCAATTCACAACTTGCGCGAGGCGTATCAATTAGCAAAGGATACTGTTTGAGAATGCAAAGATACAAATTTTTAAAGCAATTCACAACAGTTTAAAATGGGATCAAATTTTAATAAAAACTGTTTGAGAATGCAAAGATACAAATTTTTAAAGCAATTCACAACTATTAGAAATACCGTTCATCAGCTAGGTCAACTGTTTGAGAATGCAAAGATACAAATTTTTAAAGCAATTCACAACGTGAAAGCCGTTTATTCGGAATTTGGCGTTACTGTTTGAGAATGCAAAGATACAAATTTTTAAAGCAATTCACAACCAGC
>JAIRRI010000160.1 GCA_031256055.1 Bacteroidales bacterium
AACAAGTCGGCTCAGCCTCGAATCGCCCTTTCTTAAAGGGCAGGGATCGTTTATTGTAGGTGGACGAACAACCTATTCCGATTGGATGTTGGGGTTGATTCCTGAAAAAAGCGGCTATAGCAATGGAACTGCAGGTTTTCACGATTTCACGATGTCGACGAATTATAAAATTAATGATAAAAATATCGTTTATTTAAATGGCTATTACAGCCGAAATAGATTTAGTTTTACAAACAAAGATGAGTATTGGCAACAAAATGCCAATTTTTCAGCAAGATGGAGGCATACATTCAATCCAAAACTCACGAGCGTTTATGTTATTGGGCATGATCACTATAGTCACAGCAGCAAAGATGCAAGGGATATATTCAATGCTTTTTCTCTTGACTTTGCACTCAATCAAATGTTTGGAAGGGCTGACTTTACCTATTATCTGAATAACGAACACACGCTCAATTTCGGAATCACCTCTACACATTACCATTTAGATCCGGGACATCTTTTGCCGGCACACGATAGCTCAGATATAAAAGAATACAGGCTTCAATTCGAAAAATCGTTGGAATCGGCAGTCTATATTTCTGATCAATGGGAAATATCGTCAAAATGGTTAGTTGATGTTGGAATGAGATATTCGATGTTCAATGTGTTGGGACCACGTATTTATAACACGTATTTACCAGACTATCTTCCTTCTCTTGAAACGGTTTTGGGAACCGACACGGCAGGACGTGGGATATTGAAAACTTGGCACGGACCGGAGTTTCGTCTTTCAGGACGTTATATTATTAATGAAAATACGTCTGTGAAAGCGGGTATTAATACGATGCAGCAATACGTTCACAAGATTTCCAACTCAACAACCATGGCACCTACCGATGTTTGGAAGTTGAGTGACGTCAATATCCGTCCGCAAATAGGCGTACAATATGCGGTAGGTGTGTTCCGTAATTTCTTAAACAACACCATCGAAACCTCTGTCGAAATGTATTACAAAACGATGAACGACTATTTAGATTATCGTGGAGGGGCGGAGCTAATAATGAATTCGCATATCGAAACAGAAGTTGCGGGCGTAAGAGTAAGAGCCTACGGCGTAGAATTAATGTTGAAAAAACCGCGAGGAAGATTGAACGGATGGATGAGTTACACATGGTCAAGAACCATGTTGCACCGACACGCAGAACTGGCATCTTCGGCAAATTCGAGCAATTGGTATCCTTCGGATTTCGACAAACCGCACGAAATAAAGTTTGTTGGTAACTACAAATTTACACATCGCTACAGTGTGTCGATGAATTTAGACTATAGCACAGGAAGACCCATAACTTTGCCGGTATCCAAATATTGGTATGAGGGTCAGCAATATGTATATTATGCGGAACGAAACAAATATCGAGTTCCGGATTTTTTCCGTATTGATTTGTCGTTTAATATTGAAGCCGGACATCGTCTCTCTAAATTGTTTCATGCCTATTTTAATATAGGCGTGTATAATGTAACGGGTCGCAAAAATCCATTTTCCGTTTATTACACTTTAGAAGATGATGGACGCATTCAAGGCTATACACTTTCTGTTTTTGGAGCTCCAATTCCGTACGCATCACTGAATATCAAATTTTAACTTTTTTAATACGTTTATGTCAATCAAAAATCTAACATCCAAAGTACCCATATTGTGTTTATGCCTTTTTCTTTACAGTTGCATTGACGAGTTCACAGCAAAAGGAATAGAGGAAATATCAGATATTCTTGTGGTAGATGGCATCATCACAAACGATGAAACCATCATCACTTTGAATCGGAGTGTGAAACTGAATGATGTTTTTGTTTATCCTGATTATGTTCGCAATGCAGAAGTTTATGTGGAACGTGAAGACGGAACGCTATTTGGTAAAGAACCGTCTGTTTCCGGCCATTCCGACGGTCGTTATATCATCAAAACAGGAACATTGGATATAAATTACAGATACCGTTTAAAAATTAAGATAGAAGAACACGAATATCTGTCCGATTATTCATATCTTATCCAAACGCCGGAAATAGACGAAATCTTTTGGGTAAAAGAACATCAAGGGGAGCCTGTAGTCATATATGTTTCGACAAGCGATCCTAATAATTATCGTTGGTCGTATCAGGAAGTTTGGGAAGTTTTTGCAGATTACAAAGCAGATGAAGTTCCTTTTCGATGTTGGAGTTCTGCTTCAAACAATTCCGGTATAATCATTGGTTCTGCCGTTAGACCGGGTGCCGAAAGATTGGCACATCCTATTACCGAAATTTTGCCGACAGACATAAAATTGGTACAGGTGTATCGGATCACCGTTATGCAAAATGCTATCAGTAAACGTGCGTACACCTATTTTGAAAATATAAAGAAAAATGTAGAGGTATCAAACAGCATATTTGCTCCAATTCCATCGGAGCTAAGAGGGAATATCATTTGTATTACCGACCCACGCAGACCCGTAATAGGGTATATAGATGCTTCATCTACTACGAAAAAACATTTTTTTATTCAGCGATCGGATGGTGCATACGAATTAGTGCCAACTCTGAGGTGTACCTTATTCGAAGCAGCTGACTTGGAAGACCTGCATGGACCTGATTGGAGAGATTTAGTTCCAAACAAATACGTACTAGTTACAGAATTTCCTCCTTATTTCTTCAAATATCGTGATGATGGTACTATTTCTTATTACACATATCGTGAGTGTGCAGATTGTAGATCTCGTGGTAGTGCAATAGCCCCTGAAGGTTGGCCCAACCAATAATCAAAATTAAATGAAAAAAATAAGCTATACTTTACTGATTTGTTTTGCGTTCAATATAGTTGAATGTTTTGCCGAAGAAAATTTCCGCGAACGGATTTATCTGCAAACAGACAAGCATTTATACCTGGCAGGCGAATCGATTTTGCTAAAACTTGTAACCACCGACACGGAACAAACTCCGACTGCTTTTAGTAAAATTGCTTACGTGGAATTGGTCAAAGATTCCATTGCAAAATTACAAATCATCGTTGAATTGAACAACGGAATAGGTACCGGACAAATGGTGCTACCCGCCGATTTGCCAACGGGATACTATCGTTTGATTGCCTACACCCAATTTATGAGAAATGAAACCAACGATGCTTTTTTTGAAAAAAATATAGCGATTTTGAATACGTTTTTGTCGGATTATCACCCTTCGGAAACGGAAAATCATGTTTTGTCCAACAAAGAAAATTATTCAAGTTCTGTTTCGGTACAATCTGATAAAACAGTTTATAAGACCCGTGAACGCGGAGAATTAATTTTGACAGGTTTGCCGGAAAATATGCATACGCTTTCCGTAACAATCGCAGGTAAGGAGTGGATACCGATTGTTGAATCCAATATATCCTTATTTCAAAAAAACAAAACGAAAAAAACTACGGAGTTTTTCGGAGAATTTCTTCCCGAATACGAAGGGCATATTATAACAGGTAAAATCGTTCGTAACAAAACCGAAGAATCGGCGAATTTATTACCTGGTATTGCTTTCCCTGGCGAAGGTATCAATTTTTTCTCTGGTCAAATAAATGCAAGTGGTGATGTTTGGTTTGTTACTTCGAGTGTTCTGGGAACAACCGAAATTGCCACAATCGTATATAATGTAGATGACAATTATCGTGTAGATATTGTGTCGCCTTTTATAACGCGATTCACTCCAAAGCAAATGCCTATGTTGCATATTGACTCGGCTTATTACGAACAGTTGATCAAACGAAGCACAGCGCTACAACTATTCCGTTATTTTTCGGAAGATTTTTTGGAAAACCAAAATGTTTCGGAATCATTTTTCAAAGTAAATTCCACGCACACTTATTTGTTGGATGAGTACACCCGTTTCACCACAATGCAGGAGGTTTTCACGGAATTTATTACCGGCACCCGATTCCGCAGACGAGGTGGAAACTGGGAAATGTCAATACTAACTAAAAGAGGCAATACGAATGAGCTTGGAACACATCCTCTTATTTTGCTTGATGGAATACCCGTTTCTGATCATAATGTGATTTTTAACTACGACCCTCTTTTGGTTGAGAGGATCAACATTTACTATGGTCCATATACGTTTGGCGGACATTTGTTCGATGGAATTGTTGAGCTAACCACATATCGCCGAGACTATCAAAATTTGAATTTTACCGGTTCATTGCAAGTCGTAGGTTATGTAGGACCACAATCACCTTATCAGTTCACCACTCCTGATTATTCAAATGAAAATCAGCGTAGAAGCCGAATACCTGACGGGCGTCATACGCTACTTTGGAATCCAAACGTAATTTCAAATGGAAAAACTTCTGTACGATTGCCTTTCGATACCTCAGACCTTACCGGCGAATTTCAAATAATTGTGGAAGGCATTACCAAAGATGGAAAATTCATTCACGCAACTTCGTATTTTAAAGTTTCCGAAAATTAACCTTTGAAAAAAGGATTTTTGTATATCAGATTTTTTTTGTATCTTTGCAATATCAAATCTATGGGGTTGTTTGGTTTTGACAGCGAGGTCAGTGGATTTGTAAGCACGTCGAGGGTTGTATGCCAGCCTCGTTAATCCCAACATTCACGCCTATAAATGGCAACAATACAACTTATGCTCTCGCAGCTTAATATCAGATATTAAGTTAGAGCTGCTTCCGCGAAAATCTTTGATCGACCGATTTCGCCTGAAGTATCAAAACGCTCGATCCGAATGTTTAGAGGTTTCTGTAAACCATTTGTATCACTGAAACTAAGTTGTGTTTCGGTTGGCTTTTGACCAAAAACACAAACGAAAATCCGACAAAAGCTAAGCGTGTAGAAAGCATTTTTGCTGCTTGTTTGGACGGCGGTTCGAATCCGCCCAACTCCACAAAAAAGAACGTTGTTAAACGTTCTTTTTTTTAGATTCAAGATAAGTTCAGAGAAATTTGTATCTTTGTAATTTATTTTGTATCTTTGCAAGAATTTTCGAGAACAAAAAAAATCAAAATAACAATGACAAACAAACCCACTCAACAAAAGGATGAGCTTGTTGTAAAATTTGTTGGAGATTCTGGTGACGGCATGCAATTGATCGGCACGTTTTTCTCTGACGCATCAGCTCTTGCAGGTAACGACTTGGCTACGTTTCCTGATTTTCCTGCCGAAATTCGTGCGCCGCACAACACCATTCCGGGTGTTTCAGGATTTCAAGTCCACATCGGTCAAACAAAAATCTACACGCCCGGAGATTTGTGCGATGTGTTAGTAGCCATGAACCCTGCGTCACTTAAGTCCAATCTGAAATGGGCAAAGATGGGCGCAACATTAATCGTTAACGACGACACATTCGACGATGATGCCATTGCAAAAGCAGGATACACATCGAATCCGCTAACCGATGGAAGTTTGAAAAACTATCACTTGGTTGCAGCGCCAATTACGTCGCTCACAAAAAAAGCGTGCGAAGAATTTGGTATTGACCTAAAAACCGTCGACCGTTCAAAAAACATGTTCGCATTAGGTATGTTGTGTTTCATCACAGGTCGTGGAATGGAGCATGTTTTCCACTTGTTCGACAAAAAATTTGTTGAAAAACCGAAAATTAAAGAAATCAACAAAACTGTATTCCGTGCAGGTTACAACTATGCAGAAACCGCGGAAGTTGTGGAGTCGGTTATCAATGTTCCCGCAGCAGCGGCAGCGTTGGAAAAAGGACGCTATCGCAATGTGACTGGAAACGTGGCAACCGCTTGGGGATTGCTTGCAGCTGCTGAAAAATCAGGTCGTCCATTGTTTTTAGGTTCGTATCCGATTACGCCTGCAACGGAAATTTTGATTGAATTAGCCTTACATAAATCTCTTGGAGCACGCGTGTTTCAAGCGGAAGACGAAATCGCCGGAATCTGTTCGGCAATTGGAGCCAGTTTTGCAGGTGCAATGGCGTGTACAACCACATCAGGTCCTGGACTTTCGTTAAAATCCGAAGCCATGGGCTTAGCGGTAATGACTGAACTACCATTGGTAATCGTGAATGTTCAGCGTGCAGGTCCTTCAACGGGAATTCCTACAAAATCGGAGCAATCCGATCTTAATCAAGCGTTATTCGGACGAAACGGTGAAGCTCCGCTTGTGGTGATGGCAGCATCATCTCCGGCAGATTGTTTCTACGCGGCTTTCGAGGCATCGAGAATTTCGATGGAAACGATGACACCTGTTCTTTTATTGACAGATGGTTACATCGGTTTCGGTTCGGAATTGTTCAGAATACCGAAAATGTCGAGTTTGCCGCAAATTCATCCACCTATTGCAGCAGCGAATGACCCGAATTATATGCCTTACAAACGCGATGCAAATTTGGTTCGTCAATGGGCAATTCCGGGAACGGAGGGCTTGCGCCACCGTATCGGCGGTTTGGAAAAAGAAGATGGAAAAGGAAACGTATCTTCCGATCCGTTAAATCACCAAAAAATGGTTAATCTTCGTCGTGATAAAGTGTTGAAAATTGCTGACAGAATCCCACTTCAGGAGGTTATCGGCGAAGAAAAAGGCGATTTGTTGGTTGTGAGTTGGGGCGGAACAAGAGGTGCTACACTTAGCGCTGTTCAAGCCATGCAAGCACAAGGCAAAAAAGTTTCGTTGGCGCATTTCACCAACATCATGCCACTTCCAAAAAACACGGAACAAGTGCTTTCAAACTTCAAAAAAATTATTGTACCGGAATTGAACGATGGACAATTCGTAAATTATCTACGTATGAAATTCCCGCACATCAAACTGGAACAATACAACAAAGTACAAGGCTTGCCGTTTACAGTAAGCGAATTAACAGAAGAATTCACCAAAATTATGGAGGGTAAATAATCATGGAAAAGAAATTTGTAACTATACCAAAATCTGAAACTCCATTAACGAAGGAGGATTTCATTAGCGACCAAATGGTGAAATGGTGCCCCGGTTGCGGCGGACACGCAATTTTATCGTCTGTTGCCAGAGCATTTCCAAACACGGGATATAAGAAAGAAAATTTCGTGTTGGTATCGGGAATCGGCTGCTCGAGCCGTTTTCCATACTACGTGAATACATACGGTTTTCACGGTATTCACGGACGTGCAAATGCAATTGCATCAGGTGTAAAAATTTACAATCCAAGTCTCAGCGTTTGGATTAATACGGGTGACGGCGATTCTATGGCAATCGGCGGAAACCACTTTATTCACACCATTCGTAGAAATATCGACGTGAATATTTTGATGTTCAACAACAAAATTTATGGCTTAACGAAAGGTCAGTATTCACCAACAACGCCGATGGGTGTCGAAACAAAAACATCACCATTCGGAACAATTGAACAGCCATTTAATCCGGGCGAATTAGTTATCGGCTCGCAAGGCACATTCTGTGCTCGCGCGGTAGATACTAATCCGAAATTGATGACCGAAGTTGTTGAAGAAGCCACGAAACACGATGGAACATCTGTGGTTGAAGTGTTGGAGAATTGTATTATTTTCTATGATAAAGCACACGAAGAAATCACATCGAAAGAAACTCGCGACAATGCTCAATTGATCTTGAAACACGGCGACCCTATGGTTTTCGGAACAGACAAAAACAAAGGAATTCGCTACAACCCCGGAAAAGGTGGCTTGGAAGTGGTAACTATCGGTATCAACGGAATCACGATCAAAGATATTTTGGTTCACGACCAATACAGTAAAGATCCAAGTATTCACTTGATGCTCGCGAAAATGCAATTACCGGAATTTCCGATTGCATTGGGCGTGATTCGCTCGGCTGCGTTCCCGACTTACAACGAATTGTTCGAAGTACAAATGTATGAAGAGCAAAAATCGTCCAAAATTAAATGTATGGATGATTTGTTGAATTCGGGGGATACTTGGGAGATTTAATGAAAATCTTGTGAGCAAATTGGGGGCGTATTGCATACGCCCCTTTTTTATTAAAGTTTCTACCACCCACTATTTCGACGCATTGTTTCTTAGCGATTACTTGTTCTTGCTGCTGATGTGAATTTCACTGGCATTTGAAATTGCACACGTACCGGTTCTCCATTTAGT
>JAIRRI010000164.1 GCA_031256055.1 Bacteroidales bacterium
TCACATATTCACGAAATCCTTTTTCAGCAGGTTTGCCGTCAAACAAAGGATATTCATCTACATTGCCGAAATAGATTTTATCTGTTTTATCCACATCGACTGACTTTTGCACATTCTTACAAGCAAATAAGCACAAAGCGACAAGTGTAACGGACACAATGCTCATTTTACGGAACATGTTAATCATGTTTTTTTTATTTTCAATCATCATAATAATTCTTTTTTTTTGATTAGGTTGTTGATTTAACCCACATTGAAAAACGCAGACACTCATCATGATACGCGCTACATTCAGAGATACAATTAGTTACAAGCACGTTTAAGCCCGATTCATTCGCCGAAATTCATAAAAAATGTTAAATTTCCGATAATTGATGAGTAAAACACATCAATTCTTACAAATATAGTTTTGTAATATGCAGAAAATGAGATGTTGTGATTTTTGATTTTGCGTTTGTAGTGCACAGGGGGTATTTTTTATCAAATCGCCAAAATCTACCTTTGCCGCCATGTATTTTAGAAGCAGCATACGCCCTAATCCGGCAACAGGTCAATTGGATTCTTACTATCGGCTGATAGAAAGTTATCGCAATGAAACGGACAGAGTTTGTCACCGAACCCTGCTCAATGTTGGCTTTTTGAGCGAATTGTTCAACACAGATGAATTAAATCAGATTCGCCGTATTATTTGTAAACGCTATCAAGACATCGTTGGAGGGAATGAACTGTTTGACATACAATACAATAATCCGCAAAGAATCATTTCATTCGCCGATAAATTATGGAATGATCTTGTAGCGAACAACCGCATCGACATTGGACAAAAGCCCCAAAAAGCGCCCACCGAACGTCAGCGGAATATGGTTTTTGAGGAAAGCATTCGTCATCCGGACGTTCGCGAAATAGGGTCTGAATGGCTCTGCTATCAGGCATTGGAACAACTGAAACTTCCTGATTTTCTGACCAATATTGGTTTTTCGGAAGAAGAAACCGGGCTTGCTGTCACTCAAATCATATCTCGCGCCGTTTACCCTGCTTCGGAATTAGAAACGGCACGCTGGATAAGAGAAAATTCCGCTGTTTGCCAACTAACCGGTTATCCGATAGAAAAAATCACGAAAGACAAACTGTATAAAAGTTCGCTGAAACTGTTTTCCGCAAAAGAACCAATAGAAGATTATCTTTCCGTGAAAACGAATCAACTGTTTGATATAGAGGACAAAATATACATTTACGATTTGACCAATACCTATTTTGAAGGCAGGAAAAAGCGGAGCAAATTAGCCAAATTTGGTCGGTCGAAAGAGAAGCGCTCTGACTGTAAAATCGTTGTTTTGGCGTTGGTAATCAACGCGGAGGGTTTTATCAAATACTCGTCGATTTTTGAAGGTAATATGCAGGAGAGCAAGACCTTGAAGGGAATCGTAACGAAACTTCGCTCGCGGACTTCAAGCGCCCAACGCGCCGTTGTGGTGATAGACGCCGGCATTGCCACAGAAGAAAACTTGACCATGCTCACGGAAAACAACTTCGATTACGTGTGCGTATCAAGGTGTAAATTAAAAGATTACAAAATTGACGCCCACAGTTCGCCTGTTGAGGTCGAAGATAAGAGAAAACAGAAGATAAAACTTCAAAAAGTTGTTAGTGAGAAATATAACGATTTTTTTGTAAAAGTAGACAGCGTAGCCAAACGTGCCAAAGAACTGTCGATGAATAACCGTTTTCAGGAGGGTTTTGAGAAAGGATTATCTATTATAGAGGCTTCATTATCAAAAAAAAGCGGAATAAAAAAGGAAGAAAAAGTCTATGAACGTGTCGGGCGATTAAAGCAGAAATATCCGTCGATAAGCAAATATTATGAAATCAGTTATACTGTTGAAACAGAAACGATCAACAAGAAAAAGACGAAGGAAAAGACCGAAGTCCGCAAGGTAACATCCATGTGCTGGAAAATCAAACAGGACGTGGAACCGGACGCAGAAAGCGGAACTTATTTTTTGCGTACCTCGCTGCAGGTGAGCGAAGAAATGCTTTGGACGATATACAATATTATTCGTGAAATCGAATACAGTTTTCGTACCCTGAAGACCGACCTTGACCTGCGTCCGATCTACCACAAAAAAGACGATCCCAGCATGGCGCATCTTCATCTGGGACTGTTGGCTTACTGGGTGGTCAATACGGTTCGTTATCAACTCAAAAAGACTGAAAATAAGCCTGATAAAAAACTGGAATTGGCTAAAAACGAAACGGAAACAGCGCCCATCAACAGTCAGTGGAAAGAGATCGTCCGTATCATGAATACGCAGAAATCGGTATTGACCGTGTCGCAGAACCGTTACGACGAAGTCATCATTAGCCGTCGATGCAGCGATCCAACCCCCAAAGTGGAGGAAATATACAATCGCCTGAAATACAAATCGAAACCATTTACCAAACGAAAATTTGTAGTGCACAAATCGAAATTCGAAAAAATGGATATTGCCGAGTTACAGTGTTTTCTGATTTAAAACGTTGCAAAGTGGGTTAAAATTGCTTATGCACTTTGGTCAAGTAAAAATGATTAGCTTTGCCGCATTAAAACAGAAGAAAAATATCCAAAAGATTTTCAGGAGTTTCTTGAGCAATTCAAGGACGAGGAATCCTGCCGTAAATACTTGTTTTCGATGCGATGGTCACAAGGTTTCATTTGCCCGAAGTGCTATGAAAATACGAAGTATTGGTTAACGGCGGAAAATGTGATTCACTGTGGTATATGCGGACATCAAGCATCTTTAACAGCAGGAACCATATTTCATGGGACAAGGAAACCTTTATTATTATGGTTTCATATTATGTGGTGGGTTATAGCGCAAAAAACAGGTGTAAGCGCAAGCAATATGATGGATTTTATGGGCTTTGGTTCTTATAATACAGTATGGACTTGGCTTCATAAATTACGCAGAGCAATGGTAAGGTCTGGACGGGATATGTTATCCGGTATAGTTGAAGTTGATGAAACCTTTATAGGTGGTATTGAACAAGGTAGTGGAAAACAGGGTCGAGGTGCAGAAACAAAAACTTTAGTAGTAGTTGCCACTGAATGTATTGGAAAACAAATTGGAAGAGTGCGTTTCAGATGCATTGATTCGGCTGCAGCAGAAAATTTGATTCCATTCATTCAGGATAATGTAACACAAGGAAGTACAATTATTACTGATGGTTGGAAAGGATACAAACCATTGCCTTTGATAAAAGATGAACTGCAAGGTGGATATATCCACGAAGTAAAAACTATTTCCGACAGTGATAGCCAAGCACACGAATTATTACCACATGTACACATGGTTGATTCATTACTGAAAAGGTGGTTAATGGGAACACATCAAGGAAAGGTATCTCCTAAA
>JAIRRI010000204.1 GCA_031256055.1 Bacteroidales bacterium
GTTTAACTTGGGTCTTGACTTATCTGTAATGAATTTTGCTGATTTAACCTTTGAATTTTACAACAGAATTACAAAAGACTTAATCTATGACCTTCCGGTTTCGAAAATAACCGGATTCTCTTCGACCAGAACCAATATCGGCAGTATGAGAAACCGTGGAGTAGAACTTACCGTAAGCACAAACAATATCAACAAGAAGGATTTTTCGTGGAGAACACAGTTCAACATATCGCACAACAAGAACGTGATATTAGCGTTGGACGGAACCGATAGCGATCAGTTTCCTTCAACTTCCTCGATGATTCAACGGATAGGGCTTCCTTACTATCAATACTTTGTGATTGAGTTTTCGCACATCAATCCCGACAATGGTCGTGCCATGTTTTTTATGAATAATGTGCTTGAAGACGGAACGATTAACCGCGAGGTAACTGATGATCCGACCAAAGCAGAACGTGTGGCTTATAAATCACCTTTTCCAAAAGCAATATTGGGATTGTCGAACAATTTCAGATATAAATTCGTAGATTTGAGTTTCACGCTTTCGTCCACGTTGGGAGGATATTCGTATGACCGAGCTGCCGACAAAACACAAACCAGTGGTGGTGGCGATGGACTTGTTAACCAACTCCCAATCTACTACAGAGATAGCTGGAAACAACCCGGCGATATTGTCGAATATGAAGCGTGGATACCCGGAGGTTCAACAGTCATGAGCACCTATCACAACTCCCGACGCATCCATTCAACCAACCATGTAAGGCTAAAAAATCTTACCGTAGGCGTAACTTTACCTCGCCATTTGGCTACCAAACTACAAGTAGAACAAGTGCGTCTTTATTTCACTGGACATAACCTGTTGACCATTGCCGCACACAAAGACTACGACCCGGAAGTGCCTACCGATGGCTGGATGTGGTACAATACACCTCCATTAAAATCTTTCTCAATAGGTATCAATATTAACTTTTAACATCGAATGTATATGAAAACAATTCAAAATATCCTACTTTTTGTAGTAATAACAATTTTTGCTACATCTTGCGGCGACAAGTGGCTCGATGTATATCCCAGCAACGGTATAGCAACCGAAGTTTCTATTACCAATATCGAAGATGCTCGTGCTGCAATCAACGGCGTGTACTATGAGATACAACGCAGTAGTTACTATGGTGGAACCATGAGTTGGTTTGCTGACCTTAGAGGCGACGATATGCGTCCCTACGAAGCAAGCAGTACGCGTAGTCCTGCTTGGTACGAATACCGTCATACTCCGGCAAACGTTCCAACCTCGCTATGGCAACAACCTTACTTCGTGATCCGATTAGCCAACAACATTCTTTCGCTGATAGACGATATTGAAATTACGACTACTCAAACAGCAGAGCGTGATTATATCAAAGGCGAAGCACTGATGGCACGCGCATTGGCACATTTTGATCTTTGCAGAGTATTTGGTTATCCATATATGAAAGATGGTGGAGTATCGTTGGGTGCAACTATTGTAAGAACTCCTATAACAGCCAGTGCTAAACTTCCAAGAAACTCCGTTGCTCAAAATTACAATGAATTAATTATTCCCGATCTGCTTGCCGCTATTCCGTTACTGTCTGAAAACAGAACAGGTTCGCAAGGGCGATTCAACAAATGGGCTGCAAAACTGCTACTCAGTAGGGTTTATCTCTACAAAGGCGACGATGAAAATGCGTTGCGTTTAGCCGAAGACTGTATTGCAGGAGCGGAAGCCGCAGGGTTTGCCCGCTACACTCATGCCGATTATTTGGATCAATGGCAAACCAAGTTTTCTGCTGAAAGTCTTTTTGAAATTGCAAACATTTCAGGACAAAATACCGGTTCGGATGGAATCGCCGGTTGGTGCTCTGCCAATGCAATAACTGCACCTCACGAAATAGGGGTAACACAATCATTTTTTAACCTGTTGAGGACTGATCCGGATGATGCAAGACTTAGACTATTGCGCACCGGCGTTAGACCTGCATTTACAGGTAATCGAGTTTTTATACTTAAATACACCAATGGTGCCACGCCGGCAGAATCCAACGTAATGGTTTTTCGTCTTTCGGAAGCCTATCTGAATGCTGCCGAAGCAGCAGTTAAAACCGGAAATAATGATAAGGCTTTGCAATACCTCAACGCTATCGTGAGCAGGGCTAATCCTGATAAAAACGTTACAGGAATAGTCACATTAGATAGAGTATTGGAAGAAAGACGAAAAGAACTTTTCGGAGAAGGACACCGTGCTTTCGACTTGTTGAGAAATGGCAAGACCATTGTTAGGACTACTTATCTCGACAACTTGCAAGATTTTGCAAAAGAAATTGATTGGAATAATTACAGATGCGTTATGCCAATTCCGATTGCAGAAATAGAAACAAATCCGAACATGACACAAAATCCGGGTTGGGGTGTTAACTAAATAATCAAAAAATTATGAAAAAATATTTTGTTCTCTCATTCATGGTTGCCTTCTTTTGCCTTTTGTGCAAGCAGGGGCAATGTCAAATCAATGTTGTTGATGTGATCTACGTTAACGGAGTCGTGATAACTGTTGATACTGATAATCCTTACGCTGAAGCCTTCGCAGTTACCAACGGTCGCTTTGTTGCCGTTGGAACGAATGCTGAAATCCGCCGTTTGGCGACATCATCTACGAAGGTCGTTGATCTTAAAGGTATGACGGTTACACCGGGATTCAACGATTCTCACGTTCATCCCAATGCTGTTTACGATGAAAATTCGGCTTACTACACCCCTTGGCTCGGTCCCGACAAAGTTAAGGATATGGACGATTTGATTGCCGAATTGAAAAAGAAAGCAGATAAAACGCCACCCGGACAGTTGATACGTGGTTTGCGGTATCAGGATTCCAAATTGGGACGCCACCCAACACGATGGGATTTAGATAAGGTTTCAACCGAACATCCTATCAGAATTACGCACTCATCGGGTCATGTCAGTGTTGTCAATTCCTATATTTTGGAGGCTTC
>JAIRRI010000210.1 GCA_031256055.1 Bacteroidales bacterium
GATTGTTTATTGGCATTTAAATGATACCTATCTTGGCTCTACGCAGTATTTTCATCAAATGAGCGTTATTCCGAAAGAAGGCAAACATGTGATTACCGTGGTGGATGAATGGGGGAATACGTTGTCGCGGAATATCGAAATACGATTACCGTAGGGGTAGTGTGCACAACGCTATAGCAAGGAGATGTCTCGACTGCGCTTCGCTCCGCTCGACATGACGACGCTTTTTATAGAACAGGGGGAGAGAGGCGACGAAGTCGCCTCTCTCCCCTCCCTATTACGCCATCATCGTCATTCCGAGCGAAGCACACGAAGTGTGCGAAGTCGAGGAATCTCCTTGCTATTTCTCAACTTTTTTTGTATCTTTGCAAAAATTTTTTTACAATGTACAGAACAAACACCTGCGGCGAACTGACTATCGCCAATGTCGGACAACATGTGAAACTCAGCGGTTGGGTTCAACGCTCAAGAGATTTAGGCGGTATGACTTTCGTTGATTTGCGGGACAGATACGGCATTACCCAACTTTCGTTCAATATAGAAACTAATGCTGAACTTTGCGAAAAAGCACGAAAACTCGGCAGAGAATACGTGATTCAAATCGAAGGCGAAGTGATTGAGCGAAGCAATAAAAATACGAAAATTCCAACGGGAGAAATTGAAATCAAAGTTGAAACTATTCATGTTCTGAATGCTGCGAAAACACCGCCTTTCACGATTGAAGATCAATCTGATGGTGGCGATGAATTGCGCATGCAATATCGTTATTTGGATTTGCGAAGAAATCCGGTGAAAAATAATTTTATGTTGCGACATAATTTATCAACGGAAGTTCGCAATTACTTGAATGGTGCAGGGTTCATTGATGTTGAGACACCATGTTTGGTAAAATCTACACCCGAAGGTGCACGAGATTTTGTAGTTCCATCGAGAGTAAATCCTGGCGAATGGTTTGCGCTTCCGCAGTCGCCACAAGTGTTTAAGCAGTTATTAATGGTTGCGGGGTTTGACAAATATTATCAAATCGTGCGTTGTTTTCGGGATGAGGATTTGCGTGCAGACCGTCAGCCTGAGTTTACGCAAATTGACTGTGAAATGTCGTTTATAGAGCAAGACGATGTGCTTGGCACGTTTGAGGGTTTGATGAAACATTTGTTCAAAAGCGTGAAAAATATTGATATCAAATCCATAGAACGAATGACCTACGCCGATGCCATGAAATACTACGGTTGCGATAAGCCCGATATTCGTTTTGAGATGAAATTTGTTGAATTGAATGATGTTACAAAAGGTAGAAACTTTGGGGTTTTTGACGATGCCGAACTCGTGGTTGGCATTTGCGCAAAAGGTTGTGCCGAATACACTCGAAAACAATTGGACGAACTGACCGATTTTGTAAAACGCCCGCAAATCGGCGCAAGTGGATTGGTGTATGTGAAATACAATGCCGATGGTACGGTGAAATCATCCGTAGATAAATTTTTCGATGAAGATGCTTTGAAAAAAATCGGTAAAAAATTCAGTGCAGAAAAAGGCGATTTGATTTTAATTTTAGCGGGAAAAGAGGAAAAAACACAAAAAGCCTTGTGCGAGCTTCGTTTGGAAATGGGCAATCGTTTAGGCTTGAGAGATCCTTTCAATTACGCACTCTTATGGGTTGTAGATTTTCCGCTTTTGGAATGGGATGAGGATACACAGCGTTTTTATGCCAAACATCACCCGTTCACTTCGCCCAAACCTGAGGACATCACTCTTATGGAAACCGATCCCGGTGCAGTACGCGCCAATGCCTACGATTTAGTGATCAATGGTGTTGAAGTGGGCGGAGGTTCTATTCGTATTTATGATAGAAATTTGCAAAAACAAATGTTCCGCACATTGGGTTTCACCGATGAGGAAGCCCAAAAACAGTTCGGATTTTTAATGGATGCTTTCGAATACGGCGCACCTCCTCACGGCGGAATTGCTTTCGGTTTAGACAGACTTTGCTCCTTGTTCGGCGGTGTAGAAACCATTCGCGATTTCATTGCTTTCCCAAAAAACAACTCGGCAAGAGATGTGATGCTTGATGCGCCGAGTCCGATTTCGGAAGCACAAATGAAGGAACTGAGATTGGACTATATTACGCCTTGGCCTTTGTAAATTACAATAGGTTTTAGATTAGCATACACAAAAAACGAAGCGCAAGTGCGCTTCGTTTTTTGTGTATGCTAATTGTTTATTGTTTTATAATTTTCACAGGTACAACCTCTGTAGCTGTGTGGATTCTTACAATGTAATTTCCTGTTGGAATGTCTTGCAAATCGATTGTTTTACGATTGCCTTGCAACTGCATCATCACTTTACCGGTCATGTCTAAAACAAAAATTTGTTTAATCACTTGTTCGGTTTGGATATGTAACATGTCACTTACAGGGTTTGGATAAACAGTTAACGTGCCCTCGTCGGTAGGTACAACGATTGAAACTGCAAGTTCAAATGTAGCAGAAATGATTATATGATCATCCAATACATGGACATGCGCGGCATCCGTACCACCATGCCACCATTCAACAAATCTGTAGCCTTCATGAGCTGTTGCAATCAAAGCCAGTTCTACGTTCTCATCTAACTCTGCACCACAGAATATTTCTTCAGATCCTGCCATTACAGTAATTGTGCCGTTTGTTGGAACTGTGATGTTTACTGTATAAGCAATGCTTGTTGCAGCAACCAAAGGTTCTGATGCTGCACCGGCAGCGAAATTGGTATTGGCTTTCGAGCGAGCAAAGATGTAGTATGTCGTGCTGTGATTCAGTCCGCTGAATGTTAAACCATCTTGCCAATTAGATGCGGGTGCTGCTACCGGGCTAATGCTATATTCTACAGTTTGTCCGTTTGTTGGTGCAGTTACAGGAAGAATGGTAATGCTGTTTCTTGTTATACCTATTACATCATCTAATACAGGTGTTGCAACAATAGCTCCAGCCGGTTTTTGAACGCCGGTAATGGAAATATTATCCAAGTGAACGCCGTATCCCCAACTTACTTCCCCTTCAAAAGCAATATAATAATCGCTTGAAGGGTTTGGAAGTGGAATACTTCGTTCTGTCCAAGTAGTAATACTTGTTGTATATTCCTGCAAAAGTGTCCAAGCATCGGAAGCAGAAGCTTTATAAAAAACTCTCAACCTGTCTTGGTCACCGCTCCATACAGCTTGTGCATGCCAAAATTTCAATACAGGCTCATCTATTCCGGAAAGGTCGAAAGCAGGAGGGATTAATTTTGTTTTATCGCCGGTGCGTGCAGTGTTTAACATGCGTGCTTTGTGGCTACCGCCATTTGGCGCAGCAGTCGGAGTTCCCGTAGAACTTGTTATAACTGCCCAATCTACATTTCCTGTAACTTGTTCCTGTGTCCAACATACCGGAAAGTTTGTTCCATTATTTTCAAAACCTTCGTTCCATGGGAATACAGTGACAAGCGGACAGAAAAATGCTGTATTAGAAGTTGCATTTCCGCCTTCGCCTGCAATGTTTTTAGCCACTACGCGGTAAGAAAATTCTCCGGGTATGCCGATTATTTCAGAGAATGTTCGTGTTGTTTGTCCTGTTGCAACTTGTGTGTTGCCGGGCATGCGAAACACATCATACACCAAGCCTGTTGTAAAATGTCCACCGTTCAAACCTGCTGTTGGAGCATCCCACGAAAGTGAAGCGGTCATGTCGTTTTTAGCAAGAACCACATTAGCAGGAGCAGCAGGAACATCATGTCCAATCCATACAAGGGTAGAATTTACAGGTCTGCCTTCGCCTGCAGTGTTAACTGCTGCTACTTTAAATCTGTACGAACCTGAAGTGGTTGCTGTATAGGTCCAAGTGCCTGCTCCGCCAACGGTTGGGTTTGAAATGGTATGAACTGGTGTAGCTTCGCCGTTCACATAGATATTTACAGCTGTTAAACTTGTAAGTGGAACATTATCCAAATTTGTGGTTGGATTCGTCCAGTTGATAGCAGCTGTTAAAGCACCGTTTGCACCCGGAGTAGCCGTCAAGCTTGTAACCGCATTTGGAGCATTAGGATTAGATGGAATAACAGCCACAGTAGTAATGTATGGTATATAACCTTTCGCTGTAATAACTAATTTGGCATCTCCGAGTTCAAGAGGATCATCAAACGTAAGTGTGAATTGTCCCGAAGCATCGGTCATTCCACCTCCAATAAGTTCTCCATCCATTGTAAAACCAACATAAGCATAAGGCACGGTTTGAATCTCAAACTCAAGATCCGAAGTTGTGATGGCATCAAGATGTGTAACGGTAAGCGTTTGAGGTGTGGTAACAGTCTGAATATACGAAGGATCGCCCAAAACGTGATAGATTTCCCAATAGTAAAGTTTCTTTGTAGCGGGAGATGTTGCAGAACCTAACTCAACAGCCATATTGCCCCAAAAAATGATTTCGCTTGTTGTGTAAGCCCAATCCGTACGAGGTTGACCCTGGGTATGCCACTGACGGTCGTAAACACCCCAACCTGTATTTGTAATAGTGATATTTTCGGGATTTTGAGTTTGAGCAGATGTCATCGTACCCAAAGCCCATTGCAAATCTTCGTACCAATACGTGTTGTTACTTCCTCCGATATAGGTAACAGCACCTTTTCTTTGAGCACGAACTAATTCCGTGCCAACATTATTGGCTACCTCAAATTTAGCAGACAAACAGCAGTTTCCAATCATAAGAGGATACTTGTTCTCATTCGTAAAGTTTGGAATATGAGTTGTTAAAATTGTATTGTCGTCCCATCTATCAAAGTTGCAGTGGGCAGTATAATTGATCAAACTTCTACCTTCGTTGAGATTCGCACGAACACCGGGACCATTTGTGCTGCTTGAATTCGAACTGGACAAGAACACAGTGGTATTTGCAGCTCCGTTTGCAGGAATCCAATAGTTGTTTGCCGCATAATTCACAGTAGCATTGGCAATACGCATCCAAAGACCACTTTCTGATCCGGCAACAAACGTGGTTTTATTGAAAAAATCAAGCGAAGGAACGTTCATTTTTTCCATAGCCAAAATTTTCTCAATTTGATTGGCAATCTGTATAGGACTACCTGAAGCTCCCGACAAGCGTCCATATTGAATATCGGGTAAATTATCACCGGTATATTCAGCATAATAAAGGTCGGTAACGTGAGAACCATAACCGGTTACAACGTTTGAATACGCGGGAATTGCTGTATTATCGCCCACTAACAAAAGAAAATCGGCGCGTGTTGCAGGATTGTTATAAATGCCTTGCAGATAGTTTTTAATGTTTGTTCTAAGCGTTGCACCTGTTCCTCCGATATCGTCTGTATATCTTACACGAACATCAAATCCTTTTTCGGTTTTCCAAGTGATAAAGGGAGCTAATGTGCTTTCAAAAGCTCGATGAGAAATGATTTGGAAAACAAGTGGTTTTTGAGAAAAAATCGTTTTAGGTTGTCCGCCAACATAAGTTACTTCAAATTCGATGTGGTGATACACGCGAATTACATTTTGCGAAGGCAAGTATTGAATCGGACAAATGTTAAGTTGAACAAATTGGCGATCTTTTGCAATTCCCAAATTAAACACATCAACAATATCGCGAACGTTGAACGTATTTTTGCTGTAAGCAGCAGCATTTTTTACCAACGCGGGTATTTCCGTAGCACTTTTGCGTACAGAAGGTTGAACCGGAAAAAGCGGATTGTTAAAACCTTTTGTAGAAAGATTAACATCTGTGTATTCGCTCGACAAAATTTTGATTTCAACCGTTGCTCCAAGCGGAACCTCTAAAAGTTGTGTTCTTGCAGGGAGTTTGGGATCTCCAACTTGG
>JAIRRI010000008.1 GCA_031256055.1 Bacteroidales bacterium
GCCCGGCATTTGCGGAAGCAAAACTGGGGAGTATTGGCTAACACATTCAAAAAAGTTACAGGAGATGAAGATATGCCGACAATGGTAGAAGTTTGGAAAGCGGAAGGGATAGCTGAGGGTGAAGCCAGAGGCGAAGTCAAATGGAAAACTGAAACAGGTAGAGAAATGATTCTGGAGTTCCTGCGTGGAAGGTTCGGCAAAGTTCCGAAAAACATCGAAAGGGCTGTCAATCAGATGAACGATCCGATTGCATTGAAATCGTTGGCTGCGCGTACCGCTAGCTGTAAAACTCTGGAAGAGTTTGCCGAGGAATTGTAGCCGGAAACCGTTACGACCTTTTACGACCTTTGGCACAAGAAAACGACCTTATTTTGATTGACTTTGATAGAAAATGATATAGAATGACAGAGTCGTTTTTTACCACGGTATTTATAAGACAAAAATATTTGGATATCAGTATGTTATTGAGTGACGTTTTTCGGCTTCTCAGGCAGTTGGTCTCGGCGCAACGCCGGCGCAACATCCGAAAGCAATAACGGTCAATAAGATTTTTGGGATTTTCCACTCCTGCCTTTCCAATTTGCCCACTCACTCAGTCTGTTTGGAGGGCTTGCAGGACAATGCGATGCCTGTTATCGTATGTGGGAGGTCAAGAATTTGGAGATCGCTTCCACCGGTTGCTTTTGTATGTCCGATACGATTTCGCAGTTGCTCACGGGTATTGCCGAAAAGGATGACGATGCAGCCCAAAAATTCTTGGACGATTACTTCCAAAAGATGGTTCGTCTTGCCCGGAACTATAACAATCGGGTTGTGTTTGTTGTGCAAGTTTTATCGATTTTTCCCATTGGACTGCCTGCCAGTCACTGTACAAATTTTTCGGGTCATGATGCCGATTAACTGCGTCATGACCAAATTCGCATGTAGCATATGTTTATTTTAAAAGATCAAGTTAAGAGTTTTATAAAATATTGTTCCTGTAGTAAGAAATTAAGTCCAAAAACGATAAAGGCATACTCTATCGACCTCGAACAATTCATTGTATTTTCCAACAACGATTTTAACAAGGATTGCTTGTCGGGATATATCGCGTTTCTCCATCAACAATACAAACCCAAAACGGTGAAAAGGAAAATTGCATGCTTGAAAGCCCTTTCAAACTATATGCTATACGAAGAAATTATTGAGGAAAGTCCATTTGCCAAGATAAAAACATCGTTCAAAGAACCGTTCATTCTGCCGAAGACCATACCATTAGAAATCGTTCAGAAAATTCTATCATTTGCATACGGACAACTGAATAGCCTGATATTAACTCAACATCGTAAAGAAGAAATCACCAGGAATATAGCCATACTGGAACTCCTGTTTGCTACAGGAGCGCGCGTGTCCGAAATTTGCAACCTAAAGAACAGTGAAATTGACCTTGTAAACCATTCCGTAAAATTTTATGGAAAAGGTAGCAGAGAGAGGATAATTCAAATCGAAAATACTGACGTACTGCAATCTCTTCAAACATATTACCACTTATTCTCTGAACGAATAATCGATAGAGGTTACTTCTTCATCAATAGACTACACAACCGCTTGTCAGAGCAATCGGTGCGATTTATGATAAAAAAATATGCCGAAAAAATCGGATGCAGTAATAATGTTACTCCACATATGTTCAGGCACTCTTTCGCAACACTATTACTTGAAGAAAATGTCGATATAAGATACATTCAGAAACTACTCGGACATAGTACAATCACAACAACCGAGATTTATACTCACGTCTCAACTGTCAAGCAAAAGGAAATACTCGCAACGCGACACCCGAGAAATAGGATTATAATTGATATGAATGAAGGATAACTAAAAATTATCGTTAGAAGAATTAGTTATATGGAGCGTTATATTTGGGTCGGCAGATACGAACATGATATAAAAGGAAACGACATATTTTGTGGGAGCATAACGATTTATGGTTCCGCCAAGGGTAACAATCATTCGTTTTCAGAGCAGGAGAACTTCACATCAGAAACGCGAGAGTTTTTGGCTTTTGCTTGTCAAATAATTAAAGATTTAATTTTGACTTCAGAAGATTTGAGATTCTTTTTTCTCGATGAATTATGGGCATATAACATAATTGATATAGATAGCTCTGTCAAAAAGTATTTTATTCTGCTTAACGATAGGGATACACTCGAATTCCTAAACAACAAAACTTTGTCAAGAATATGGTTATCAACGGAATTAACTATCCCGCCTTTTATTTCAGCAACAAGCAACGAGTGTGAGTATAGTTATTTAAAAAAATATTTTCCCGGGAAAAGTAAGTTTATTATTCAAGAAAGTGTTTCGGAAGGCGGTGAGGGTACTTTTATGTTAGATGAAAGTAATCAAGAACAGATTATGAAAATGCTAAGGCAGTCGCAAGCTTATTCTGTTTCGCCTTATCTGAAACATTCGCTTCCGTTGAATGCAACTTTGATAATTGATCGAGGCAATAATCATGTTGTATTTCCTGTTTCTATGCAAATCTTATCTAATGCTGATTCACATATGTATTATATTGGCTCTGACTTCATTGCAAGTCGAAATCTATCAGAAGAGTGTTGCGAAAAGATAAATTCTTTCTTGGCAAAGATAATAAATAAGTTGAAGTCATGCGGATATAAGGGAATCATCGGAGTTGATTTCCTAATATACAATGATGTTTTGTATTTTATTGAATTTAATCCGCGACTTCAAGGGTCAACATTCCTTATTGATAAAGCAATTCAGAATGCTCACAAGCTTTCAATTTATGACTTTATGTTGAAAACACAAGTCGAAAGAGATTTATTTCAAAACATATATGGCAATCTGAACATCGCTCTTAGTTTTATTACAAACGAATATGAGCATAATATCAAAACATCATATGTCCCTGTAGAGATTATTACTGACGGAGACAAACAATCGTATACCCGCTTTGTTTATAATACTTCATTATGTTGCTCTCAATATCAATATAACATAGTGGATTATTATGATTACTTCGCTAACAGATACCATTTGATTCTTCCTGATGTTGAGGATTCAATAGCAAATCAAGGAGCAATTTTAAGAACCATAGTTGAGAAATATTCTGAACGCACTGTTCAAACCATTTTGGATTGCACTTGCGGGATAGGAATACAAACAATAAGTTTAGCAAAGTTGGGGTATTTTATGTACGGCTCAGATATAAGCAATGCCGTGTTGGAAATTGCACGCTATGAAACCGAAAAACGCAACTTGAATATTCCATATTTCCAAGCTGACTGTCGCGAATTAGGAAAAGTTTTCGCCATTCAATTTGATGCCATAATTTCTATTGACAATTCCCTATCGCATTTGCTAAGCGAAAATGATTATATTCGTGCGTTTGAAAGTTTCTATGACAGGTTGCATGATGGTGGAATATTTATAGCAAGTTTTAGAGATTATGACGAAATTGTGAAAGAAAAACCTGTATGGGCCTATGCACCACGTGTGAAAAAGGAAAATGAAACAACCTTTGTCACAGTCAGGAATTTCGAATGGCGCGATGATATTTGCATATCGCATCAATATTTTATAGAAAACAACAGCGGAAAAGTGCAATTATTTTATAATACATATCAGCAATGGGCGATTACAAGAAAAGCAATTTCCCAAATAGTGAGTAAGACCTCTTTTTCAAAATGTTTATGGCTTTTTTCTGAAGAAACACTGTTTTACCAACCTATATTATGTTTGGTAAAATAGCAGAATTACTTTAGATTGTATTCTTGAAAGTTATAGCCGTAGTTGCCGACATCAACATTATAAACGTTGTGATTTACTGTGTTTATTATAATGTTGTTCGCATATATTGTGTTGCTAATTTGTGTTGCAACTTCTTTAAGTTTCTGCAAAGCTTCTGACTCATCAAAAACTTCGACATTGAGGCTTTCAGAATTAGTTTTCTCCAAATGTTTAATTTCTTCTTTAATTTTTATGATTTCTAATTTCTTTTGCGTGGTGTCCAAGTAATCGTTGTAAAATTTATAACTACCTTTATACGCAAGATAAAATGCCGCTATAAGTGCCACGATATTTTGAGTATTAGAAAAAAAGCCCACCAAAAATTGAAATGGTGAGTTATGGCGAAATTCTATATAATGATTGCTTTCAGAACCGAATATCGTCATCATTGACTCAATCGAATTAATTATCGTACTCAATTTTGCCGATGATTTACAATCTATATCAGCATATATTTCAAAACTCACATACGGTTTTTCTCTGCCGTTCAAGAGGTTGTCACGTATTTCAAACAAGTAAACACTTGAGCCGTAGGTGTTAACAGAAGACATAGCTTGCCTGTTAAGTTCACTATTTATAAGTTCATATATTTCGCTTTTTTGTTCGCCGGTGAAACTACTTAGCATCATCAAAACGCTAAAGTATTTTAGTGTTCTGTATTCGTGGAGTTTTATTGAAAAAATAACCCCTTGTTTAATAGCCACGAAGGCTTCGTCTAACTCGTTTATTGCAACGAGTATATTAGCTAATGGAAAATAATTCTTAGTGTAGCTGTAAAATTTTATTAGGTGAGGTAATTTTTCTAAATATTCTTGTCTACTTATGCCGTCGACAGATACTTCGGAGGAAATTTTTATTTCCCTTTCGGTATTAAGAATGTATTCCAAGCACTTAAACGAAAACGGAATGGAGGCAAAAGGAAATTTTGTGCCTATAAACTCAGTGTTATCAAAACAGACGAATTCAATATTGATGTCTTTCAGTATTACGTTTTCGAGAATACAGTGAAAAAACTTGGCGTTTTCCCAAATTATAGCGTCGAATATGCAGTCTATAAAGCGAGCGTTCTTGCAATCAATCCCCGTCAAAGATGATGATTGAAAATGGCAATTATTTAGCTCCGAATCGTAAATTTTTGAATTGCAAAAACTCGCCGCCATGATTTTTGTGCTTTTCATAAAAGAAATTTTGCATTTCATAAAAAAACAATTGTCGAGAATTGCAAAATTCATAGTACAATCCACAAACTCGCAATTTACAAAATATGAACCTACAAAGCCGGAGCTATCAAAATTTGTATTAATAAACTTACAATCTGAAAAATACGACCTTCTTTGATTTTGAAATTCATAATCCGCGGTTATATTTGCGGATTGAACAATTCTATATTGGTCTGTTCTGTAGTTGTCTTTGTTACTGACGTGAGTTAACAATTCTTTTTGCGACATTGCAAATTCTGCCTCATCATAGCTGTTCAAAAGGTTTTGCGATAAAATATGAAACGACAATTGCCGTAATTACGCTTAATATGAATGCGATGATTCCCGCGGCAGGCAACCGGACATTCGGATCAAAGACAAAACCAGATGAAATACTGACCAGGATTATAAACAGA
>JAIRRI010000027.1 GCA_031256055.1 Bacteroidales bacterium
GTTTCGGAAAATACAAACCGTGGATTGAAAGTCGCTTCGGGCGAATGGATCCATGTGCTTTCGGGAGATGATGCGTTGGTTGAACATGCATTGGAAAAAGCGTATGATTTTGTGAATGCACATCCCGGAATTTCTATTTTTCAAGGTGTTGCAGCGCTTTACAATGATGATTTTTCCGAGTCTAATTTCATTGGAAATCTTTCCGAAAATTACAAAACATCGGATTTTTTCAATCGTTCGGCAAACAAGCAATACCGAATGCTATTGGATTTCTGTCATGTAGTTGCTCCCGCTGTTTTCTTCAAAAAAAATAGTATAGAAAGCGTTGGTTTTTGCGATGAAAATATCCCCATGATTGATGATTGGCCGCTTTTTTTGAAAGCCACCAAACACGGCTACAAATTTTATTTTTTCAATCAAGTTTTGGTCAACTATCGCCAACATAAAACGTCTATCGCCAACGAAAATAAAGGACTTTTACTAACCGACATCCATCGTAAATGTCGACCGGTTTATCGCAACTATATTGCACCAAACATCGGAATTTTCAAGAAAATACAGTACCATTCAACCTATATGTGCAAAGATATTTTATACCGCTTTTTCAATTCAAAAAACAATCCGATTGCCGTGTCAACGCTGTTTGTTTGGAGGCTTTTCAAGAAACCTTCTTTGGCAAAAAATTCCAAACATAACCCTTAATTCAAAAAAAAAACGTATCTTTGTAGGTTACAAAAACTGTAATTTGTTATGAAAAAAATCGTAGTTTTGTCGCTGATTTTTGCGACGCTCGGCTTAAACGCCAACCCCGTCAAATGGTCGTATTCAGTTAATCCTTTGGAAGGAAGCAAAGCCGAATTGGTTTTTTCGGCGAGTATTGATCCGAGTTATCAATTGTATGGAACCGAATTTCCAAGTGGTGGGCCGCGCCCCACAGAGTTTATTTTTGACGATTCTAAGACGTTCAAGAAAATCGGAAAAGTTAAAGAAAACCCTGCACCGAAAATTAAATTTGACCAAGACTTCGGAATAAATGTTGCCGTACATTCCGGAAACGTTCGATTTATCCAGACTATTGAAATTTTGAGCGAAAAAGACTTCACGATTTCGGGAACGATTGACTATATGGTTTGTGATGAAAATTCGTGTTTCCCACAGGATGCAGATTTCAAATTTTCGGTGAAAGGTCGTCCGCAAACACCTTTTAATACAGATGTTTTGGACAAACAAATTGCATCCAAAGTATCAAGCGACGATGAAATTACAGACGTTATCCCCGATCTCGCCGATATGGAAGAAAAAATAGCTGTAGCTGCTACCACAACGGATAATTCCGAAAGTTCATCGGAAAACATCTGGTGGTTTATTCTCTTGGCTTTAGGCGCAGGTTTTGCTTGCATACTTACACCTTGTGTGTTTCCCATGATTCCATTGACGATTTCGTTTTTTATGAGTGGAGGCGCCAAACGTTCTGAAAGCATTTTGAAAGGCGTGATTTTCGGATTTTCCATTGCTGTGATTTACGGTCTTTTGGGCGTTATTGTTGCCATAACCAAAAGTCCTGAATTGGCTAATGTTTTGAGCACACATTGGATTGCGAATTTAATCTTTTTTGCACTGTTTGTAGCGTTTGCTTGTTCGTTTTTCGGACTCTTTGAAATCAAACTCCCGACAGGGCTTTCCAACAAATTAGACGCCAAAGCCGATAAAGGCGGATTAATTGCAGCATTTTTCATGGCAGCTGTATTGACGTTGGTTTCGTTCTCTTGCACTGGCCCGTTTGCTGCAGCATTATTAGTTGAAGCGGCGATGGGAACCTCTGTGTTGAAGCCTATTTTAGGGATGTTTGCATTCGGTTTTGCATTTGGTTTGCCGTTTATGATCCTTTCGATGTCGCCCGCGTTGATGAAAAAAATGCCGAAATCCGGAGGTTGGCTCAACTCGGTAAAAGTTGTGTTTGCCTTTATTTTATTGGCTTTTGCGATGACATTCTTATTGACGATCGACACGGTTTACAATTTACATCTATTCACTCGCGAAGTGTATATCGGCATTTGGATTGTGATTTTCTCGCTCATGGGTTTCTATTTGTTGGGCAAAATCAAATTCTCGTACGACAGCGATGTTAAACATCTTGGTGTGTTTCGTTTATTTTTGGTCATTGCCACGTTTTCGTTTGTCATGTATCTGATTCCGGGCTTGTTTGGCGCATCGCTCAAAATGATTTCAAGTTTGAAACCACCGATGTCGGCACAGCAATTTAATTTGCAAAAACCGATTGTTTACGCATCTGTAACCTCTGAAGAAACAGGAATTTCCAAGCTTTGCGGAACACCGAAATGGAGCGATAAATTTCAATTGCCACACGGTTTGCAAGGCTATTTCGATTTTGAAGAAGGAATGGCTTGTGCTCGACAATTAGGAAAGCCTGTATTTTTGGATTTCACGGGACACGGCTGTAAAAATTGCAAAGAAATGGAAGCCAACGTTTGGGGCGATCCCGAGGTGTTGGAATTATTGAACCAATATTTGATCATTGTCCTTAATACCAACGATAGGACGGCACTTCCCGAAAGCGAATGGGTTACATCAAAATTAGATGGCAAAGTGAAAAAAACCATTGGCAAAGTAAACTACTCTCTTCAAATGGAACGCTTTAATACCAACGCTTTGCCGTATTACGTGATTTTGGATTCCGAAGGAAATCCTTTGACCGAAAAAGGTATTGGAGCCGTGAGCAAAAAAGAGTTTATTGCTTTTTTGAAAAAGGGGTTAGGACGATAGAGAGATAAAAGATACGAAAAAAGTCTTAAATAATTTTCTCATATTCTTATGGTCTTTATAAGTAATTCCATACACAAAGATAAGAGTATTTTTTGATTTACGCAACATTTTTGATTTTTAATTTTTCAAATTCTTTAATTGTCAGATTCCCCAAAGCCGAATGTCTTCGGTTTTGATTGTAA
>JAIRRI010000058.1 GCA_031256055.1 Bacteroidales bacterium
TCCCGGATTGAAAGTCGGCAACTATATTACCGAAGGTGAAACTCTGATGGAAATTTCTCCGAAAGGCGATATTTTTGCAGAATGTTATATCAGTCCGCGAGATATCGGATTGATAAAAATCGGACAACAAGCCGTTTTGCAAATCGACGCATTCAACTACAACCAGTGGGGCATGCTCAATGCACAAGTTTCCGATATTTCGCACGATGTGATTTTGCAAGATGGTGCACAAATGCCATTTTTCAAAGTATTTTGCACACTTGAAAAAGATTATTTGACCTTGAGAAATGGTTATGAAGGTCAATTAAAAAGGGGCATGACTTTTAGTGTTCGTTTTATAGTAACACGTCGTACGCTGTTTCAATTGCTCTATGATAAAGTGGACAATTGGCTAAATCCGAATATTGTGAGTTCATAAAGTTTATAAAGTGAAAATCATTGACCATTAACTATGACCAGATTTGAATTTATCGACAAACTGATTTCTTTCGACAATCTCCTGCGGCGACAACGCACAGGCAAACCGAAAGAATTAGCAAGGCGACTTTCTATCAGTCGCACCACATTGTACGAAATTATTGACGAATTAAAAGCGAGAGGTATTCGAATCAAGTACTGTCGCTTTCGAGAAACCTACTCTTACGACGACGACACTTCTTTGGAGATTCGCTTTGGCGTAAAAGTGGTAACTGATCCTGAAGAAATGAAAAATATTTCTGGCGGAACGAAATTTTTTCGCCAGTCCGAATTTTTCGGACGGAGTTTTTGTAACTTTGCAGACAGAAATATTTTGCAGTGCGCAATGTGGAATGTTTTCGAAAAAACAAACCAATTAATTAACTAAAACAAACTAAAAATTATGAACACATTCAATTTAGAAGCTTACGGAGTAGTAGAAGCTTCAAAAGAAGAAATGATGGAAATTAATGGCGGTAAGGGTATTAATCCCTTTTGGGTTTTGATTTTGGGGCCAAAACCAAAAGAGCCACCACCACCACCACCTCCTCCAGACCCCTCATGGCCACACCCAGGAGCAGGATTACCGCCAGCGTAGTTGCTGTTTCCCCTAAATTTGAGATCATCTGAGATCAACCAACGCCTTTCTCCCCTTTTGGATTGAAAATTGGGGAGAAAGGTGTTTGAAGTAACCACGTGAGGATAAAAAACTTTAGCCTCTTTGCAAATTTCTGTTTTTTGTTGTAACTTTGTGCCGATATTGACCAAACAATCCATGTAAAATAAAAACACATGCAAAAACTTATTAACAAGATTGCTTCCTACAACACCATTACATTTCTGATAATTATACTGGGGATGCTTTTTGTCTTTTATGCTTTTTGTCTTTTTGTAATAGAACCTTGGTATGAAAATTTGTTCGGACCAATAGGAGGACCAAGCGACTATTTCGACTATATGTCGCTCCATGTGCTACTTATTATAAGTGTATTGATAGCTCCGTTAATGGAAACTCTCGTGTTTCAGTTTTTAGTGATCTATTTGTTGCTACGATTCACACGCTTCCCTTTGTGGATTGTTATTTGCATTTCTGCATTGATTTTTGGTATCCTTCATACCTATAGTGTTTTCTATGTCTTTTACGCTTTTGTCGGAGGGATTATTTTTGCCGTTGCTTTTGTGGCTTGCAAACAAAAAAGGGGGTATTTTTACGCTTTTTGGGTAGTCGCATTGATACACGGTTTGTATAATGCAATAATTATGTTACGATGGTATTTCTATTTGTAATCGGTACCATGCCTAAACTTCGCTAAAACAAAACTAAATATAAAAATGAAAATTTACTCGTTTTTTTCTCTGTTCGGCGGAGGCTTTGGCGTTCCCGTTAGGGAACAGATATTGGTAGAAAAAAGGACATTCCTGTCGTTTTCGTCCCGTAGGGACGAGATATAAATATGTTGTCCCTAACGGGACATGTTGGTTGGGTTGGATATGTTTTCTACCAATATAATGTGCCTAACGGCACATAGTTTAAGCGACCAAACACACCATACAACATTTGTAAAGTAAAAATCATTAATCATTAATCATTAATCATTAACCACTAATCATGCGAATTAAACAACACGATATCACCGATTGTGGAGCCGCTTGCTTGGCTTCTGTTTCGGCTTTTTATGGGCTGAAACTTCCAATCGCTCGCATCAGACAAATAGCCTCGACCGATAAAAAAGGCACTAACGCTTTGGGCTTGGTTGAAGCCGCTGAAAAATTGGGGTTTCAGTCAAAATTGGTAAAAGCTATTGACCAAGAAGGTAAAAAAGTAGCTATCTCTTTAAAAAAAATTCCAAAACCTGCCATTGTTCACGTGATTATGAGCGGAAAATTGGAGCATTACGTGGTTTTGTATAAAGCTAATGGAAAAAAGGTAACGTTTATGGATCCCGCCGATGGCAGAATGCACACATGGTCGTACGAAAAATTTTTAGAAATCTGGACAGGTTTTTTGATACTGCTCGCTCCGATGGAAGAATTTAAGAAAGGAAGCCAAAAAGTGTCTGTTACAACTCGCTTGTGGCACTTGTTTCGTCCGAATATCAAGGATTTGTCGCAAGCGATTTTCGGAGCGGTAGTTTACACCATTATCGGCTTGGCTTCCGCCATTTACATGCAAAAAATTATGGACAATGTGATTCCCGAAGGCAACAAAAATTTGTTGAATTTGCTCGGCGTGGTGATGGTTGCACTTCTGCTTTCGGCGATATTTATTAACTTTTTCAAAACATTAATCGTCATCCGAACGGGACAAAAAATAGATGTTCGGCTCATTTTAGGTTATTACAAACATTTGTTGCGATTACCGCAAACATTTTTCGACAATATGCGTTCGGGTGAAATCATTTCGCGGATCAACGATGCGGTGAAAATTCGTTTGTTCATCAACGAAACGTTGATAAATTTATTGGTATCGGTATTGATTTTGGTATTTTCGTTTTTCTTGATGTTCACCTATTATTGGAAACTCGCATTGATCATCGCTTGTATGATTCCATTGTATGCGTTGATTTATTGTCTTTACAATCTCGCCAATCGAAAAATACAACGCAAGTTGATGGAAGACGCTGCCGAACTCGAAGCCCACTTGGTGGAATCGCTTAACACCGTTGGCACCATCAAACGTTTTGGCATGGAAGATTTTTCAGGCTTAAAAACCGAAATTCGTTTTGTGCAATTACTCAAAACGATCTATCGTTCGGGCAAAACTGCCTTGTGGTCGGGCATGTCGTCCGAATTTGTTTCGCGATTGTTTACGATTATTTTGCTTTGGGCAGGAACCTTATTTGTAATCGATAATCAGATTACGCCCGGCGAATTGCTTTCGTTTTATGCTTTGATTGGCTATTTTATTGGCCCCGTAAGTAGTCTTATCGGGATGAACCGCAGTTGGCAGGATGCGCGAATTGCAGCCGATCGTTTGTTTGAAATCATGGATTTGGAAAACGAGGATACGGCAAAAAAATTGCCCTTTACAAAAGAACAAATCGGCGACATTGTTTTTTCCGATGTGCATTTCCGTTACGGCTCGCGAGTAGAGGTTTTCAACGGATTAAACTTGACGTTTGAAAAAGGAAAAATCAGCGCCGTTGTGGGCGAAAGCGGTTCGGGAAAAAGTTCGATGCTTTCGATTTTACAAAATTTATATCCCTTGCAAAGCGGACGCGTATGTATCGGTGGTGTAGATGTGCGACACATCGCGCCCGCAAGTTTGCGAAATTTGATTGCTTTGGTTCCTCAACAAATAGATTTGTTCGACGGAACACTTTTGGAAAACATTGCTTTGGGCGATTTTGAACCCGATATTCCGCGCGTGTTCGCACTTTGCGAACAAATCGGTTTGATGCCGTTTATTCAATCGTTGCCTGCAGGTATGCAAACCCAAGTGGGCGAAAAAGGCGCCAAACTTTCGGGCGGGCAACGCCAACGCATTGCCATTGCCCGAGCCCTGTATCGCAACCCCGAAATTTTAGCCTTAGACGAAGCCACTTCGGCTCTTGATTCCGAATCCGAACAATACATTAAAAACGTGATTGCGCAACTTCGCGCCAAAGGAAAAACCATCATCATTATCGCCCACCGCTTAGCCACCGTTACGCAAGCCGACACGATTTATGTGCTCAACCGCGGAAAACTCGTAGAGCAAGGCACGCACCGCCAGTTGCTCTCTGCCGAAGGACAATATGCCGATTATTGGCAAGCACAGACACAGGTATTTAATTAACAAACAGTTGTCATCCTGAGCAAAACGAAGGAACTATTAAACAAAACTAGAAATATAAACACTAAAACCAAAAACCATGAGCAAATTAGACCTTACCGAAAACTTTGTAGTAATGGAAAGGCTTATCCGTAAAAAAAGCACAGGAACATCAAAACAATTAGCAAAGCGACTTTCTGTAAGTCAAGCAACGGTGTTTCGTATGATTAAAGAATTTAATATTCGCGGAGCAGAAGTCGATTTTTGTAATTTTTGCAATTCATACTTTTACAGTGGGGATAAAGTTATTAATATTCATCTTAATATCTCCAATATGACCGAAGAAGAAATGCGAAATACCAATGGAGGAGAAAAAATATTTTCATTTTTTTTGCACCACTATCAAATTTGATAGTGACTTGGTATTATCTTTGCAGTCGGAAATATTTTGCAGTGCACGGTAAGATGTTTTCGAAAAAAACAAATTAATTAACTAAAAACAACAAAAAATCATGAAAACATTAGATTTAAACGCTTACGGAGTAAGCGAAATGAACAAACAAGAAATGATGGAAATTGACGGTGGCGGCTGGGGCTCAGTTGGAAGATGGCTTATAAGAGTAATTCGAGATGGAGTAGCTTTTGAAATTATTAAAGAGGTTTGCTCTAATACCGATCTTAGTGGTCTTGGAGATGCTCAATGGGTGTCCATTGGAGGTGTCAAATAAAGTTTTTCAAAATATTTATGCACTACCTGTGAGGTTCCTTTACTACACAGGTAGTGTTTTGAATTCTAGTGAAGGTAAAATTGTTTAATTGAAAAATTATACTTATCTTTGTATCTAGAATTATCTATTATGCTATGATTGTCAAAAACCTATCAAATTTCCTGACTTGGTGGAGGGGACTGAGTTTTATCAAATTCACAGGGATTTTTTTATTGTTGTCTTTTGCTGCAAAAGTAGCGACAGCAGGGCTTGTTTTTATTCCTTTTTTTACCATCGAAGATGAGCCTATAGTAGGACTAGAAGATATGGAAAAAGGCTTACCATATGGTATTGCCGTTTTAGTTGCCTTGATGCCTATTGTAGAGACATTTCTTTATCAATATCTTCCAATAATCATAGTTAATAAATTTTCAAAAAATAAATACCTGCAAGTTTTCATTTCAGCTATCCTATTTGGATTAGGTCATATAACGCACAGCATATCCTACGCTATCTTTGCAATATTTACAGGAGTGGTGTTAGCAACAGGATTTATTCTTTATAAAGAAAATCATAGTACCCAAAAAGCATTTTGGGTTACGGCTTTAGTTCATGGATTGTTTAATTTGGTAAGTGTGTTACTCATGCTTGTTTTTCCTGAAGAAATTTTATTTTCCTGAAATTAAATTTTCAAACCTTGCAATTTTTTGTTGTAATTTTGTGTCAGTATTGACCAAACAATACATGTACATACATGAGAAGTTTAGACACGGCACGGATTGCAAGTCCCCGTTAAGCTGAAGTTGCAACGATGATGTTCGGCGGAGGTTCCACCTCCGTCGTTCTATTTTTGCAGGTTCTACCTGCGTTTGCGAAGTTGTAATTATCATATTTTTGTGTCATTTTTTAGTTTTAGGTTAGATAGGTAAAACCTATCAGGATAGTCGGACGGAGGTATAACCTCCGCCAAACAGGGGAACAGATATTTTAGTTTGTTTTTTCAGTTTCCAACTATGATACCAAATTTTCTCGAAATTTTCATACGAAAAATTTTAATAACTACATCAAAAAAATTGCTCAACTAAAATAAAATTTGTATCTTTGCAAATTAAACTTAAAACAAACTATGAAATCTATTTCTGAATTGCAAGATATTGCAAGCCAAGTGCGTAGAGATATCATTCGCATGACTTCGCAAGCTCAATCCGGACATCCCGGAGGATCGTTGGGCTGTGCAGATTTTCTGACAACATTGTATTTCAATACAATGAACGTTAATCCTGACCATTTCACCATGAATGGCGAAGGCGAAGACGTGTTTTTTCTCTCGAATGGACATATTTCGCCTGTGCTTTACAGCGTTTTAGCGCGTCGTGGGTATTTCCCAACCAGTGAATTAGGTACATTTCGAAAACTGGATTCGCGCCTGCAAGGACATCCGAGTATTACACACAATCTGCCGGGTGTGCGGATGGCTTCGGGCTCGTTGGGACAAGGTTTATCAAATGCGGTTGGTGCGGCCCTTACCAAAAAACTCAACGGCGATAACTCTCTTGTTTATTGCCTTTGCGGAGATGGCGAATTGCAAGAAGGGCAAAATTGGGAAGCCATTATGTTTGCTTCGGCGAAAAACGTGAATAACTTGATTGCAGTTGTTGATTTCAACGGCTTGCAAATTGACGGTGCAACAAAAGATGTCTGCGATTTAGGCGATTTACGTGCCAAATTTGAGGCTTTTGGTTGGCAAGTTTTGAACATGGATGGCCACAATATAGAAAATATTATTTCTGTTTTAAATGAAGCCAAACAAAAATTAGCCAATAAAAAACCGGTCTTTATTGTAATGAAAACCGAAATGGGACACGGTGTAGATTTTATGACGAACGATTGTAAATATCACGGAAGTGTAACCAATGCTGAGCAAACAAAGATTGCACTATCGCAACTCAAAGAAACTTTGGGAGATTTTTAGTGAAAAAAATTGCTCTGATATCAACTTTTTTTATGTTTTTCGGTACATTGTTGACTGCCCAAGATACGATAGCTCCCGTAGTATTAGCTTGTAACCCTATAATCAACACAAAACCTCAATTTAGAGGCACTTTGAAAGTGAGAGGCGAGCACAATTTTTATGAAAATCACAATCGATTCAATATCGCCAATGCACGTGTTGCACTGCTCGGTAATGTTAACGAATGGCTTTCTTACAATATGCAAGTGGACCTCAGTGCAGATGGGCAGTTCAGAGTATTGGACATAGAAGCGCGATTTAGGCAATCGAAAGATTTCTCGTTTTCAATCGGACAGTTTCATATTCCATTCACTCAAACACAGCAAATTACACCGAGAATGGCTGCTTTTGCGGATTTGCCGTGGGTTGTGAGATACATGAGTGGACCGTTGCGAGACATAGGTGTAATGGCTAATTATCGCTTTGAAATCGACGATTTTCCTGTGAATTTTACCGGTACATTGTTTAACGGTTCAGGGAATAACAATCCTGCATGGACCAACCATTTAGGGCATTCGTTTCGGTTGCAGTTTGGAAAAATGAATCATATTCGATATGCGCTCAAAACATATCA
>JAIRRI010000068.1 GCA_031256055.1 Bacteroidales bacterium
AACGAAGGATTTGATGTAACCTGTGCCAATTCTGCCGAAGAAGCGTTAGAAAAAATTACGCCCGACTGTGCTTTGATCCTGCTTGATGTGATGATGGGCGGAATGTCGGGGTTCAAAATGGCAGAAAAATTACGCAAAAAAAATAATCATACGCCAATTATTTTTATCACAGCCAAAGATACGGAAAATGATATGCTGACAGGCTTTTCGGTTGGAGCAGACGACTATATTTACAAACCGTTTTCCGTCAAAGAAGTAACAGCACGAGTCAAAGCCGTATTAAAACGTCATTCCAATGATCATCAGGTGCTCCATGCACCAAATGAAAACAAACTCATGTTCGATAATTTGGAGATTGATTTTCAAACGAAAGAAGTATTCATCAAGGGAGACAGTATTACTCTTACAAAAACAGAGTTCGAAATACTAACGTTATTAGCGTCTAATCCAAACCGACTGTTCAGCAGAGAAGATATGATTGAATATCTATGGAAAGATGCACCATATGTAACCGAACGCACCGTCGACGTACATATTACTCGCCTACGTAAAAAATTAGGCGATATGGCAAATTTAATTTCAAGCCGTTCCGGCTATGGTTATCGTTTTAATTCACAAATATCATGAAGCTAAAGTACAAACACCGTTTATTCCTGTGGTTCGGAATAATTTTTCTGTCATTTACAATTGGAATTGTCATTTTTGAGCAATCCCGTGCCAAACGTTATAAAACCGAGATATTGGAAGAAAAACTCAATACTTATGCCAACGTTGTAAACAACGCTTTGAGGCATAATGAACCTATTGATTCTCTTCTCAAATTGTTTCCTCACAACATTCGCCTAACCCTTATAGATAAAGATGGACGTGTTTTTTACGACAATGCGTTTCGTGAGGTTGAAAAATTGGAAAATCATGCCAACAGACCGGAAATCCTTAAAGCCGGAAGTCATGGTTCGGGTTCTTCTGCACGAAAATCGGCAACAAAAGGAATAGAATATCTTTACTATGCCAAAGACTTTGGAAATTACTATATACGCGTGGCTTTGCCTTATGATATTCAAATACAACGTTTTCTTAGAGCGGATAATGGGTTTTTATATGTTACAATATTATTGTTTTTTATAGCGCTGACAGTTATAAGTTTTACGGCTCGAATGTTTGGTAAATCAATTGCTAAATTGCGCGATTTCACCATTGCTGCGGAAGAAGGCAGCCTTCACAATGCCAATGTTGTTTTTCCCGATGATGAATTGGGCGAAATAGGCAAACGCATTGTTCAAGATTACCAAGAACTCGAATCCCGAAAAAAAACAATTGATCAGGAGCGTGAGAAATTGTTGCAACACATTCTCAGTTCCGGAGAAGGTGTGTGCTTTTATACATCGGATAGAAAAGTAGAATTTTACAACGGATTATTCATGCAATATCTCAATATTCTGTTGAGTGAAACGGTTGTTGAACCCAATAATGTACTAAACAATCCGGAATTTTCCGAAATAAACACGTTTTTATCTTCGCAACACAGTGAAACATATTACGAAACGGTTATTAAAAAACAAGGCAAAAACTTTGCTGTACAGGTAAATATATTTGCAGACAACAGTTTCGAAATCACTATTCGAGATATAACCAAACAAGAAAAAACACGACAACTCAAACAAGAAATGACCGGCAATATTGCTCACGAATTACGCACGCCGGTAACCAGCATTCGAGGTTATCTCGAAACCATTTTGGAACAACCGTTAGACGCAGAAAAACAACGCCAATTTATTTCAAAAGCATTCAAGCAAACCCTGTCCTTGTCGGCACTAATAAGCGATATGGAACTTTTAACAAAGATTGAAGAAGCGCCTGATTTTTTTCGGATGAACGATGTCAATATTCTTTCCGTCGTTGAAAATATTTGCGAAGATTTAGAACTTCCGTTGAAAGAAAACAGCATAACAGTTGATGTGAATATACCTGCCGACACCATCGTTAAAGGTAATGAAAATTTACTTTATTCGGTATTTCGCAATTTAACGGACAATGCGATAAAATACGCCGGCAAAGAAAAAACGATCACAATCAGTTGCTACAATTCAGATGATAATTATTATTATTTTTCGTTTTCGGATAATGGTATTGGTGTGCAAGACGAACAGCATTTAAGTCGGCTTTTCGAACGTTTTTACAACATCTCGGAAGGGCGCACACGCGATGCCGGAGGTTCAGGCCTCGGATTATCAATTGTGAAAAATGCTATTATCTTCCATAAAGGTGCGATTTCTGTGAAAAACCGCGTTGGTGGAGGGTTGGAGTTTTTGTTTCAGTTGCCTAAGAAAGTTTAAGTTTTACCTTAATTGTGCTTTTAGTTTGTTGTCGTTGTTATCCGTAGGGACAAGTTAACTTGTCCCTACGGATGTATTTTTTTTGCTTTTTTTTTGAAAATATTTTGTCAATTCACATTTTTTTATTACTTTTGCAGTTTCCAAAACCAAAACCAAATACTTTCTATGGAACACACATTCTTTTACCTCATTCCGCTTGCAGCGGTGACCGCTCTCGGATTTGCCTTTTATTTCTTCAAAAAAATGATGAAGGAAAGCGAAGGCACCGACACCATGAAATCCATTGCTCAACACGTACGTGAAGGTGCTATGTCTTACCTCAAACAACAGTATAAAGTTGTGGTTTGGGTATTTATCATATTGGCTTTAATTTTCACGGTGATGGCATTTTTCGATTTGCT
>JAIRRI010000090.1 GCA_031256055.1 Bacteroidales bacterium
TCTATAAATTCACCTGTCACCTGCATAAAAGCAGTTGCGCCTTTTCTTAAAGACGATAGGTCTCCAGCTAGATGCATTTCCAAAAACAATTTATCTGTAATATCTCGTCCTAAATCTCCCCAAATTTTCATAAGAGCAGAGCTCCATATTTGTCCTCTACAACTAGCTGTTAGCGCATTATCATAATCGTCCGGAAATTTCCAGTCTCTATCTAATCTGCGTGGTATCCCTATAGCTCCCGGCGTATTATTCATATCATACCACAGTGCAAATACTGCCCAATTATCAGGATAAAGAGATCTTTTGTAAGATGTGGCCCAATAGTCGGAGCTACCTTCTTGTAAAGAAAGTGCCCAGTTGGGAGTCATTCCTTGTGGATTACCCGGTGACACATCTCCTGCACCTAAATGATTCTGCATTGCATGAGCATATTCGTGCCATATAACATCAGCATCTTCGGCAGTAGGAATGAAGGTATTACCAATCCCATATTGACTTCCCATAGTTATATAGTTAAAGTCTTTATTATAGCTCGCATCACGTACTCCATCCTTACCATGTGGGTCTATTTTAAGTTTTTTCAAGCTATTCGGTATATTGTAGCCCAATTCCAAAATTCGTCTAGCGGCTAAATCAACATGATAATAACACATGACTGCCGCAAATCCCCCTTGATTCCGCGTAAAATTAAAATTCGGCGTAGATGGTTCGGGTATAGGTACAGATGGAAGATCAAAATTTTCGACTTCACAATAAGGTCCTTTTAACTTGTATTGATTATTTTCAAACGTTAAGTCATTTAAGGTCACTTGCACCAACTGGCTTTCCAAACAGGGATTAGTTGCCCCGTTATTATGTAAATAACAATTATTATGACCATAAGAAACATTTGCGCTTACAAGAGGATTTACCAGAAAGACTTTGCCGGTACCATTTGCAAACATTCTGCGATCTTCTACATGAATAATACGCTTATTTTGGGCATTAACAAATACTTGCCAACTTCCCAAAGGCTCTATAGCATCAATATTAATTTTCCAGGCTAATTCCAAACCTTTATCCATGCTTTCAAAATAAACGAGTCCTGTTTTAGGTTCTCTAATAGTTTCTCTCTTTATATTCAAATAGTCGTAGGCAATGGTTAGTGCCTCATCTGCCGTAATTGAAGGACTGGTTTCAGCATCTGCATACCCAAGTACATTTCTAAATTCATTTAATGCGTATTTTACAATGTTTTCTCTATTGATATAAACCGTAAAACAGGTAGAAAAAACAGGTATATTGTTTATATATTGAAAAAAATACACATAATGACCTAACGGCGATCTTACGGTATGAGAAAATATAACATGATCCAAGTTTAGCTTATACACATCTTGTGTTGCTTTCAAATAAAACCATGCTATGGACTCTATTTCTTGTTTTTCCGATTTGAAATACTCATGCCGATTAACACGCAATGCTCCGGTTTCTTTATCTATTTCCCCTAATCGTTTATCGAAAACAGACTCTATAGGTCTTAGGTTAAACTTTTCAAGCATTAGCATTTCTTTAGAATTTTGTGCATTCATTAAAGTGCTAGACCATACAAATAATGTAAAAATTACTATCTTTTTCATGTTTTATTCATTTCTTTTTCTTTCATAATAATAACGCATATGACTTGTGGTATTCCAGTCCCAAAAAAGTATAGCATTGTTTTCCAATACTGCTGGTATATGTATAGCCCATGTAGTTGGAGCGTGGGGTAGTTGGATATTGGTAATTAAATATCTATCTCTACCATCCCATGGAATATCTTGAGCTTGAAAACTTCCTCGGTAAAACAATGTATCTTCAACAAAAACTTCATAATTTGCAGAGCCATCTTCATTTTGGTTAAATATTTTTATAATTGATTTGAACTCGTCATTTCCCCAATAATAACCCTGCTCATTATTCCAAATCCATTCACCTTTTAAGGTATCCATAATGCAATAACAAAGGGTCTCTTGAATGATAACCACAGATTTCATCAAACTTCCCGAAGCGATTTTTACTGTTGCGCTTCTTGGGGTAGTAGCTGTGTTTTCGGAAATATTTACGGTTATAGTACCATCGCCGTTTCCAGTGTTGTTGTTTAATGTACACCAGTCAACGTTCTCTGCATTTTCTATAACAGCAAACCAATCTCTATTACTTTTAACTGTAATAGAATACTCACCGCCTTCAACAATTACTGTTATTGGAGTTTCATCAACTGTTAAAAACGGTTTGTCTTTGTCTTCGCAAGAAGTAAAAAACACCGTCAATAGCAAAAAAAATGTTGTTAGTTTTAAAATGTTTGTTTTCATGATGGTTTATATTTTAGAGTTAGTTTATTTGTCGGGTTGGTTAGTCTCGGCACGGACTGCAAGTCCGCGCCACCGGGTAATATTTTTTTTGTTAATGAAATGGTTTGAATAATCGGATTGACCATTGCAACAGATTCTATTTGATATCCCGGAGGAATGTATAGAAAAATAGATTTTGAAAGCAAAGACGGAGCGCCTTCCTGCTTTCCAGTAACGATTAATCCTTCGCTGCTGAGCTCCAAATAATTCGTATCAATTATAGAATTGACTAGTTGAATATCTTTGAACGAAGCAGAATGCGTGATTTGTTGTGCAAATACGCTCAACGGCTGCAAAAAGATTAAAAACAGTATTATTTTTAATGTTCTCATATTAAATAGCATTATGGAATAATTAATTTTTCAGTGTGTACAACTCCATTTTGCAGAGTAATTTTTAAAACATATTTTCCAGCTTTTTTTGGCAGTTTTTGTATCTTTGTTTGCAATTCGTTGTTACAGGATTGTTCGGACAGCAAAGTTCCGTTAACATCATAGATTTGCAACCGTTTTAAAGGATGGTCGGATTGAACCGTAACTGTAGACTTAGCAGGGTTGGGAAAAATGGTCAAGAGATTGTTCTTTGTTTCTCGAATTACACTAACAACTCCCGGAACTGGACATTCCGAAGAATAGGTAGGGTTAAAATAAACTGGTTCGTCATTTAGAGTAAAACAGACCAGTCTTCTCGACATCATTCCTATTGGTATAGCCTCCACTCCATAAAACAAACCGTTTATACTTCCCATTCCTTCTATCCAGTAATCATAGTCATCCTCTCTAAATCTTATTCTTTTTCTGTGAATTCCTCCAAATTTCACACTATCAACATCCAAAACGGGAAAATAACTATCTTCATAATGACAATAATCCTTAATGCTATCGCCTTTCGACGAAGAGAAATCATATAAAAGATAATCTTGATGAGGCTCAAGACATAAAATATTAGGATAATGCCCAACAAGGTCACTCAATGACCTATAAAATACAGAATCTCCTCGTGTGTGAATAAAACCCATCAAAAGCGAATCTGTATGATTGTCGTGGTGAATGTAGTAAAGTTTTGCTCGCTGGATATCGTCAACCACAGTATCCCCTTGCAGCACATAAGAAACATTATATGGGTCTTCATAATAGTAACGAATTTCCCAAGTCCATCTTGCTCCCGATAACGGAAAAACCTCTTCAGCGCGAGTAGCCGTATTTGCAAAAACTATGCAGATTAATATGGTCATAATTCGTGTTTTCATGGTAAACCTCCTATTTTATTGAATAATTAATTTTTTTGTGTATACATCTCCACTTTGCAGAGTGATTTTTACGAAGTGCATTCCAGGGGGGTGAGGTAATTTTTGTATGGTTGTTTGCAATTCACCGTTGCAGGATTGTTCGTGTAGCAAAGTTCCGCTAATATCGTAGATTTGCAACCGTTTCAAAGAATGGTCTGATTGAACCGTAACTGTGGACTTAGCTGGATTTGGGAAAATGGTTAACTGATTGTTTTTTGTTTCCAAAATAGTAGTAGCATTTCCCAGAACTGGACACTTCGAATACCGAGGATCTAAATAAATCAATTCGTCATTTAGTGTGAAACAGACAAGGTGTTTGCCGTAAAAGCCAGTTGGTATCCATTCTTTTCCATAAAACAAATCTAAACTTCCTATTCCTTCTGTCCATTGGCCTCCATTTATTCCAAACGTTATACTTTTTCTATTAATTCCTCCCAATTCTATGCTATCAACACTCGAGACAATACTCATTCCTGGATATGTACAATTTTCAAAACTATCTCCTTCCAACAAGGAAAAATCAAAAAAGAGACCATCTTGTAGATAATAGTCTGAACATATAGGATAATACGCAAAATTATTCAATGACCTAAAAAATACAGAGTTTCCTTGTATGTGAAAGAACCCTATTAAATAAGAGTCTGCGCTATTTGGACTATAAAAGATATAAAGTTTTGCTCGCTGAATACCGTCAATCACAGTATCCCCTTGCAGCACATAAGAAATATACTGCTGTGGTATTCCCATATAAGTAATTTCTTCAGTCCACTTAGCTCCCGATAGTGGAAAAACCTCTTGAGCATGAGTAGTCGTATTTGCAAACAATATGCAGATTAATATAGTAATAATTTGTGTTTTCATGGTAAACCTCCTATTCTGTTAAAATCATTCGTTTAGCATCAATCAACTTACCATCTACAATAAGCGAATACAGGTACATGCCCGATTGCAAGGACGAGGCACGCACTTCTACGGCATCTTCGCCTTTGGCAGTTGGCAGATTGTAGCATTGCAACTGTTTGCCGGTTAGGTTGTAAATGCAAATCTTGGCATTGATTGCATTTTCAGCAAGTTTGTAGTTTATAGTGGTTGCATTATTGAAAGGATTAGGAACATTTTGGAACAAAATATTGTTCTCGCTTGTACCATGATTTATTTGGGGAGCTGCTTGTGGAGCTTCAGGCACATCACCGCCCATAACATCATCCGCAACATCCCCGTCAAAATCCATGGTACTAAAACCGAGCAGTTGCTCTAACCTTCTTATCCTCTCATTTTGTTCTTGAATAACTTTGGTTAGATAAGGAATTAATCCTGCATAATCCAAACTAAGCAACTCTTCAGCATCTTTATCTTCACCTAATTTATACGTGGTAACCAAATCGGGAAAAAGTTCTTTGACCTCCTGAGCAATAAAACCTACTCTGATTTTGTAGGCAGGGTCTTTCGAAACATCTTCGCCACTGCCGTCTCTCACAAAATCATACATCACAGGGCGAAGTTTGGATATGCGTTCTGTCATTGAGCGAAGTTCGCGAACGTTTGTTTTTAACTTGGCATCTGAGCTTACTAATGGTCCAAGGGCAGCTCCACTTAAATAGTATTCCGACGAATAAATTTTATTCATTTGATTATCTGACCGACCTATGCCTGCTCTTTGGTTAGAAAGTCCGGTCAGTAGCATAACCTCCCTTGTGCGTCCAAACTCATTAACATCTATTGCTGCACCAAATTGAACTCCAACATATCCATTCCATAGAGGAGCTTTTATAACCGAATTAGATACGTTTACTTCAAAACCTATGGAAGGATCCGGTGTCACCGAAGTATTTCCGATATGAACAGTACCATTAGGATTTACTATTATTTGAGGATTAGTTGCATTGCCGATATGAACAATGTCGTTTGAAAGAATTTCTACCTGTGCGTTGAGCTGAGAAGTGCAAGCGCACACAATGAAAAATACTAAAAAATGTTTTTTGGTTTTCATGGTTTTTATATTTATTTGGTTAATGTTTTTATATTTATTTTTGCAAAGATACAGAAAAAGAATAATTTGACCAAATTTTTATCGAAAAAATTAGTGTGTATTAACAAAACAATTTTTTGTTAATTTCAAAAAAAATCGTATCTTTGTAGGATTTTTAAAAAAAAATTTCATGTCTCAAAAAATACTAATCATAGATGACGAGCGCGCCATTCGGGCGAGTCTTCGTGATATTTTGGAATATGAACACTATCACATCGAAGAAGCTGAAAGTGCCGTAAAAGCACTCGAAATCTTAAAACATACCCTATTTGATGTCATTTTTTGCGATATTAAAATGCCTCAAATGGATGGTTTGGAATTTTTGGAACATGCCAAATCTTTGACAGATGCGCCTATCATCATGATTTCCGGACACGGAACCATTGATACAGCTGTTGAAGCCTTAAAAAAAGGCGCTTATGATTTTATCGAAAAGCCGTTGGATTTAAATCGTCTGTTAGTTAGTGTTCGCAATGCTTTGGAGAGAAAAAACTTGGTCACCGAAACCAAAAATTTAAAAACCAAAATTCAAAAAACGGACGAAATTATCGGCGACAGTCCTGAAATGAAAGCCATTTTAGACATGGCAGACAAAGTGGCACCTTCCGACGCACGTGTGTTGATTTGCGGCGAAAACGGCACCGGAAAAGAACTTTTAGCACGACGTATTCATAATCGGAGTCTACGTGCTAATCATCCGCTTATCGAAGTGAATTGTGCAGCAATTCCATCGGAATTAATCGAAAGTGAACTCTTTGGTCACGAAAAAGGTTCGTTCACCTCCGCTATCAAGCAACGTAAAGGATTTTTCGAACAAGCCAACGGCGGAACATTGTTTTTGGACGAAATCGGCGACATGAGTCTTTCCGCTCAAGCCAAGGTTTTAAGAGCACTTCAAGAAAATAAAATTACTCGCGTAGGAGGGGAAAAAGATATTCCTGTAAATGTGAGAGTGATAGCTGCTACAAACAAAGATTTGAATGCCGAAATTGCAGCCGGAAATTTTCGAGAAGATCTTTTTCATAGAATCTCTGTTATTATTTTGAAGCTGCCGAACTTAAACTCTCGTATAAGCGATTTACCCGAGTTAGTTAATCATTTTATAAATGAAATTTGTAAAAGTCAAGGGAAACCCAATGCATCCATATCCGAAAAAGCTCTACAAGAACTGTCGAAACGAACCTGGACAGGAAATATAAGAGAACTTCGAAACATTGTTGAACGCTTAGTTATTCTCTGCGATAAAACAATTACCGACAAGGATGTTAAATGTTATGCCGGTTAGTAGCTCCGCCGAGAATCGAACTCGAATTTAAAGTTTAGGAAACTTTCGTTCTATCCATTGAACTACAGAGCCAAAGTAATGATTAGTGGTTAATTAGTGGTTAATGATTAATAAAAACATTAACCATTTATCATTAACCACTAATTTTTTCAAGTACAGCACTAACAATATATTTCAACTGCTCCTCGCTAAGTTCCGAGTGCATCGGCAAACTTATCACAGTTTTTGCCAATTTTTCGGAAACAGGGAAATCGCCATCTTTGTATCGAGGATCGAGATAGGCTTTTTGTTGATGAAGTGGAACAGGGTAATAAATCATCGCAGGAATACCTTTGTCGGCGAGGTGTTTGATGAGATCATCACGATTGATACTTTCGTGCAATTGCAATGTATATTGATGGAAAACGTGTGTTGAGTTTTTTGCCAAAGCAGGAACTGTGAGTTTGTCGCTCTTTGAAAATGCCGATGAATAGTAAGTCGCAGCGTTTTCACGATTTTGGTTGTAGGTATCCAAATGTTTAAGTTTGGCATCTAAAACAACGGCTTGAATGCTGTCCAATCGAGAATTTACACCGATTTCATCGTGATAATACCGCACTTTCATGCCGTGATTTACAACTATGCGAAGTTTCTCGGCAAGTGTGTCATCATTAGTAAAAAGAGCGCCACCGTCGCCATAACAACCGAGATTTTTGGAAGGAAAAAACGAAACACAGCCCACATCTCCAATTGTTCCGACTTTTTGTTTGCGTCCGTCAGAATAGATGAAATCCGCACCAATCGCTTGACACGTATCTTCAATTACAAACAAATTGTGCTTTTTCGCCAATCTCATAATGGCTTCCATGTCGGCAGATTGTCCGAACAAATGCACAGGCACAATGGCTTTGGTTTTCGGCGTAATTGCTTTTTCGATGGCATCAATATCAATATTGAAAAAATGCGGGTCAACATCAACCAAAACAGGCGTCAAACCTAATAAACCAATGACTTCGGCAGTTGCCACAAATGTAAATGTTGTCGTAATAACCTCGTCACCGGGTTTTAAATTAAGTGCCATCATGGCCACTTGCAACGCATCTGTGCCATTAGCACAAGGAATTACGTGTTTAACACTGAGATACTTTTCTAAATTTTCCTGAAATCGTTTAACCGCAGGACCATTGATGAATGCACAAGAGTCTAAAACTTCTTGAATACCTTTGTCTACTTCCGGTTTGATGTGTTGGTATTGACTTTTTAGGTCAACCATTTGGATGGGGTTCATATATTTATTTTAGTTTGCAAAGATACAAAAAAAAAACGAAACGCGAAAACGTTTCGTTTTTTTAGAAAGGAAATGGGAGATATTTCCACTCCTAAAAAAGCAACCCAAACCAAATTTACCAGACTGCTTATTGTTTCATAATTTTTATTGGAACAACCGTTGTTTCTGTGTGGATTCTAATTATGTAAAATCCTGCCGGAACAGATTGCAAATCCACTGTTCTGTGATTGCCTTGTAATTGCATCAACACCTTACCTTGAAGATCCAACACAAAAATTTGTTTGATGATTTGCTCAGTTTCAATGTACATCACATCTTTTACAGGATTCGGATAAGTGCGGAATATTTCGTTCGCAATGTCTTGAATAGAAGTATTTATAACGAATACAGCTTCGATGGTGTGGTTAGCCGTTACATTTGTGAACGTATAACTGCCGTTTGTTACCGCAACAAGATTATTTGTGCCATCTACCAACACTTGTGAAATTTCATAATCGGTATTCGGTGTGATGATAAATGTATAGTCATTGCCTTCTATCGCAGTTATTGTTCCGTTTGGTGTTATTGTTCCGTTTGCACCTGCCGAAGCAGTAATGGTATATCTCGGTAAATGGGTATAAGGTGTGTGCAAACCTATAATTTCCGAGTTGTAAATCAAAGCTCCTCTATCAAATGCAATTCCTGAAGTGGGCTCTAATTCAACGAGACTAGCTTCGCCTCTTGTATTAACTGCAGCCCAAAACAATCGTCCGGTGTTATGATCAAAACCCATAGACTGGATATATTCCGGATATAATCCCGTAGAACCTATTGATGTTGCAACTCCGGTTGTTTTGTTTATGGCACAATATCTGCCGAATTTATCGATACCATACAACTGCCCGTCAGTATTACAGGCCAATGCATAGAAAGATTGTCCAAGTCCACCAACTCCAATAAGTTCGCCGGTTTCGAGATTTATTCTAACCAAGGTTGAAAATGCCGGATTTGTGTTTACGATTCCATACATCGTTTGTGTTGCATAATCGTAAGCCATATCCACAGGATTACCTGTTACCGGAACGGTTGAAGTAACCGTCCATGTGTTTGTCGACATTTTCACAAGATTTACCGCACTATAACCCATAACATTTTGGAATACGGAAAAATAATAAAAATCTCCGTTTACATATTCACCTGCAAATATAGAGTTCGCATCTCCACTTGGTTGGTGGTTATTAATTTGCGTGATGGTTCCGGGTGTGTTGGAATTGAATTTAACAAATCCCAAACGAGACGGTATAGAACCTTCTTCATAAATTCTGTAACCTGTTAATTCTATACCTTGTGTGCTGAATTTTGCAACTCTTTTCGTCAAAGAATTATTACTTGCCACCTGGTCTCCCGTAACATTTATCGTAACCATGATTGCATAAGCTATTCCTACAGTAGAAAGATCTAAAGTTGGTGTGAATGTATGTTGAGCTGTGCCCAAACTTGCAATTGTACCGGTGTAGGTTTCAGTTGCAATTTCTGTTCCGTTCAATTCTAATTTGAGTGTGAAATTAGAAATTGGATCGCTTCCGTTATTTTTAAGTTGGACTGTTACTTGTTCGCTTGAAGTCAAACCTGTTCCAGAAACCGGCGTTAGTATCGAAGTAACTTCTCCATCAATAAAATCAACGAAATCGAATACTTCAACGTCGTCAATGATCAGTGCAAATGCAAAATTCGGATCTGTATCGTGATGTCTAAAAGCAATATAAACTGTTTCTCCGGTGAAATCTCTTAAAGATAGTTTTACTGTTTTAAAACCGACTTCAGACCCTCCTGCAGTAAGTGTTTCTTTGAAAATTTCCGTAAAATCGCTTGTGTTTTGACCTGTTGTAGAAACCAATACAGAATAAGTTTCATAAAAATACTGCGGATGGCTTGCCGAAACTTTGTAAGAAAGTGTTAAATCTCTATCCAATACTAATTGTGGTGTCAACAACCAGTTGTCCGGATTAAGCGGAACTTGACCAAATTCACCGTAATCGTGAACAGCAAAAGAGCCTGCTGCACCATTACTTCCTTGTGCCACCCATGTCCAGCCAAAGCCGTCTCCATCAGCATCGATTCTGTGCCAGCAAATCGGAATTCCAGTTCCGGGGTTGAATCCTTCTATCCATGGAAAAGCAGTTATTGGCGGGCATAAATAGTTTTGAATGGTAATTGTTTTAGCATCGTTCGTGTTGTCTGCGTCTTCAGCAACAATAACAGTTACGGTTATAGCATGGTTTCCACCTGCTGAAAGATCCAAAGTCGTTGTAAACGTATAATCTGCTAAACCTAAACCGGCTATTGTGCCTGTGTAGATTTCGGTAGTTATAGAATCTCCGTTGTGTTCAAGCTTCAATTCAAAACCTGAAATCGGATCCAAACCATGATTTCTGATTTTAACACTAACCGGCTCGTTGGCAGAGAGATTTATACCACTATTAGGTGTCGTGATTTCCAACACTTCTGCATCAATATAACCTTCGCGGTTTATAACTGTTACATCATCTATAATCCACGAATCACCGTGGAGTCCGGTGTATTTGAAACCAATATGAACGGTGTCTCCGGCATAATCTGCTAAAGAAATAGCTACCTTTTTAAACGTTTCCGAAACTTCATAACCTGATAATTGTTTGAGTTCAACAAATGTGAATTCTGTTGGATTCTGTCCTGTTGTGGAAATCCACACGCCATTGTACACATTGTTTTGAGGATTACGATTGATAGACCAAAATTCAAGCGTATAAATTCCCGTAGTCGGAATGACTATTTGTGGAGAAACCAACCATGTTTCTGCATCGCCATCTCTTTCGGTCCAACGTATTGCCGATAATTTTCCACTATGTACGTAATCCAGTAAAGGATTTATGACCCAATTTTTAGGAAAAAGACTACCGCTACCACAAACTGAAACGCAATAAGATTCCCAACAGATGGGAAGTTGAGGATTGGCATTCGGATTGGTATCATAGTCTGCACTTTCAAAACCTTCTGTCCATGGAAAAACTGATATCGGTGGACATTTGAAATTCGCAACTGTTATCGTTCTTGAATTGTTAGTCGGAACAGCATCGTTTTCTACAATGGCAGTCACGGTTATGGTATAATCTCCACCTGCAAAAAGATCCAATCCGGTTGCAAATGTATATTCGACTTGTCCCATACTTGGAATTGAAGCGGTGTAGGTTTCGGTAGTTATAGAATCTCCATTGAGTTCAAGTTTCAAATCGAAAATGGTAAGAGCTAAATCTCCATTATTTCTGATTTGAACCTTAACTTGTTCGGTGGCTGTCAAGTTTTCGCCAGTTACCGGTGCGGTAATCGCTCTAAGTTCCGCATCTACAAAAATGTAATTTTCATTTACAATTTTCACTTCATCTACACTCCAATTGCCTGCAGCAGAGCCTATTCCGGCAAATCGAAAAGCAATATAAACATCTTCTCCGGCATAAGCAGCCAATGAAGTTGATAATTTGGCAAGGTCTGTGGTAAGCTCTGATCGATCTATCGTTCTTAGGACAGTAAACGAAGCTTGCACATCGTCTGTAGTAGAAATCATGAGTTCTATCGCTGTTGGAGCTGCTGAAACAGGCCACATGGCAGACCAAAATTCAAGGTTGTAAACACCTGTACTCGGTATAGCAATCTGAGGACTCATCAACCAACTGTTGAAGGCACTTCCACCGACTGCTTGGACTGCTGCAGAAGCACCCACACCACCGTACACAAACTGAGAAAGCATAGTAAATCTATTCCACAGAGTTGCCGGAGGGTTTGGTGGCGGAAGGTTACTTGCAGGAATCCTTCTCCAGCCTGCTGGTGGAAAGGTGACTGCATCAAAACTTTCCCAAAGTAGAACATCTGTGCTCGAAGTAGAAAAATGTAGAGTTTTAGAATCTGTTGGAATGTTTTGATTACATGATTCTTGGGCATATCCCATACTCAAAAGCAGGAATAATGTGCTGATAATAAATAGCAATTTTTTCATGTGTTGATAATTTTTAGTTGTTATTTGATTAATTATTATGTATTTGAATTTTCAACGATTGAATTTCTTTATCGCAATTTTTGATGTTGCAAAATTACATAAAAATAACAAAAAAAAAGGAAAACCCTTGCCCACATTTGTAAATTTGGGCAAAACGACTTGTAAAAACAGCAGATTATTGTTGGTTAACAGCTTCGTTATTAACGCTGTGCTCAAATTTTCGGCTCACATCCCGCATAGACTTCAAATAAAAATTAGGACTCACACCGACAATTTCTTTAAACGCATCGCTAAACGCATTCCGAGACTTAAAGCCAACTTGATGTGCAACAAATTCAATGGTATATTTTGCAGCATTAGGCTCCGAAAACAAACGTTGAGCCTCCCGAATGCGATAATCGTTCAAAAACGAACGGAAATTTTTCTCAAACGTAAAATTAATAACTTGCGAAACATATGTACTGTTCGATTTTGCCAATTCTGCCAATTTATCCATAGAAAGTTCGCTGTCACAAATAACAGACCTATCTTCCATAAGAGTTAAAATTCTGTTTAACAGCTCATTTCGCCCGTCATGAGTTAACGCACTTTTTTTGTACTTATCTGAATCGTTTTTGGATAAATTTTCAAGGTCTATAATTTTTAAGTTTTTATCAAACAACACTTTGTAAGCGGTGTCCAATCTTCTTTTTTGCAAGAAAACAAACAATAATACGATAGATACTAATAACAAAACAGCAAAAATGATACCTTGAATAATTTTTTGATAATGAATCGTACGATCTTTGATTTGCTGTTCTACAACCAATCGTTCGATGTGTTGATTTGTTTTCGAAGTTTCGTATAAATGTTGTAATTGATTGATGTTTCCGAAACTTTCGATATTAAATACCGAGTCCCTCAGATCGGCATACGCTCTAAAATACTCTAAAGCATTTTTATTGTGCCCTTTGGACTCCTCTAAATTAGCCAAAATAAGATGGTTTTTGGCTAAAAGCTTTAGAAAATTATGTTCTTTTGCAATCGCATTCGCTAATTTTATATAAAATAGAACCGAATCTATTTGTCCAACCTCCAAAAAACAGTCTGCCAAACCGGATAAATTTTCAGCTTCTTTTTCAATTTGATCTTTTTCTCTTGCATTATTTAACGCCAATCGAAAATAATGAAAAGCCGAATCGTACTGTTTCCTTTCTTGATGAAGTCGGGCAATATTATTTTGGATGCTGTATAAATGAGTAAAATTTATCTGTTGACTGATCTGCAACGCTTTGTCAAGCAAAAGAAACGCACTGTCCATATTTTTATTTCCGATTTTAACAGCTCCAAGATTGTTTAACATGATGACTAACCCAATACTATCCTGACATCTCTCTAAGGCTTTTGAATAGTAGTGTTTAGCAATATCATATTTGTTGAAATGGTAATAAATGTTTCCGATATTATTGTAAATTCTCGGCAAAAACGATTCATAACTTATTTCTTCACACAAAAGCAAAGCCTTAATCAAAACTTCATAAGCACTGCGATAATCACTCATATCACTATACATCATCGCTAATCTATTGAAAGCTTCAATAACTATTTTTTGTTGTTCAATATTCGTATTTTTTTTAGGCGTGTTAACAATTAAATTGTAGCAAGCCAAGGCTGTATCAATACTGTTTTTACGGAAATAATACTCTGCCGTATCCAAAAGTTGTTGCTTAGGAAGCTGCAAAAAGTTCGAAACAATCGTATTGTTTTCAGACAATTCGGATAACGAGATTTGTCCTTTAACAACAATTGTTACAGAGAAAAAAATAAAGATAAAAATTAACCGTTGTTTCATTTTGCAAAGATACGATTTTTAAATTTTTGCGTAAAACCATTTAGACATTTTTTCCTTACTCCATTTCGACGTTATTTTCACAAAAGCATAGGTTATAATCAACGCAAAACATATTCGAAACACAAAAACGCCCGTGTAATGTGCACCCACAGACATCAATAATAAAGAATCCTCAATAATGCTGTGGCAAATCGCCATGAGTACCAACGCATATAAAACATCCCGTTTTTTTATATTTTTATTTTGATTAACCTCATTGATGATTAAAGCACCACCATATGCCAAACCTAATGTCATCCCTACAACTGTAATTGGGATTACATCTTTTCCAATACCCAAAATCCGTAAAACAGGTTCTAACCAACTGTTGATTTTTTCAATAACTCCGGTGCGTTTAAGAATGTCCAAAAAAATGATGAGCGCAGTAATCCACACGAAAAGAAAGCCGTAACTTTTAAGCTGAGTTATCCCCCACTCTATTAAAGTTGGATCTTTTTTTCCCATTAACACTGTGTTTATGACTTCCGGATAACCTTGTAAAACACCTAAAAAGTGATACGTCCAATAAATCAAAACGCCCGCCAAAAAACCAAACCCAAAGCGAATAATAAACATCGGCAGAATCTTTGCACCGGCTCTTTGTGTTACTACCAATTCGATCAAAAATGTATGTGCAATCAAAATAATTGTACTTAAAACCGTTACTTGTGCGATGGTTAACGGTTGTTCAAGATTGGGCGCTATTTGCAAATACGCAACTAATCCGCCATAAATATTCCCAATCATCGACGATGCCCACACCAAGCCCATTTCACCCGGCAAACCCATCAATTTCATCAGTGGCGAAAGTGCATTGCCAATATGCACAATAAGCCCTGTTTCTTGCAAAATTTTCACCACAATCGAAATTGGTATCATGAATTTAAACATGTACCAACACGATTTTACGCCTTGACGCATCCAATCAATAAAAATATAGGCAAAATTTTTCACAAGTGCAAAAGTACGAAAAAAGTTTGATAGTTTAATAGTTCGATAGTAAAAAAAGTACTTTATTAAACTATAAAACCACAGAACTACAAAACTTTTTCGTATCTTTGCAGACTTTTTGCTAAAAAACAGCATCATGAAAATAAAAATAAACTGGTTAAAGAAAAAACCGCGTCCTTTACCCGCCGATAGGATTTGTCGCAATTGTGGCACTCGAACCTTTGGGCGTTATTGTCATGTATGCGGACAAGATCTTTTAGCCGGTGAAGGACTACCGTTTTTCAAACTTATCGGCAATTTTTTGGAAAATGCTTTTGCGCTTAACAATAAAACACCGATTACATTGGGGTATCTCATGATTCGTCCCGGATTTTTGTCAACCGAATATCGTTTGGGACGAATCAAAAAATATGTGCATCCTGTAAAATTGCTTTGGATTTCTACATTGATTTTTTTCGCTCTTTTGATTAGTCGAGCCGATTTTGGACGTAATACGGAATCAGATGTTGCTGATGCTCAACAAACGGCCATTGACGCCATTTCTGACTCTGTTGCTAAGCAAAAAGCAATGCAAATTATGAATGCTATTCCTGATTCTTCATTTACGGACATACCAACAACCCAAAAAACCTCCAAACAAAGTATAGATCCAAAAGAAGTTGAAGATAAATTGCTAACTTATTTTTCCAGATATGCACCTTACGCTGCGTTTTTGTTTATCCCTATTTTCGCATTATTGCTCATGGTATTTTTTTGGCGAAGCAAGTTTTATTATGTGTATCACTTCGTGTTTGCTATGTATTTTCATGTGTTTTTGTGGGTGTTTTGTGCATTTTTCTTAGTGTTGTTTTGGATATTTCCGACTCTTGAATTTCCGAAGTGGCTCTCGTTTATACTTTTTTTCTTGCCGGGAGTTTATTTGTCAATAGCATTTCATCGGTTTTATCTAAACCAAACACGATGGAAAGCCATATGGAAATCAATCGTCATAGGATTTTTGTATTTCATTATGATTGTTTTCGGAACAACGGCTTTAATACTATTGGTCTTGAAAATAATGGGAGTGTTTTAACATATTTTGAAATCTCTACCCACATATAAAGATATTTGGAAAATCGCCATGCCATTGCTATTCGGCACGCTTGCCGAAAACATCGTGGTCGTAACTGATACAGCGTTTTTGGCGCGAGTTGGCGAACTGGAATTGGCTGCATCGGCAATCGCCGGAGCATTTTATATTATCTTGTTTGTAGTGGGGGTGGGCTTCGGAACCGGCACGCAAATTCTGATTTCCAGACGAAATGGTGAAAAAAATTACGACAAAATCGGGCCGATTGTAGAAAACAGTTTATATTTTATTTGGTTGTTTTCGGCGATTATTGTTGTGCTTGGATTATTATTTGCCGATAAAATTCTGGGTATTATGATTGCTTCGGAGGCTATTGCCGAAGCTGCTGTGCAGTTTTTGAATATTCGTATGTTTACACTGTTTTTCTCGTTGGGTTGTGTGATTTTGTCGAGATTTTTTGTAGGTATACAATTCACAAAATATGTGGGGATTGGAGCTTTAGTGGTTGCTGCGTCGAATTTTATTTTTGATTATATTTTGATTTTCGGAAAATTCGGTTTCCCGAAAATGGGGCTTGAAGGTGCTGCTTTGGCCGCTGTTTTAGCAGAAGTGTTGGGATTTTTATTTTTTGTAATTATCATCTTTCAAAAAGTGGATTTGAAAAAATATAAATTATTTCAGTTCAAACTACCTCAACTCGACATCATTCGAAAAACCTTTAATCTCGCAGGATTTACGATGTTGCAGCATTTAACTTCACTCATCGGGTGGTTTTTATTTTTTGTGATTGTTGAAAAAACAGGCGAGAAAAACTTAGCCGTTACGAACATTGTTCGAAGTTATTTTTTATTAATCATCACGCCGCATTGGGCGTTTAGTGCGACTGTCAGTACATTGGTCAGTAACGCAATCGGTGCAGGACAACGACGATATGTGTTTCTAATTATTCGGAAAGTTGCAAGATTTTGCACGGGAATAATGGTTGTGATTTTTCTGTTCACGCTTTGTTTTCCAAATGCAATTATGTCGATTTACACAGCCGATGTTTCGTTAATCGAAATGGGTATAAACGGCTTGTATATCGTAGCTTTGGCAGGAGTTGTCGGAGGTATTGCATGGACTATATTTGTTGCTGTTTCTGCAACCGGAAACACAGAAATTGCTTTAGTTATCGATATTTTTTCAACCATTGCTTATGTGACGGCAATTTATATTTTGGCGTTTACATTTGCCGATCGTATAGCATTGGTTTGGTTTTCGGAGTTTATTTATTCCGCCGTACTCATCATTGGTAGTGTGATTTATTTATCTACCAATCATTGGATGAAAAAACAGATTTAATATGCTCATCACCGACGATGGTTCAATCTCTCTAAAAAGTGCACAATTCGACGAAACCTATCACTCGAAATTCGGTGCTGTTAGCGAATCTAAGCATGTTTTTATCAATGCAGGATTACAGGAAAGATACCAACGACATCCAAAAAAAAGTCCCAAACTTCGTGTTTTTGAAATGGGTTTTGGCACAGGGCTAAACGCTGTTTTAACTCTGCAATGGGCAGAAGACATGAAACTTCCGATTGTTTATCATGCTATCGAACTTTTTCCATTAGATGAAGCCCAACTCAACGCTTTAAATCATGCGGATTTTGTTGCTGGTGAACTTCGTGAAAAGGTTTATCAAATCCAACATTGTGATTTTGGAATTGGGCGTATTGCATACGCCCCTACTGTTGGCATTTCGCCATATTTTGACCTTAAAAAACAACAAATTTCCATATTGGATATTCGATTACCCAATGATCATTTCGACGTAATTTTTTTCGATGCCTTTTCACCCAACATCCAACCCGAATTATGGACAGAACATGTATTTCAAAAACTTTACAACGCTTCTCGCAAAAACGCCATACTCACCACTTATTGTGTCAAAGGCGAAATTCGTCGCGCCTTGCAAAACGCAGGTTTTTTTGTTGAAAAAATTCCCGGACCTGTTGGAAAACGAGAAATCACACGAGCAATTAAATAGTCTCATGTCGAGCATAGTCGAGACATCCCATAGCAAGGGGATTCCTCGATTACGCTCGGAATGACGTTTCTTGTTTATTTCAATTTTTTTTCGTATCTTTGCACTCTCATTCGCGGATGTGGCGTAATTGGTAGCCGTGCCAGACTTAGGATCTGGTGCCGAGAGGCGTGGGGGTTCGAGTCCCTTCATCCGCACAAACCTCACCCTCAAAAGCCCTAAAACGGGCTTTTTTTATTTGTCAGGGCTTCAAAATGCTAAAAAAGCCCCCCGAAATAGCCTCCCTATCAATTTTTTTTGTATCTTTGCAAAAAACTTCAGCTATGAAAACCGCTATCCCTTTCCTCAAAGAACTCGCCAAAAACAACAACAAAGACTGGTTCACCGCGAATAAAGCCCGCTATCAAGCCATTCAAAAAGACATCAATGTTTTCACTGAAAAATTGATTGCCGGAATTGCAAAATTCGATCCTACAATCGTTGGTCTCACCGTGAAAGATTGTTCATATCGTATCTATCGTGATACGCGCTTTTCAAAGGATAAAACGCCCTACAAAACTCACATCGGCATTTTTATCTGCAAAGGTGGGAAAAATTCCGGAAATGCCGGTTATTATTGCCATATTGAGCCAAAAGGAACCAACAGCTGGCTTGGTGGTCCGATACTCGCCACAGGTTTATATATGCCCGAACCCGTGGTTTTAAAAAGCGTTCGCGAGGATATTTTAAGTAATGGAGAAAATTTTCTAAAAACTATCAAGGCCGCGAAAGGTTTTTATTGGGACGATGACAAAGAGGAAAAATTATCACGCCCGCCAAAAGGTTTTCCTGCGGATAGTCCATACATTGAGTACATTAAACAAAAAAACTTTTCGCTTGTGCAAAATTTCGACGAAAAATTATTGGCCGACGATAAACAACTCTTAGATTTCTGTGTGAAAGAATTTAAGAAAACCAAAGCTTTTGCCGATCATATCAATCGGGCGGTAGATTTTGCTCGCGAGGAGCAATAAAAAAAGCGCCATACGGCGCTTTTTTTATTTTGTAGATTCTACAGATTGTTTTCTGAATTCTTTGAACAATTTGGTCAATTCCAAAGTTGCTTTGCGAGCCCGTGCTCCGGCAGCTTTATTGCCTTTTTCAACATGCGATTGTACGTTTTCTGCAAATACTTCGATTTGGGTTTCGATTTCTTTTACTAAATTTTCCATGGTTTGTTGTTGTTTTAGGTTAAACATAGATGCAAAGATACAAAAAAATTACGAATTATCAATTACGAATTTCGAATTTTTGTAAAGTTTCGTAATTATAAGTTTGTAATTCATAAGTTTTACATCATCGCCAATAAAGGCTTTTGAGCCTTTTCGATAATTTCATCCGAAAGTTCAATTTTCGGCGTCTCATCCCGCAAACAAAGGTATAGTTTTTCGAGGGTATTTAACTTCATATACTCGCAATCGTTGCACGAACACTCAATATCATTACTTACCACAAAAAATTCGCTCTGCGGCGAAATTTTACGCATTTGGTGAGTAATGCCCGTTTCGGTGGCAACGATGTAGCTCGAATGTTGGTCGTTTTTCACAAAGTTCAACATGGCAGACGTGCTTCCGACAAAATCTGCCAAAAGCAGTACAGGTTCTGTACATTCAGGATGCGCCAAAAGTTTGGCTTTAGGATGTTTTTGTTTCAAAAGTAGGATTTTTTCAGCCTCCAATTGATTGTGAACGTGGCAACTTCCATCCCATAAAATCATATTCCGACCCAGCAGGCGATTAATATAACCGCCCAAATTTTTATCGGGCGCAAAAATGATTTCCTGTTCTTCAGGGATTTTTTTTATTAATTCCAACGCATTCCCCGAAGTGCAAATCAAATCGGAAATCGTTTTTACAGCTGCAGAACAGTTTACATAAGAAATCACCATCGCATTCGGATGTTTTTCCTTGAATGCCTTCAAATCCTCATATTTACAACTGTCTGCCAATGAACAATAGGCCTCTAAATCAGGCAAAAGCACTGTTTTTTTAGGGTTCAAAATTTTTGCCGTTTCCGCCATAAAATGCACACCACAAAATACAATAACGTCAGCTTTAGTATTCATCGCCATTTTTGCTAAAGCTAACGAATCACCAATAAAATCTGATATATCCTGTATTTCGGGACGTTGGTAATAATGCCCTAAAATGATCGCATTTTTTTCAGCTTTTAAGCGGTTTATTTCATTTACAAAATTCATGTTGCAAAGATACAATTTTTTTTCAACAAATTAACATCGCATTTTAGTATATTTTATTAAAACAAAATTGTACTTCAAATTATATTAGCATTGTTAATATCTGAATAACTTTTTTTATAAAATTTGGTTTTATGAAAAGTCGTTTTTTATTCTTTTTTTTGAACAGTTTATCAAGTTGTAAAACATCTGTTTTATAGAATTTTCAATAATTTATAAACACTGTGTTGATAACTGATTTTGTGAATAAAAAAAATATTAACAACTCTATTTTTTGTCTTGAAAAGTGCTGTAAAACTTTTGATAAATTCTGATAAAATAAGTTATCAACATTATTATAAAAATTTATCAACAAACAATTGACTGTTGAAAAAAAGTTATGAGTTATGAGTTATGAGTTATGAATTATATGTAATTTTGTAAAAACTTAGTTATTATGCAAAATATTCCTATTGCTTCCGACCACGCCGGATTTGAAATGAAACAAAAGTTGATCAAATCCTTAAATCAAGAATTTGCATTTGATGATTTGGGTACTTATTCCGAAGAACCCGTTGATTATCCTGATTTTGCTCATAAAGAAGCAAAATTAATTCAAGATAAAGTTTATGAAAAAGGTATCCTACTTTGCGGAAGCGGAAACGGTGTTGCTATGGCTGCTAATAAACATGTAGGTATTCGCGCTGCATTATGTTGGAATGCAAAAATTGCAGAATTAGCAAGATGCCATAATAATGCTAATATTTTAGTTCTACCGGGTCGTTTTATTGATTTGGAAGAAGCAAAAAATTGTGTAAAGATATTTTTTTCCACTAATTTTGAAGGTGGTCGTCATGAAAAAAGAGTACAGAAAATAGATATATAATAGCAAAAAGGTACGAGGTACGTGAAGCACACCCCGCACCAAATTAGAGAATGTCCACAACACTCGACACATATTTGGAATCCGCCAAAAAAGGCATTAACAACAAAAACCACCGCACGTACGCAGAAGGTATTTTTGAGCATTATCAAACTGTTTTGGAAAATGCGGATAGCTACTTCAAACATCCGAATTTATTAAAAAAACGCGCCAGTTTCAGTAAATATAAAGCAATTAATGCATTGGAAAAATATTTAGTAGAGTTTGAATGTTTGTTTATACGTCGCGGAGGACGCATTATTTGGGCGGCAGATCATGAAGAAGCAACTAAAGAAATCATCAAACTTTTGCGCGATAAAGGTATTAAAAAAACGATCAAATCCAATTCTAAGGTAGCTAACGAAATTCAATTAAACAAAGCATTTGAAGACGTTAATATCGATTGTTTGGAAACAGAATTTAACGCATTTTATAATCAATTGCAAAAAAACAAACCCGAAAGCATATCGTTTCCTATTCTGAATACTGATTTTGCACATATTTCGCAAAATATTCAAAAAAGTCTCAATGTTAACGAAAGAAATATTCAGCAGACTCTTGATTATGTAAAAAAATATCTAATTAATCAATGCACTCAAATTCGTGCATGTATTACAGGTGTGAATTTTTTAGTCAGCGATATCGGCGGCTTGGTAATTTGCGAAAATCAGGGCAATATTGCAATGACCACATCATTTCCGGAGATCCACATTGCGTTGTGTGGTGTTGAAAAAATGATACCAAGCTTGGTGGATTTGGAAAAATTTTTGCATTTGCTGGCTACGCATACATCGAACGATATGTTGCCATGGAATACGCAGATCATCACAGGTCCACGTCAGGAAGGCGAAACAGACGGACCGAAAGAACTGTATTTGGTGCTAATTGACAATAAACGTACCGAAGTAATGAAACACGTTCAACAACGTGAAATTTTTAATTGTATTCATTGCGGTGCGTGCGCCAGTGTTTGCCCGGTTTACAAACTTGTCGGAGGAGAACCATACGGAGATGTTTACGTAGGTCCTGTTGGCTCAGTTGTAAATCCGTTTATGATGGATTTTTATTATGCCGCACATCAGTCTTATGCTTGCACACTTTGCAAACGTTGTACGGAAGTGTGCCCGATGAATATTCCAATTCACGAATTAATTTTACAAAATCGCAGAGAGGCTGTTCGTCGCGAATTTTATGTAACCCTTGACAGATCGAAGATTAAACAACTTCGCAAAATGATGATCAAACGCGCTGCGATGGACTCATGGCTTCCGAATTATATGCTTAAAATGAGTTATAAAAAACTATTTGGTAGTCAAAAAATCTTTCCGGATCTTTCGCAACGTAGTTTTAACGTGAGGTATCGGGAAAAACATGATATAAAATAGTTATGAATTATGGGTTATAAATGTGATTTTTCTAACAACTCATAATCCATAACCCATAATTCATAATTCATAACTCATAACTATAAACAACATGCAAACTTTAGAACAAATCCTCGCAACTCCCCTTCCCTACCCTCAAGCAGAACTCAACAAAAAAATCATGTCTTTCATCGACTTGACGACACTTGAAGGCGCTGATACCAAAGAGAAAGTTATAGCACTTTGCAATAAAGCCAAACAACACCAAACTGCTGCAATTTGTGTGTATCCGCCATTTGCAAAAATTGTTCACGAACAATTAATCGGCACAAACATTCAAACCGCTTGTGTTGCCGGTGCTTTTCCGGCAGGGCAATCCCCCATTCATATCAAAACTGCTGAAGTGGCTTACACTGTTGAACAAGGCGCACAAGAAATTGATATGGTCATTTCTCGCGGCATATTTCTCGAAGGCGATTATGCCACGGTTGGTACGGAAATCAAAGCCATCAGAGATGTTTGCGGAGGCGCACATCTGAAAGTAATTTTGGAGACAGGTGAACTTCAAACCCCCGAAAACATTAAGCTTGCCAGCGAAATAGCCATTGCAAATATCAACAACGGTGATTTTATCAAAACATCAACCGGAAAAGTCGCCGTAAACGCCACACCTGAGGCGGCTTTCGTGATGCTTAATGCGATCAAAACAGAATACGAAAAAACAGGAAAAAAAATCGGTTTCAAACCTGCGGGAGGTGTTTCTACGCCTGCCGATGCGGAAATTTATGTAAAATTAGTTTATAGAATTTTAGGTGAGGAGTGGCTAACACCAAAATTATTTCGAATTGGCGCCAGTCGCTTGGTTGACGCATTGGTCGGGACACACAGCACGCAATCATATTGAAAAACATAGGGATCGAAAATTTTCGACCCCTACAATTATCATCATATGTCGAACACCATTACCTTACCCGAACTACCAAAAAACTCGACGATTTCCAAAATAAAGTTGGATTCGTAATTTCAATCACAACATTTTTCCGATCAGAATTGTTGATTGTGAAGGATTCGTGTGGATGCGGCGTGATAACTTCAACTTTTTCCGCATGGGTTTCTAATCTGGTAAACTCACGAATATCTATTTTTGTGAAGTTGTTCAA